>JAZNQA010000027.1:0-15249 GCA_045589915.1 Candidatus Enterenecus sp.
ACCTTGGCCCCCAGCGCTTCCAGCTTCTCCCCCGCTTCCTTGCGGGAATAGGCGGTCAGTTCGCCGGTGAGTACAAAGGTGATACCTGCCAGCTTGTCATCCACCGGCTCCGCCAGACTGGTCATGTTCACGCCTGCCTCCTTCAGCACCTCGATGAGATGCCGACTCTGGGGGGATGCAAACCACTCCGTCACATATCGGGCAGTGATGCCGCCGATGTCATTGATGGCGGTCAATTCCTCCTCTGTGGCCTGCGCCAACGCATCCAGCGTGCCGAACTTTTGTGCCAGGATCCTGCCTGCCTTCTGCCCCACCTGACGAATACCGAAGGCGTACAGCAATCGGGACAAATCATTTTGTTTTGACCGTTCAATGGCGGCCAGCAGGTTGTCCGCCGATTTTTCGCCCATGCGATCCAGCCTTGCAATCTGCTCGCCGTCCAAATGGTACAGGTCGCCGGGAGTCTTGACCAAGTCAGCCCCCACCAATGCCTCCACCACAGCAGGACCCAGACCCTCGATGTCCATAGCATCACGGCTGGCAAAGTGGGCCAGGTTGCGCAGCAGTTGGGCGGGGCACTCTGCGCCGGTGCAGCGAATGTGTGCACCCTCCTCATCACGGGCTACCGGCGCACCGCATACCGGGCAAACTTCGGGCAGCAGATATGGCTCTGTCCCCTGTGGACGCTTTTCTTTCACCACGGACACGATCTCCGGGATAATTTCCCCCGCCTTTTGGACGATGACGGTATCTCCAATGCGAATGTCCTTATCGGTGATAAAATCCTGATTGTGCAGGGTGGCATTGGTCACCGTTGTGCCCGCCAAACGCACCGGCTCCACCACCGCTTTGGGGGTGAGCACGCCGGTGCGCCCCACCTGCACCACAATGTCCCGCACAACACTCTCCTTCTGCTCAGGCGGGTACTTATAGGCCGCAGCCCAGCGGGGAAACTTTGCCGTTTCTCCAAGTGCAATGCGCTCTGACAAGCTGTTTAACTTTACAACCGCCCCGTCAATATCAAAGGGGTATTTCTCTCGCTGATCCCCCAGCTCTATGATGTGCCGCCGGACATCTGACATATCATCGGAGCAGATGTAGTCCACCACCTTGAAGCGCAGGGAGCGCAGCCAGTCCAGACTGGCGCTGTCTGTTTCAAAGGTGTCTCCGTCCGAATATTGCACATTGAAAACCACCATATCCAGCCCACGGGAAGCGGCCACCTTGGGATCTAATTGCCGCATGGAGCCTGCGGCGGCGTTGCGGGGATTGGCCAGCAGCGGCTCGCCACGCAGCTCCCGCTCCTCATTGAGCCGCAGGAAGATCTTGCGGGGCATATAGACTTCACCACGCACGATGAGGGTGGCAGGAGCGTTTTCCAGCTTCATGGGGATGGATTTGATGGTGCGGAGGTTTTCCGTCACATCCTCCCCCACTCGCCCATCGCCACGGGTGGCTCCACGGACAAACACACCGTTCTCATATTCCAGCGCTACGGACAGCCCATCCACCTTGGGCTCCACTAAATATTCCACACGACCGGCGATCTCCCGCACCTTGCGGTCGAAGTCCAGCAGTTCCTCCGGCGAGAACACATCCTGAAGGCTTTGCAGCGGCACACGATGGGTCACCTGCTGAAAGCTGTCCAGCGCCTTACCGCCCACTCGCTGGGTGGGAGAATCGGGCGTGACGAGGTCGGGATGGGCACCTTCCAGCTCCTCCAGCTGCCGCAGCAGCCGGTCGTACTCAAAGTCCGAGATGGTGGGGGCATCCATCACATAATAGTTATAATTATGCTCATTGAGCGTTTGTTTCAGCTGTTCGATCTGTTCCCGATCTGTCATATCAGCTTTCTCCCTTGTCCATGTGTATGTAGGTGGACGGCACCTCGCCCAGGATGATGGTTTCTGCCACGCACACGCTGTCCGTCACGGTAACGGGAATGATCTCCCCCGGAATGAGCAGGTACACCGTAGCGGTAATATCGAGATAGACGCCGTGATGGGTCTGATTCACACCGGCAGATTGAAAGGCATTTCGGTACTGGGCGGTGACATCGCCCACTGCGTGAACCTTGACCCGAATGTTGGGCCCAACGCCGGACAGCAGCAGTTTCCCTGTCAGCGTACCAATGGGGATGGACAGCTCGTCGGCGGAAATCTGCTCCAGCCGCTGGGCAAGGATCTCCAGCACTTGCCGCTTGAAGCGGCTGTTTTGTGCAGGCATCCCTGTCAAGGAAGTGACCTTGCCGCCCCCATCCGTTTCCATCGTAATAAAATCCGAGTAACTCAGCCCATTGGCCGACAGGCAGTCATCCACCGTGCTGCTGATGAGCGTGGACATCAAATTGGTGGATTGGCTGATCGCCACCGTTTTGATGATAGGGCGCAGCTCCGCAGAGATCATCCGGAAGAATCCGATGCTCACCCCCAGCACCACCAGAGCGGGCACCAGAAACGGCGGAACTTTTCGTTTGCGGGGACGAAACACCCTTCGGTGGATCCAGCGACGGGACATCACAACAGTCACCCCCTTCAGGGCACTGTATGTATCCGGCAGCTCGACCTATTACCGCAGCAGCTCCTCCACCGCCAGCATGACGCCGGCCTTGCCCGATTCGTAGGTCAGGCCGCCCTGAAGATATACCGTGTACGGCTCACGCATGGGCGCATCCGCAGACAGCTCGATAGATGCACCCTGAACGAAAGCGCCCGCCGCCATGATGACCTGACAGTCGTAGCCGGGCATATCCCAGGGCTCCGGCGTGACATAGGAATCCACGGGGGCGCCGGACTGGATGCCCTTACAGAAGCGCTTTACCGCCTCCGGGCCGCCCAAATGGATCATCTGGATAATATCGTGGCGCACCGCATCAGAGGCCGGCTCAGTCTGGTATCCCAGCAGCTCCATGATCTTTGCGCCGAACACCGCTGTTTTGACTGCCTGTGCCACCGTATGGGGTGCCATGAACAGCCCCTGATAGAGCAGACGGTTATTGCCCAGCGTGGAGCCGCACTCCTTACCGATGCCCGGACAGGTCAGGCGCATGGCGGCGCCCTCGATGAGGTCATGCCGTCCGGCCAGATAAGCCCCGGTAGGGGCGATGCCGCCGCCGGGATTCTTGATGAGGGAGCCCACCACCAAGTCTGCACCCACATGGGTAGGCTCTTTTTCCTGCACAAACTCACCGTAGCAGTTGTCCACCAAGATGGCCACATCGGGATTGTTGGCACGGATGATGGCGCACATCTCGCCAATCTCGTCAACTGACAGGGAGGCCCGTGTGGAGTAACCCTTTGAGCGCTGAATGAGCACCGCTTTTACGTTGGGTTCACGGACGGCACGGGCCAGCCCCTCCAAATCCGGGGTGTCCTCCGCCGTCAGCTCCACCTGACGATAGCCCACGCCAAAATCCTTCAGCGAGCCGGTTCCCTTGTCCGCCACACCGATGACACCCAGCAGCGTATCGTAGGGCGCACCCACAGCGGACACCAGCACATCCCCCGGCCGCAGCACACCGAACAGCGCCGCCGAAATGGCATGGGTCCCGTTCACAAAGCCGATACGCACCAGTGCATCCTCCGTGCCGAACAGGTCGGCGTAGATCAGATCCAGCTTGTCCCGACCCAGATCATCATAGCCGTAGCCGGTGGTGCCGGCAAAATAGGCTTCCGCTACCCGGTGACTGCGGAAGGCCGCCAGCACCCGCTGGGTATTGTACTCTGCCACGGCGTCAATGCGGGCAAATTGCTCCTTCAATCCCGCCTCCGCTTGGGCGGCCAAGGTTTTCACACGCTCCGAAAACTGTAAAGGCATATTACTTAACACTCTTTCTCTAGCTTGGTTTCTGCGAAGGCTGCCACCAAATCGGCGCAGGCTTGCACATCATTCATGTCCACCATCTCGGCAGGGGTATGAACATAGCGGCAAGGGATGGAAATGCCGCCGGTGTACACACCGCCACGGGTCAGGTGAATGGCTCCGGCGTCGGTGCCGCCGGCACGGATCACATCACGCTGGGCTTTGATGCCCTGTTCCTGCGCCAGTTCCATCAGCATATCCACCATCTTGGGATGGCAGATCACTGAGCCGTCCATTACCTTGACGGCAGCTCCACCGCCGCACACGCTGCTCACCAGATGCTTGGAGCCGGGCTGATCGTCGGCAGGGGTGACATCCACGGCGATACCGTAATTGGGGTCTACGCCCCATGCGGCAGTCTTTGCGCCACGCAGACCCAGCTCCTCCTGCACAGAGAAGACAAAATACAGGTCGTTGTCAGTCTGTCCCATCCGCTCCATTGCCATGAGCAGCACCAGACAGGCGATGCGGTCATCGGTATAAGGAGAAATCACCCGCTCACCAGCCCGCATGGTGGGCGTATGGTATACCGCCACATCCCCGACGCAGACCAGCTTTTCCGCCTCTCTCCTGTCGGAAGCGCCGATGTCGATAAACAGATCGGCCACTTTCAGCTTGGACACATCGGCACCCACTTCCGCACCGATCATGCCGCAGGTGCCGTTCCGAAAGCGCACCGGGGCATACAGCACATTGGCAGGGGTAACACCGCCGATGGCACCTACATGGACAAATCCTTTTTCGTCAATGTGGGTGGCCACCAGACCGATGGAGTCCATGTGAGCGGAGAACATCACCCTGGGGCCGCTGCCCTTTTTGCGGCAAATGAGATTGCCCAACGTATCCCGCCTGATCTCGTCACAGTAAGGAGCGGCCAGTTTTTCGATGAGCTCAGAAATCTCTGTTTCTGCGCCGGAGGGCCCAAAGGCGGATACCAGCTCCGTGAAGGTCTTAAACATATCCATATCCTGTTCCTCCCGTCAGTCCTTGTCCGCCACGGCATGGATAAACAACCGTGCCAGGGTGAGCATATGCTCCATATCGGAAATGTTGGCCACGCTGCTGGGCGCATGGAGATAACGGACGGCAGCGGAAATGCCGGTGACCCGCACACCCTCTTTGGTGCGCTGGATGGCTCCGGCATCGGTGCCTCCGGCCAGATAGTGCTTCATCTGCCACGGCACATCATGTTGGATCGCCAATGCCCGAAGCAGCTCAAACAGCTCACGGTCATAGACGGCACTGCCGTCCATCCACGAGATCACAGGGCCTTTCCCCGGCCAGCACACCTGACAATGCTCGTCCAGCGCAGGGTGGTCGGCGGCGGTGGTACCTTCCAGCACCAGAGCGATCTCCGGCGTTACAGAGAACGCAGCTCCGAATGCGCCACGGGTACCCACTTCCTCCTGCACGGTGAAGGCAAAGGTGCAATCCATGGGAAGTTCCTCTTCCAACAGCTTGATCATGATGGCGCAGCCCACCCGGTCGTCAATGGCTTTCGCCTTGAGCATACCGGTTCCAAACTCCACCACATCGCTGACAAACACGGCGCAATCGCCCACATTCACCAGCTTTTCGGCGCTTTCTTTATCCTTTGCACCAATGTCGATATAGTAATCCTCCAGCTTGGGTACTCGCTTGCGCTCCTCAGCAGTGGTCATATGAATTGCTTTCAGACCGATGATGCCGGTCGCTTTACCGTCACCCACAGCTACACGCTTGCCCAGCAGCACACGGCGGTCAACACCGCCCACGCAGTCAAACTTCAAATACCCTTTCTCGGTGATAGACTTGACGATCAGCCCCACCTCGTCCATGTGGGCGCATACCATCAGCCGGTTTTCGGCAGCCTTCGCACCCCTTTTGAACACAATGAGGTTGCCCATGGCGTCGGTACGGATACTGTCGGCATAGGGCTCCACCCGACTTCTGATATAGCTGCGCACCTCGTCCTCCCACGAGGACACGCCGGACAGCTCACATAAGGTTTTGAGCGTATTCAGCATACGGGGCCGCCCTCCTCTCCGAGATCCACCGTAAAGGCGGCCAAAAGCTGCGCAAGCTGCTCCATGTCATTGATGTCAACCGTTTCCACGGGGGTGTGCATATATTTCAGCGGCAGAGACACCACCGAGGTGGCGATCCCTTCGTTGCAGATCTGCATACTCCATACGTTGGTGCCGGTGTTTCCGCCCATGACTTCTTTTTGTACAGCGATGCCCGCCGCTTCCGCTTTCTCAAACATCCGCCGGGTCATCCAGCGGGTCATGTTGGGGCCAATACCAATGGCAGGGCCGCCGCCGATGGTGATGGTGCAGTCAGCCGGGCTATCGGGCGTTTTGCCGTGGGTCACATCCACCGCCACGCAGAAGTCGGGATTCACCGCACGAGTGCCCACCACAGCGCCGTCTCCCACCTCTTCTCTGGTACTGCCCATGACGTAGACATCCACATCCAGTTCCCTGCCCTGCAAAAGCTCCAGCGTCCGCAGTAAGGTCACAAAACAGGCACGGTCATCCATGGCCTTGGAGGAAAGCTGGTTCTCCCCCAGCGGCGTAAAGGTATCACGAAACACCATGGGCGTACCAATGGGGATGAGGCGCTCCGCTTCCTCTTGAGTCAGCCCGGTGTCCACATAGAAATTCTGAATGGGGGGCGCTTTTTCCCTATCCTCGGCGGACAGCACATGGGGCGGCAAGCAAGCCACCACGCCGAACAGCGGTGGCTCGGTGAGGATGGTCAACTCCCGGTCGGGCAGCATACGGGGATCCACCCCGCCGATGGCGCCAAAGCGCAAAAAGCCGTTCTCGATCCCGGTGACCACCAGACCGATCTCGTCCAGATGGGCATCCAGCAGCAGCTTTCGGGCATTGGGTTTACCGCAGCGGCGCACACCGATGAGATTGCCCAGTCGATCCAGCCAAACCTCATTCACCAAAGGTTCCAGCAGTTCACGGGCAATCAGCGCCGCAGGCCGCTCGAAGCCGGATGGTGCGCCCACGGAGCACAGCCGCTTTAACATCGCTTGCATTTCCATGTGTCCAAATACACTTCCTTCCCAACGGGGACAGTGATCGCTTACAGTTGACGGACAAACTCTTTGAAGGTGTTGCCCCGCTCCTCAAAATTCTTGAACTGGTCAAAGGAAGCGCTGGCGGGGGACAGAATCACCACATCGCCCGTGTGTGCCACGCTGCGGGCCACTTCCACCGCTTCCTTGAGGGAACCACAGTCCACGATAGCGGGCTGCCCCTCCTGATAGTCAGGGGTCGAAAGCACGGCCTCTTTGATCTTCGGGCCGGTGGCACCCACTAAAATCAGGGTCTTCACCGCACGGGTGATCTCCGGCCCGATCACACCATAAGGAATGTGCTTATCATAGCCGCCGGCGATGAGGATGACCTTCTGCTTGAAGGAGCGCAGGCCGGCAATGGTACGGCTGGGACTGGAGGCAATGGAATCGTTGTAGTAGCGCACACCATCCAGCTCACGCACCAGCTCGATGCGGTGGGGCACGCCGCCGAACGTGCGGGCAAACTCCCGAATCACCTCATCGGGCACTAAGCCATCCACCGCTGCGATGGCGGCCATGTAATTCTCCAGATTGTGTACACCGGGTATGAGAATATCAGAAGCATCCAGTATGGCACGCCCCTGATAGTATACCACATTTCCCTTTAGGCACACACCACGCTCCAGGGAATTTTGGCGGCTGAACAGCGTAACCTCGCCCTTCGCCTCACGGGCAAAGCCCGCCGTGATGTCGTTGTCGGCATTGAGCACCACCTTGTCACAGGCATCCTGATAGGCAAACAGGTTGCGCTTGGCGTCAACATATTCCGCCATGTCCTTGTGTACATCCAGGTGGTTGGGGGAAAGATTGGTAACCACCGCAATACTGGGGCTTTGCTTCATGGTGATGAGCTGGAAGGAGGAAAGCTCCAGCACCACCATGTCATCGGGGCGGATATCGTCCACCTCACACAGCAGCGGATGGCCGATGTTGCCGCCCACGAAGGTGCGGTACCCAGCCGCTTTCAGCAGACCGGCAATGACAGTGGTGGTGGTGGTCTTGCCGTCCGAGCCGGTCACGCCAATGATGCGGCAGGGACACAGAGCGAGAAATACCTCCATCTCAGAGGTCAGCTCCGCACCGCCCTCGATGGCACGCACCAATTGGGGGAGGTCGGGGCGCATACCGGGGGTGCGGAAGATCACATTCACTCCGTCCAGATGCTCCAGATAGTCCGCCCCAAGGCAGACCTCCAGTCCCTTTTGCTCCAGCTTTTCGATCAATCCGTCAAATTTGTCCCGTTCCCGCTTGTCGCAGCCCAGAACGGACACGCCGCCTTCCAGCAGCTTTTCGATGAGCGGTGTGTTGGATATGCCGATGCCGATCACCGCCACCCGTTTCCCTCTCAGCGACGAAATATATTCCTGTAAGATCGACTCCATATCGCCATGACCTCCTGTCAGTTTCGTGCTCAGTCCTATTCAGTCATTATACCCCATCAACCTCTGTTTGACAATCACCGAAAGTTGAAGTAAAATCGGTTTGCAAGTAAGCTGGACAGCCGCGTGGACTGGCCCAAAGGCCGTTCATGAGGAAAGTCCGGGCTCCACAGGGCAAGGATAACGGGTAACGCCCGCCGAAGGCGACTTCAGGAAAAGTGCAACAGAGATATACCGCCAATTGCTGCCTGTCAGCGGTTGGTAAGGGTGGAAAGGCGGAGATAAGCGCCCGCCCGATGACTGGGAACTGCTCATCGCTGTAAACTCTATCCGGAGCAACACCGTGGTAACGCAACAGGCCGGCCCGGCTGCGTTTAGGAGGTGGCTGGAGCGTGTCGGCAACGGCACGCCTAGATAGATGGCTGTCTTACATGCCAGAACCCGGCTTACAGGCTTACTTGTACCATAACGCACGCGCCCGAACCCACTTTGGGGTTCGCGCCTTGTTGTGCTTATTTTTCGTATTTTCTCATTGCGCAGACTGCCAAGGTACGATATAATAGTATGAATACAATCATTCGGAGGTGGCGCTTTTGCGGCAGCTTTTGATCAAAGGCGGTCGGGTCATCGACCCTGCCAGCGGGTTAGACTGCGTAGCGGATGTGCTCATCACAGACGGCCGCATCGAAACCATCGGTCAAAACCTTACGGCTGATGGGGCTGATGTCATTGATGCGTCCGGCTTGGTGGTGGCTCCCGGTCTGGTGGATCTCCACGTCCATCTGAGAGAGCCGGGTTTTGAAGAGAAAGAAACGGTGGCGACCGGCTGCGCCGCTGCCGCCAGGGGCGGCGTGACCACCCTGGTGGCCATGCCCAATACCCGTCCCGCCACCGACAGCCCTGACATTGTAAAGGTGGTACGGGACAAGGCGGCAAATACCGGCATCAACGTGCTGCCCGCCGGTGCGGTCACCGTGGGACAGAAAGGCGAACAGCTCACCGACTTTGCGGCCCTGAAAGAAGCGGGCGTTCCCGCCTTTACTGACGATGGCGTCCCCGTCCAGAACCTTGCCCTGCTGCGGCAAGCCATCCTCACCGCAAAGCAGCTGGGTCTGCCCCTGCTGGATCACTGCGAGGATCGGGACATGGTGCAGAATTATGCGGTCAATGAGGGTGCAGTCTCCCGTCAGCTCGGTCTGCCCGGCCGTCCCGCCATTGCGGAGGAGCTGCAGGTGATGCGGGATGCCATGCTGGCGGAGGAGACCGGCGGTCACGTCCACATCTGCCACATCTCCACCGGCAAATCGGTGGACATCGTACGGCAGGCCAAGGCCCGTGGGGTGTCCATCACCTGCGAAACCTGCCCCCAGTACTTCACCCTCACCGAGGACGAAGTGCTCCGTCAGGGTACGATGGCACGGGTGAATCCTCCCCTGCGCACCCCCGCAGATGTGCAGGCTATTCTGGACGGCTTGAAGGACGGCACCATTGATGCGCTGGTCACCGACCACGCTCCTCATTGTGCCCATGAAAAGGCCAAGCCCCTGCCCGAAGCGCCCAGCGGCATGGTGGGGTTGGAAACCTCCCTTGCCCTGTCCCTCACAGGGCTGTACCACAGCGGCGAGCTGTCGCTTTCCCGTGTCATCGAGCTGATGACCGCCTCCCCTGCCGCCCTGATCGGGATCGGCAAGGGCAGCTTGGCACCGGGGGCTGACGGCGATGTGGTCATCTTCGACCCTGACGAAGCATGGGTCATTGACCGGGAGGCTTTCGCCTCCAAGGGCCGCAACACCCCCTTCCACGGGCGCACCGTCAAGGGAAAAGTAAAATACACCATCACCAACGGAACCATTATCTATCAGGAGGATTAAGCCATGTCGTTTGACGTACTTCAGGACAAAATCAAAGAAAAGAAGAATCCCACCGTGGCCGGTCTGGACGCCCGTGTGGAGTATGTTCCCCCTCACATTTTGAAAAAGTACACTGACCGTTATGGCGAAACGCTGGAGGCCGCAGCCGAGGCCATTTCCGAGTTTGACCGTGGTCTCATTGATGCGCTGTACGACGTGGTGCCTTCCGTCAAGCCTCAGGCTGCCTATTTTGAGATGTTGGGCTGGCGTGGCATGAAGGTGCTGGAGGATGTCATTGCCTATGCTAAGGAGAAGGGTCTCTACGTCATTGCCGACATCAAGCGGGGCGACATCGGCACCACCGCCACCGCCTATGCCGAGGGCTGGATGGGCTCCACTCTGGTGGGCTCCGCTGCCTGCTCCTCCTTTGATGCCGACTGCGTGACCCTGAACGGCTACATGGGCTCCGATGCCATCAAGCCCTTCCTTGATGTATGCACCGCTCAGAACAAGTCCGCCTTTGTGCTGGCTAAGACCTCCAACCCCTCCTCCGTAGAGCTGCAGGACATGGTGGCCGGTGACCGTGTGGTGTACACCGTCATGGGCGACCTCATTGCCCGCTGGGGCAAGGACACTGCCGGCAAGTACGGCTATCAGGCGCTGGGCGCCGTGGTGGGCGCAACTCACCCCTCCGTGCTGAAGGATCTGCGCCGCCGTCTGCCCAATGTGTTCTTCCTGGTGCCCGGTTACGGCGCTCAGGGTGGCACCGCCGCCGACGTGCGCTATGCCTTTGATGAGCTGGGCCGTGGCGCCATCATCAACGCATCCCGCTCCATCATGTGTGCCTGGAAAAAGACCGGCCATGACGGTCAGGACTATCAGGAGGCCGCCCGTGCCGCCGCCGAACAGATGCGGGACGAGCTGAAGCAGCATATCACTATTCTGTAACACGAAGGAGTGCCGCCACATGACTGTGGGACAAAACTGCAAGATCCTGGAGGTCAACCATCTGTCCTCCGGCGCCGTTTCCATGACCTTTGAGAGCATGGGCATGGCCGCCCAGATCGCCACCCCCGGACAATTCGTCCATGTAAAATGCGGCGAGGGCAACCTGCTCCGCCGTCCCATCTCCATCTGCAACTGGTCTGCCGAGCGTGATCTCATCCGCATGGTATTTGAGGATCGTGGCGAGGGCACCCATTGGCTGACTCAGCGCTCCGTGGGTGAAACGCTGGATATTCTCGGCCCGCTGGGGCATGGCTTCACCATGGAGCCGGACGGCCGTTACCTGCTGGTGGGCGGCGGCATCGGCGTGCCCCCCATGCTGGGCTGCGCCGTGCACGGCGGACATGACAACGTGGCCATTTTAGGCTTCCGTTCTCAGCAGAACACCATGCTGCTGGAGGACTTCTCCAAGGTGTGCGCCGGCGTCCGCATCGCCACCGATGATGGCTCCCTCGGCCACCATGGCTTTGTGGATGCGCTGGTGCGGCAGGAGCTGGAGAAGGACAGCGGCTTCACCGCCGTTCTGGCCTGCGGACCCAAGCCCATGCTGCGCTCCATGGCCCGTGTTGCCGAGGAATTCGGCGTCCCCTGTCAGGTATCTATGGAGGAGCGCATGGGCTGCGGCATCGGCGCTTGCCTCGTGTGCGCCTGCAAGACCGCTGACGGCCGCCACAAGCACGCCTGCAAGGACGGCCCCGTATTTGACGCCAGGGAGGTGGATTGGACATGAGCAACACCGTAAATATGTCGGTCAATCTGGCCGGTGTGGAGCTGAAAAATCCCATCGTTGTGGCCTCCGGCACCTTCGGCTTCGGTCGGGAGTACGGTCAGCTCTATGACCTGTCCGAGCTGGGCGGCATCTGCGTGAAGGGTCTCACCGCCGCCCGCCGTGAGGGCAACCCTCCCCCCCGCATCGCAGAAACTCCCATGGGCATTCTCAACTCCGTCGGTCTTCAAAACCCCGGCGTGGACGCCTTTATCGAAACCGAACTGCCCTTCCTGCGCCAGTATGATCTGAAGGTCATCGCCAACATTTCGGGCAACACCCCGGAGGAATACGGCGAGATGTGCGAAAAGCTGTCTGCCGCCGGTGTGGACATGATCGAGGTCAACATCTCCTGCCCCAACGTTAAGGCAGGTGGTCTGGCCTACGGAACCAAGCCTGAACTGGCTGCCGAAGTGACCGAAATGGCCAAGCGCCACTCCACCGTCCCCGTGATGGTGAAGCTCTCCCCCAATGTCACCGACATCACCGAGATCGCCCGTGCCGTAGCCGGTGCCGGAGCTGATGCTCTTTCCCTCATCAACACCCTGCGTGGTATGCGCATCGACGTAAACACTCGCCGCCCCATTCTGAAAATGAACACCGGCGGTCTGTCCGGCCCTGCGGTGCTGCCTGTGGCTGTCCGCATGGTGTGGGAAGTTGCTTCCGCCGTCGATCTGCCCATTCTTGGCATGGGCGGTGTGGCCAAGGGCGACGATGCCGCCCAGCTCATGCTGGCCGGTGCCACCGCCGTAGCCGTGGGCACCGCCTGCTTCGCCGACCCCTTCGCTCCCATCCATGTACGGGACGGTCTGGAGCAGCTTGCTGCCCGCCAGGGTCTGTCCTCAATCACAGAGCTGACAGGCGCTGTAAAGCCTTGGTAATTTACACACGAAAGAAGCGAACCCCATGACAACGATCTATCTCATCCGGCACGCTCAGGCAGAGGGCAACCTCTACCGCCGCTGCCACGGATGGTACAACAGCCTCATCACCGTGAAAGGCTATCAGCACATTGAGCGGTTGGAGCAGCGATTCCGTGACATCCATGTGGATGCCGTCTATTCCAGCGACCTGTACCGAACCATGACCACGGCGCAGGCTGTCTGCCGTCCCAAGGGGCTCCCGCTCCGACTGGTTCCCGATTTGCGGGAAGTCAATATGGGCCGCTGGGAAGACCGCACCTGGGGCGATGTGCTCCACGAGGAGACCGCAGAGATGTCAGCATTCCTCCACTGCGACCCCGCATGGTATGTAAACGGTGGCGACACTTTTCCTGGTCTGCAGGAGCGCTTCTGCCGTGCCGTGGAGCATATTGCGCAGGCTCACCCCAACCAGACGGTGGCGGTGGTTTCCCATGGCACCGCCATCCGCTTCGGCATTGCCCGCTGGCTGGGTCTGCCCATCGAGCAGGCGGGTGACATTCCCCTGGGTGACAACACCAGCGTGTCCCGCCTCAAGGTGGAAGGCGGTCAAGTGACCGTGGAGTATTACGGCGATTCCAGCCATCTGGGCGAATTGGCCACATTCCCCCACCGCAGCGACCTGTCCAATGACGATGTGGTGCGCAATATGATGGCTACCGCCCTCTATTTCCGTCCGCTCTCCCTCCCTGCCCAAAGCGACGTCTACCTCGCTGCCCGCAAGGATGGGTGGCTGGCCAGCCATGGTACCATGGACGGTTTCGATGGTGCCAGCTTCCTGGCCCACGCCCAGCGCAACTGCGACCACGCTCCCGACAGTGTTCTGGCCGCCTATGCGGACGGCACCTTTGTGGGCGTACTGCAAATGGACTGGCAGCAGGAGGCGGAAGCGGGCATCGGACGCATCCCCTTCTTCTATATGTGTCCAGATTTTCGTTCTAAGGGTTTGGGCGTTCAGCTTTTGGGTCAGGCCATTGCGGCCTACCGTGAGCAAGGGCGGCACTACATCCGTCTGCGCTGTGCGCCGGAGAACATCCGGGCGAAAAAGTTCTACGAAAGCCACGGCTTCTACAAGGTAGGCGAAGAGCCCGGCGGCATTGGCCATTTGGACACCATGGAAAAGTACATAGGCTTCGAACTGAAATAACAAAACAGGACGGCGGAGGCAGATTTGAGCTGCACCGTCGTCCTGTTCTATTCTTGCTTTAGCCCTGTCCGCTGCCGGTCATACCCTGACCAGCCCCGCCAGCACCTTGACCGCCGGTAGTGCCGCCCTGACCGGCGCCACCGGCACCCTGTCCGCCGCCGCTCATTCCGTTGCCCGCAGCGTTACCACCGTTTTGCTGGCCATTGCCGCCGCCTTCCAGCATGTCGCTCACCGCTTCACCCATGTCGTCCAGCAGACCATTGCCGGACACACGGTCGCTGGGATCGGGGGTGGCATCAGGCGTACCGTCGTTGTTCTGGTCGTTGGTACCGCCAGCACCGCCTCCCTCGGTGGCATCATTGGGTGCAGTGCTGCCGGGTACGGTAGCGCTGGGACTTGCTTCCGGTGAGTGAGAAGGTTCTTCCCGCCGGGAACACCCCAACAGACCCATTGCCAAAACCATAGCCATTGCAAGTGCAAGATATTTCTTCATTGCTGTTCCTCCTGCGTTTCATTCGGTTACTCACATGAAGTAGTATGCACACTCTCCAAAATTTTAATCAGAAATTTTACATTTTCCTCTTGTGTTTTTGTTTTGGATATGCTAAACTTAAATCACTTAAAGAAGAATCATTATTGTTTAAGGAGGAGTTATGATGGAATTTAAGGGCAGCAAGACTGAGGCCAACCTGTGGATCGCATTCGCCGGTGAGAGCCAGGCACGCAACAAGTACAGCTACTTTGCCAGCAAGGCCAAGAAGGACGGCTACGAGCAGATCGCCGCCATCTTCGAGGAGACCGCCAACAACGAGAAAGAGCACGCCAAGATGTGGTTCAAGGAGCTGGGCGGCATCGGCACCACCGCCGAGAACCTGAAGGCGGCAGCAGCCGGTGAGAACGAGGAATGGACCTGCATGTATAAGGAGATGGCCGAGACCGCCAAGGCCGAGGGCTTTGACCGCCTTGCCACCCTGTTTGAGATGGTGGCCGCCATTGAGAAGGAACATGAGGAGCGCTACCTCAAGCTGCTGGGCAACATTGAGAACGATCTGGTGTTCTCCGCCGGTGAGGAGACCATCTGGGTGTGCCGCAACTGCGGTCATGTCTCCGTGGGCAAGGATGCTCCCAAGATGTGCCCCGTCTGTGCCCACCCCGGCTCCTACTTCGAGCGCAAGGCGCAGAACTATTGATCTTACATAAAAAAGCCGTCGGGTCCTCCGGGCCCGCGGCTTTTTGTCATTGTTTGGC
>JAZNQA010000028.1:0-6142 GCA_045589915.1 Candidatus Enterenecus sp.
TACCTCCAAAGTCAAAGGCTGAGCCCTAAAAATTCGTAAATAATATTATACCAAATTGCACGCAAATGGGCAACATGGAATTCCTTTCTTTTGGCGGTCAGAGGAGGGAAAAACAATGACAGAGATCGTAGTGGCGGTCATTGCCCTTGTGGGCACCGCCATCGGCAGTTTAGGCGGCATACTGGCTGCCAACCGGCTCACCAGCTACCGCATCGAACAGTTGGAGCAGAAGGTGGACAAGCACAACCATGTGGTGGAGCGCATCACCGTGGTGGAGGTCAAACTCGCTGAGCATCAGGAGGATCTGAAGATCATCAAGGAGGCGCTGACGTTGTGAAGAAGAAGGGATTGGAATTTTCCAAGTGGATCCTGCTGTTTGAAACGATGCTGGTGGGGCTGGTTTCGTGGCGGGTGCTGGGCTTTGTGGAGCTGGCCATTACTCAGGGTTTCACCGGCACCCTGCCCTATCTGACCACGTTCATCTCGGCGGTATGGGCGGCCTACGGGGTGTCGGTCAGCGTGTATCAGAACAAATCCTGCCGGGAGAATGTGAAGAAAATCGAGGTGGGGGCGCAGGCTGCCGACCCCTATCGGGACTGTGAGTGAGAAGGAGAGATGACAATGGAAACATGGAAGCGTAAGCTGTCCAGCCGCAAGCTGTGGACAGCGGTGGCCGGCTTTGTGGCCGGTCTGGCCCTGGTGTTTGGACTGGATCAGGGTGCCATCACCGATGTGGCAGGCGCAGTGGTGTCGCTGGTATCGGTGGTGTCCTATGTGGTGACCGAGGGCAAGGTGGATGCCGCCGCCGCTGCTGCTGAACAGAAAAACACGGACAGGGGGGCGGAATAATGGTACTGCTGCCCTGTATTTTGACAGAGAGTGACTGCTATCAGGCGGGACGCACCATCGTGCCCAAGGGCGTGATGCTCCACTCCACCGGCGCAAACAACCCCACCCTGCGCCGTTATGTCCAGCCGGTGGGGGACACGGCGGGGCGTGAGGAACTGCTGGAGCGGCTGGGGGTCAACCGCAACGGCAACCATTGGAACCGTTCCGGCGTCACCGCCTGTGTCCACGCCTTTATCGGCAAGCTGGTGGACGGCACCGTGGCCACCGCCCAGACCCTGCCGTGGGATCACCGTGGCTGGCACGCCGGCACCGGAACCTCCGGCGGCAGCGCCAACAACACCCACATCAGCTTTGAGATCTGCGAGGACAACCTGAGCGACGGGGACTACTTCGCTGCCGTGTACCGGGAGGCGGTGGAGCTGACCGCCATGCTGTGCAGGCAGTATGGTCTTGACCCCACGGCGGACGGCGTGGTGATCTGCCACGCCGAGGGCTACCGCCGTGGCGTCGCCTCCGGCCACGCCGACGTGGAGCACTGGTTCCCCATGCACGGCAAGACCATGGACGACTTCCGCCGTGATGTGGCGGCGGAACTGTCCGGCGATGACGATGACGCCCCCTCCGACACCATCTATCGGGTACAGGTGGGTGCCTTCCGCAACCGCTCCTATGCCGAGCGGCTGCGGGATGAGCTGATCGCCAACGGCTACGAGGCGTATGTGTCGGCCCGATAGGTGCAGAACACGCCGATGGATGAAGCGCCGGATGGAGCGTGATGCCAACAGAGGGAGGACCCGCCTGAGCGGGTCCTCCCTCTGTTGTGTATGGGGCGTATACACGGTGAAACAGCGGTGGCTCCAGAAGACATCCCGCTGTTTTTGTCGTAATTTACACTTTATACATCAATGCGCTATTGAAAACAGAGTGGGTTTCCTGTATAATATCATAGATTGTTTTCTGTCGAAAGTGATGATTTTTTCTTTGGGAAGGTGCAAAGTATGGACTTGCGAGTAGGTATCGACATCGGCTCCACCACCGTCAAGGTCGTGGTGCTGGATGAGAGCGATAGGCTGCTGTTCCGCTCCTACGAGCGGCATTATTCCAAGACCCGTGAGCGGGCCTGTGAGACCCTGCGCTCCATTGACCATATGCTCAAGGGGCAGAATGTGAAGCTGGTCATCACCGGCTCGGCCGGTCTGGGTGTGGCCAAGGCTGCCGGTCTGGACTTTGTACAGGAGGTGTACGCCACCGCCGCTGCGGTGAATACCTACATCCCCGATACCGACGCAGTCATCGAGCTGGGCGGTGAGGATGCCAAGATCATCTTCTTCGGCGGCGCGCTGGAGGAGCGGATGAACGGCTCCTGCGCCGGCGGCACCGGCGCCTTCATCGACCAGATGGCCACCCTCATGAACGTCACCGTGGGTGAGCTGGACGAGCTGTCCCTGAAGCACGAGAAGATCTACCCCATCGCCAGCCGCTGCGGCGTGTTCGCCAAGAGCGACATCCAGCCCATTCTCAATCAGGGCGGACGCAAGGAGGACGTGGCGGCCTCTATCTTCCAGGCCGTGGTGGATCAGACCGTGGCCGGTCTCACCCAGGGCCGTGAGCTCAAGGGCAAGATCGTCTTTTTGGGCGGCCCGCTCCACTTCCTCATGGGTCTGCGGGAGCGCTTTGTGGAGACCCTCCAGCTGGACAGCGAGCACGCCATTTTCCCCGAGGACGGCGACTGCTTCGCCGCCATGGGCGCAGCCCTCTGTTCCGGCGACTATGAGGCCCGCCCCTTTGAGGAGCTGCTGCGCCTGCTGGAGGAGAGCCAAAGCGCCACCTCCACCGTGGACACCATGCCCCCCCTCTTTGAAAATCAGGGCGAGTACGATGCTTTTGTGGCCCGCCACAATGCCTCCACCCCTCCTGAGCTGGACATCGCCACCTACACCGGCGACGCTTACTTAGGCATTGATGCCGGTTCCACCACCACCAAGATGGCCCTCATCGCCCCCAACGGCGGTCTGCTCTATACGTACTACCACTCCAATCAGGGCAACCCGGTGGCCATTGTGCTGGAGCAGTTGAAGGAGATCTACCGTCTGTGCGGCGACCGCATCACCATCAAGGGCTCCGCCGTCACCGGCTACGGCGAAGATCTCATCAAGAACGCCTTTTCCTGTGATCTGGGTCTGGTGGAAACGGTGGCGCACTACCGTGCCGCCGCCCACTTCAACCCCGATGTGGACTTCATCATCGACATCGGCGGGCAGGACATGAAGTGCTTCAAGATCCGCAACGGCGCCGTGGACTCCATTATGCTCAACGAGGCCTGCTCCTCCGGCTGCGGCTCCTTTATCGAGACCTTTGCCCGTGCTCTGGGTTACACCATTGCCGACTTTGCCAAGATCGGCCTGTTTGCCCGGCGGCCCGTCAATCTGGGCAGCCGCTGCACCGTGTTCATGAACTCCTCGGTGAAGCAGGCCCAGAAGGACGGCGCCAGCGTGGAGGACATCTCCGCCGGTCTGTCCATCTCCATCGTGAAGAATGCGGTGTACAAGGTCATCCGTGCCGCCAGCGCCGATGATCTGGGCCGCAATATCGTGGTGCAGGGCGGTACGTTCTATAACGATGCGGTGCTGCGTGCCTTTGAGCAGGAGCTGGGCCGCAACGTCACCCGCCCCACCATCTCCGGCATCATGGGCGCCTTCGGCGCTGCTCTGGCCGCCCGCAACATGGGGCTGGACAAGTCCGCTCTGCTGGATGCTGAGGCGCTGGAGAGCTTCGCCCACACCGCCAAGCCCGTCACCTGCAACGGCTGCACCAACCACTGCTCCCTCACCGTCAACACCTTTGATGGCGGTCGCCGCTTCATCTCCGGCAACCGCTGCTCCCGCCCTCTGGGTAAGGAGAAGCTGGAGCTGCCCGACCTGTACACCTACAAGTACAAGAAGCTGCGCTCCATGGAGGGTAAGGGTCAGGGGGACGGCTCCCGTGGCCGCATCGGTATCCCCTTTGGTCTGAATATGTACGAAAACCTGCCCTTCTGGTTTGAGCTGTTCACCCGCCTCAACTTCGAGGTGGTGCTCTCTCCCGAATCCTCCCGCCAGCTCTACATCAAGGGTCAGCGCACCATCCCCTCCGATACCGTCTGCTATCCCGCCAAGCTGCTTCACGGCCATGTGGAGGCGCTGGTGGAGCAGGGGGTGGATGCCATCTTCTACCCCTGTATGTCCTACAACTTCGACGAAAAGGTGTCGGACAACTGCTATAACTGCCCGGTGGTGGCCTATTATCCCGAGCTGCTGGCCGCCAACGTGCCCAGCCTGCGCCAGACCCGCTTCCTGTTCCCCTACGCCGGCCTCCACCGCCCCAGAGACTACGAGAAGATCGGCTCCCAGTGGTTTATGGACACCTTCGGCGTGCCCAAAAAGGAGGCCGTGGCCGCCATCCGTGCCGCCTACCGTGCCTATGAGGACTACAAGGCGGACATCCGTGCCACCGGCGCCACCTACATCGAGCAGGCCCGCAAGGAGGGCCGCCCCATCATCGTCATGGCGGGCCGCCCCTATCACATGGACCCGGAGATCAACCATGGCATCAACGATCTGGTCACCTCCTTCGGCTTCGTGCTGGTGAGCGAGGACGCCGTGGCCCACCATGTGGGCTACGCCCCCCGCAAGGTGCTCAACCAGTGGACCTTCCAGGCCCGTATGTACAACGCTGCCCGCTACATCTGTGACCAGCCCGATATGCAGCTCATCCAGCTGGTGTCCTTCGGCTGCGGCACCGATGCCATCACCGGCGACGAGGTGCGCTCCATTCTGGAAGAAGGCGGAAAGCTGTATACCCAGCTCAAGATCGACGACATCAGCAACCTCGGCGCGGTCAAAATCCGTGTGCGCTCTCTCATGGCCGCCATGGACGAGCGCAATAAGCACAACGGCTGAAAGGAGGAGGACTATGGCTCAGTTAGTATATGACAAGGACGGTCGTCTCCTCTTCACCAAGGAGATGAAGGAGGAGTATACCATCCTCTTTCCCACCATGCTGCCCGTCCATTTCGGGCTCATCGCCCGCATTTTCGAGACCGAGGGCTACAAGATCGAGATGCTCACCACCAACCATCGGGGCATCGTGGACGAGGGCCTGAAGTATGTCCATAACGACACCTGTTATCCCGCTCTGCTGGTCATCGGCCAGCTCATTGATGCGGTGAAGAGCGGCAAGTACGACCCCCATAAGGTGGCCCTGCTCATCACCCAGACCGGCGGCGGCTGCCGTGCCTCCAACTATATCCATCTGCTGCGCAAAGCGCTGGAGAAATCCGGGCTGGACTATATCCCCGTCATCTCCCTGAACCTGTCCGGCCTGGAATCCAACCCCGGCTTCAAGTTCGGCCTGAACACCATGCGCAAGGCGGTGTTCGCCATGATGTACGGTGACATCATCGTCCAGTGCGCCAACCAGGTGCGCCCCTATGAGGTGAACCCCGGTGAGACCGACCGCACCATCGACGAGCTGGAGGGCTACCTGCTGGAGGAGATGACCGCCGGTCGTGGTCTGTCCTTCAAGAGCATGGTGACCTACTTTGACCACATCGTTGCCGCACTCAAGGCCATCCCCGTGGAGGGGGAGCCCAAGGTGCGTGTGGGCGTGGTGGGCGAGATCTATGTCAAGTTCTCCCCGCTGGGCAACAACAATCTGGAGGAATTCCTGCTGTCCGAGGGTGCGGAGCCTGTGGTGCCCGGCCTGACCGACTTCATCATCTTCAAGATCTACAACCGTGAGGTGGATGTGGGCATCTACGGCGGTAAGTGGATCAAGAAGAAGGTGTGCCGGATCCTCAAGGGCTATGTGGAGAAATGCCAGAGGGCCATGATCGCCGCCATGGAGAAGGGCGGTTTCCGTGCCCCCGGCACCTTTGAGGATCTGCGCAAGCTTATCGCCGGCTATCTGGGTGAGGGCAACAAGATGGGCGAGGGCTGGCTGCTCACTGCCGAGATGCTGGAGCTCATCCACTCCGGCACCCCCAACATCGTCTGCACCCAGCCCTTCGGCTGCCTGCCCAACCACATCGTGGGCAAGGGCATGATCCGCCGCCTGAAGGACGACTACCCCAACTCCAACATTGTGGCCATCGACTATGACCCCGGCGCCACCAAGATCAATCAGGAGAACCGCATCAAGCTCATGCTGGCCAACGCCAAGCAGCTTGCCAAGCAGGAGAAGGAGCTGGCGGGTGCTGCCAAATGAGTGGTGACCTGCGCTTTGTAGACGCCTGCACCCACGAGCACTTTGCCGC
>JAZNQA010000029.1:0-5317 GCA_045589915.1 Candidatus Enterenecus sp.
CTACGGCCCCATCCTGCTGGGTCTGAACGCCCCCATCAACGACCTGTCCCGTGGCTGCAACGCCATGGAGGTCTATTCCATGGCCATTATCACCGCTGCTCTGGCCTGACAGAAGCGTGAGGATAGGCCCGCAGCGTGACAACATTTCCTGCATACACAAACAGGAGCGCCCATCGGGCGCTCCTGTTTGTGCCTGTCGGAAAAGGCTTGCCTTTTTCGACAGGTTTTTTACGGCCTGCTGCAGCGCACTCGTTGTCCATACGATGCGGACAACTCGCACGTTTGCAGGCCGAGCAGTGTTTTCACCGACGCACATGTCGCCGGAGAAAACGATTTTAATTTTATTTCGCCGCCAGGCGGCGAAACTCTACGAGGTTTTTGACAAACTGAAACAGGAGCGCCCATCGGGCGCTCCTGTTATTCTTTCTTGTGGGGTCTCGCCTGCGGCATGACCCGCAAACACCTCGTAGGGGCCGATGCCCACATCGGCCCGCAGCACTTATTCCGCAAACATGGCGGTGGACAGATAGCGATCCCCGGTATCGGGCAGCAGCACCACCACGGTCTTGCCCGCCATCTCAGGGCGTTTGGCCACTTCAATAGCCGCCCACAGAGCAGCACCGGAGGAGATGCCCACCAGCACGCCCTCCCGGCGGCCCAGCAGTCGCCCTGCGGCATAGGCATCCGTTTCGGTGGCGGTGATCATCTCGTCGATCACCGTGACATCCAGTACGTCGGGCACAAAGCCTGCGCCGATGCCCTGCAGGCCGTGGCTCCCCGCCGTGCCGCCGGACAGCACCGGCGAGCCCGCAGGCTCCACCCCCACCACACGGATGGCGGGGTCCTGCTCCTCCAAATACCCCCCTGTGCCGGTGATGGTGCCGCCGGTGCCCACGCCCGCCACGAAGCAGTCCACCTGCCCGTCGGTGTCCGCCCAGATCTCCGGACCGGTGGTGTCATAATGGGCGGCGGCGTTGGCAGGGTTGACGAACTGGCCGGGGATAAAGCTGCCGGGAATGGACTGCGCCAGCTCCTCCGCCTTGGCGATGGCCCCCTTCATGCCCTGCGCCCCCGGCGTGAGCACCAGCTCGGCGCCGTAGGCACACATGAGCATCCGCCGCTCCACGCTCATGGAGTCGGGCATGACGATAATGACCCGATAGCCACGGGCGGCAGCCACCGCCGCCAGACCGATGCCCGTATTGCCGGAGGTGGGCTCGATGATGGTGGAGCCCGGCCGGAGCAACCCACGGGCCTCGCCGTCGTTGATCATGGCCAGCGCCGCCCGATCCTTCACCGAACCGGCGGGATTGAGATACTCCAGCTTGGCCAGCAGCCGGGCCTTCAGCCCGTATTCCCGCTCCAGCCCGGTCAGCTCCAGCAGCGGCGTGCCGCCGATGAGCTGCTCCGCAGATGTATACACCTTACCCATCACAGACCCTCCTGTGTTCACGATTTGACCCAAGTATACGTCCCCCGCCGCTCCCCTGTCAAGCGAAGCGGGACGAAAGCGGGCGGGAAGTGTTTCCACGCCCCGCCGCCGCAGGCAGTTTCAAATCCGTCCGCAAAGCGGACACATTCATTCTGCATTCTGCATTCTGAATTCTGCATTTGAATATGTTATGCGTAATAATAAAAAACCGTCTGCCCACAGGCAGACGGTTTTTTCAGCGAAATTAGGCCAGCTTGTTCAGCTTCACGGTCATGGCGCTCTTCTTGTGAGCGGCGTTGTTCTTGTGCAGCAGACCCTTGGCGGCAGCCTGATCCACAGCCTTAACGGCCACCTTATAAGCGGCATCGGCCTCGCTGCGGTTGCCACCGGCCACCGCGGCCTCAAACTTCTTAATGTCGGTCTTCAGCGCGGACTTCTGAGCCTTGTTCTGAGCGGCCTTGGTGGCGTTCACCAGAACACGCTTCTTTGCAGACTTGATATTGGGCAAACCAAACACCTCCTCCGATGTGTAGTATTGTTTTGATACGGTTTTCCCGTCGCAGATATGTATTCTAACATCTAAACCTTGAAATTGCAACACTTATTTTCATTTTTTTGCATATAAATTTTTTCGGAGCAAAGAATAGGAAAAAACGGGCATTCTGCCCACAACATCTGGTATATCAGGAGGTACAGAACATGGCGCAGCGGCGGACAGATCTGGCGATAGAGGCCCACGAGCTATGGCAGGAGGGTGCCGGAGAGACAGGGAAGCTGTCCGGCGTGCGGGGGGAGGACGGACAGGTGGAGGGCTTTGCCGCCCATCGGGTGTCCGTGCTGGACGAGGAGGGAGCGGCGGCGCTGGGCAAGCCGGTGGGGCGCTACCTCACCGTGGAGCTGGACGGGCTGCTCCGGCGGGAGGAGGACGCCTTCGGGCGGGCAGCCAAAGCCATCGCCGCCCTGCTGGAGCCCATGCTGCCCACGGACGGCACCGCTCTGGTGGTGGGGCTGGGCAATCGGACCATCACCCCCGACCTTGTGGGCCCGCTGGCCACCGAGCATACGCTGGTCACCCGCCATCTGGTGGAGCATCTGGGGGAGCAGTTCGGGCATCTGCGCCCGGTGGCGGCGCTGGCGGCGGGGGTGCTGGCCACCACCGGCGTGGAGAGCGGTACGCTGGTGCAGGCGGTGGCAGACAAGCTGCGCCCCGCCTGCGTCATCGCCATTGATGCGCTGGCCTCCCGCTCGGTGGAGCGGCTGTGCCGGACGGTGCAGCTTTCCGACACGGGCATCGTCCCCGGCTCCGGCGTGGGCAACCACCGCATGGCGCTCAACGAGGACACGCTGGGCGTGCCGGTGCTGGCGGTGGGGGTGCCCACGGTGGTGGAGGCCTCCACCCTGATGATGGATCTGCTGGGGCGGGAGGACGACGAAGGTCTGCCCGGCGGCGATCTGTTCGTCACCCCACGGGAGGTGGACAGCAGGGTGTCCGATCTGGCACGGGTCATCGGCTACGGAGTGAGCATGGCCCTCAATCCGGGGCTGACGGTGGAGGAGCTGACCATGCTGCTGGAATGAAGCGGTAATTTTTCAGTTGTCCTTTGCAACATTCTCTGGTATACTCTTGAATAGCCCAACGAAGAGAGAGGAGGGACAGCATGAAGCGGGTACTCAATTTTCCGCCCATACGCTTTGTCACCGATGTGGGCAAGCTGTACTTTCGCCGCCGGATCAGCCGTGCCGCCGCCGAGCTGGCCTACTTCCTGATCCTCACCTTTTTCCCCATCCTCATCTGCCTGTCCGCATTTCTGGACAAGCTCAACCTCAACCTGACCAGCTTTCTGGACGAGGCCAGCCACTTTATCCCTCAGGACGTGATCCTCATCTTTCAGGAGTACCTGAATTATCTGGACAATGTCCAGTCCACCGGTATGCTGGTGCTGGGTCTGTTTATGACGGTGCTGTTCGCCTCCGCTGCGGTGCGGGGACTGATGAATATCATGCACGAGATCTACGGCCGTGCCACCTTCTACGGGCTGCGGCAGATCGTTGCCAGCGTCCTGTTTGCCGTACTGCTGCTGGTCACCATCTATCTGGCTCTGGCGGTGGTGCTCACCGGCAACTGGTTCTTCACCCTGCTGCGGGAAACTCTGGAGGTGGAGAATCTGGTGCATCTGTTCCGCACCTGGCAGTGGGTGAAATACATTCTGCTGCTGGCACTGGTGTTCCTGTTCGTCCTGCTGCTCTACCGCTTCACCGCCCCACTGGACAAGCCCCGTCCCCCTGTGTTCCCCGGCGCTCTGGCCGCCACCTTCGCACTGGCCGGCGCTTCCGTCCTCTTTTCCACCATCATGGGCGGCCCCACCCAGTACTCGCTGGTGTACGGCTCGCTGACCTCGGTGGTGCTGCTGCTGGTGTGGCTGTTTCTGTGCGGCAACATCTTTATTCTGGGCTGCGTGGTCAACTATGTGATCTACGTCCGCCGCAAAGAAAAAAAGGCCCTCAAATGACCCCAAGGGCGGCTGAACAAGCCGCCCTTTTTCGTTTCCCCTGTGTCCGTTTTGGGGCGCATAAAATCCCCCTGCTCCGGCACAATAAGGGGGAGAGAATACAGAGGGGGCGCATACCATGTGGCAGATCGGTGTATGGGAGCGGTGCGAGGGGCTGGCGGAGCGGGTCAGCGCACTGGCAGGCGGGGCGGCTATGGTGCGGGCGTGCCACCATCCGGCGCTGCTGGCAGGGCTGAATCTGGATCTGCTGGTGGTGTCCCCCCATGCCACGGGCTGGGCAGGGGCCACTACCCTGTGCTGCCGCACTGCGCTCCTCCCCGGCGGACTGTCCGCCCTCACCCGCTCCCTGCCCGCCGACACGGTGGTGAGCTACGGCTCGTGCAGCCGGAATACCCTCACCCTGTCCAGTCTGGAGGAGCGGCGGGCTGCGGTGGCGGTGCAGCGGGAATTCGTGGCGCTGGACGGGCGGGCTGTGGAGCGGCAGGAGCTGGTGCTCCCCTACGACGGCACACCCCCCGACCTGTTTCTGGTGCAGGTGGGGGCCGCCCTGCTGCTGGGGCGGCTGCCGGTGGAACACTCATGATAAAAAACGGTGTGGGACAAGTTCCCACGCCGTTTTGCTTGTTTTGTTCATATTTTCATGGTATAATTCGATGTTATGAATCTGTACGATATGGAGGTATCTCCCGTGGAGAGAAAAACCCCTGTGATACCCGCTGAGGACATTCAGCGGCAGAAGGAATACTGCGCCGAGGTGCGTGCCCTCAACGAGCAGCTTGCCCGCAAGCCGCTGGCCTATGTGGACACCTACGGCTGCCAGCAGAACGAGGCCGATTCCGAGCTGCTGCGTGGTATGCTCACCGAGATGGGCTACGACATCACCGACACCGATGAGGGCGCCGACGTCATCATCATCAACACCTGCGCCATTCGGGAGCACGCCGAAAAAAAGACGCTCTCCATCGTGGGGCAGTACAAGCACTTAAAGGAACAAAAGCCCTCACTCGTTATTGCAGTTTGCGGCTGTATGATGGCGCAGGAGCACCGACAAAACGACGTCAAATTCCGCTATCCTTACGTGGATTTTGTGTTCGGTCCCTCCTCCTTGCACCGTTTTCCGCAATTGCTTTGCGAAAAGCGTCGCCTTGGCAAGCGCATCTATTGTCCCGAGGAGACGGAATATACCGTGGTGGAGGATCTTCCTATTCGCCGCGGGAGCGATTATCGTGCCTGGGTGTCGGTTATGTATGGATGCAACAATTTTTGCTCCTATTGCATCGTGCCCTACGTGCGCGGGCGCGAGCGCAGTCGAGAGAAGGAAAAGATTATTACCGAGGTGCGCGAGCTTGTCCAAAAGGGTTACAAGGATATTACG
>JAZNQA010000030.1:0-4004 GCA_045589915.1 Candidatus Enterenecus sp.
TGCGGCTGTCAGACAGACCTCCAATGTTCGTGTTGGTTATTTTGATCCCTGTCACGAGAATCAGACTATCGAATATGTGTACGATTGGGACTGGGCGGCTGCTGCGGCAGCATCCGGCGATGCTATTATTTTTAACAGTAAGTCCTAATTCATGAACCAGCATCTTCAACTTCTGAATCAGCGGGCCGCCCAAACGGGCGTGCCGCTGAACGGGGCGTGTGAGCTGACGGCCCGGTGCAATCTGCACTGCCGGATGTGCTACATCCATTGTCCGTCTTACCTTGACCATCAGGCACAGCCGCTGGCTGTGCCTTTTTGGCTTTCCATGGCAGAGCAGGTCAAGGCGGCGGGTACGCTGGTGCTGGTGATCACCGGCGGGGAGACCTTTCTCTATCCCCATGCGGAGGAGCTGCTGGAAAAGCTGCTGGGGATGGGGTTCCTAATCTCGCTGAACACCAACGGCACTCTGCTGGATGAACGCCGCATCGCATGGCTCAAAGAGCACCGTCCGGCCAAGATCAATATCTCCCTGTACGGCGCATCCGACGAGACTTATGGCAAGCTGTGCGGCCTGCCGGACGGCTTCAGTCGGGTACGGGCCGCCATTGACGGTCTTCTGGAGGATGGGCAGAATGTGTACCTCAACGGTACGCTGGTGCCCGAGAATGTGGGTGACCTGCGTGCCATGGCGGAGTTTGCCAAGGAGCGGGGGCTGGTGCTGCACAGCACCAGTTATATCTTCCCGCCTGGGCGGTACGGCGTGCACACCTCTCCCTCCCGGCTCACCCCGGAGGAGGCGGCGCAGGCCGACCTGCTCATGGAGCGGCTGGAGATCGGACAGGAAGCGCAGCTTCAAAAGTGTCGGCAGTATGCCATACTGATGCAGGCCATGCTGGCGGGCAAGATGCCCTTGGGCGGCGGCTTCCACAGCGGCGACGGGTGCAGCCGAAGCAACTGCGGCGGCGGGCGCAATTCCTTCGCTATTAGTTGGGACGGACGGCTGATGATGTGCGTCACCAACAGCGGCATCGCCATCCCCTTGGAAGGGCGCACCTTTGCCGACGCGTGGCAGGAGCTGCGCCAAAGGGTGGATGGGCTGCCCCTGCCCAAGGACTGCGTGCGCTGCCCCTACCAGAAATTCTGCAATGCCTGTTCTGCCACCATCTACAACGAGACGGGGCATTATGACCGGCTGGCTGACTATCCCTGCCACTATGTCCGGGCTAAGTTTGAGGCCCGGATGGAGCTGCTGCGGGGGCAGGGTATGCTGCGGCGGAGTGAGTGAGCTCTGTTGCTTCATGTGCGGGCCGCCGAGGGCGCCGGCCCATCAAACGGCCCGATGTGGGCATCGGGCCCTACGCAAACACTCTGTTGATGCCCGTAGGGGCGCACCTGTGTGTGCGCCCGAATACACCTCTCAGTCTCCCCTCAAGGGGAGCCTTGAAAGGGCAGCACTCCCCAAAAGCCTCCCCTGGAGGGGAGGTGCCGAGCGCAGCGAGGCGGAGAGGTGAAAAAGCGGGCGGCTCTGGGAGCCGCCCCTACGGCGTACCCGATGGTTTGCCCGTAGGGGCGCACCTGTGTGTACGCCCCTTTCCTCATCAGTCTCGGTTCGCTCGACAGCTTCCCCAAAGGGGAAGCCTTTTCAGCCTTCCCTTGGGGGAAGGTGGCATTTGCGCAGCAAATGACGGATGAGGGACAAAAAAGGGCCCCCTTGTGTAAAGGGGGCTGGCATGGCGAAGCCATGACTGAGGGATTGTCCATCACCACACAACCCCTCCGGCTCCTTGGTCGCCGCCTCCCCTTACACAGGGGAGGCTTTTTCGGGCGCACACACAGGTGCGCCCCTACGGCGACTTTTCGGGATGCTTTGTAGGATCCGCCACACGCAAACGAACCCACCGCATTACCCGGTGGGTCGTTTCTATTGATCCATACGCTGCAAATAGGCTCGGTTCACCAGCCACAGGGATCCGTAGCCCGTTTTTAACGCTCCCTGTCGGCTCAACTCGCTGAGAACACGGCTCACCGTTACCCGGCTGGCGCCCACAGCCTGCCCGATCTCCTCATGGGTGCAGGTCAGCCTGCCGTCCGACCCCGTGGGCTGGCTGAGCAGATAGCGCACCACCCGCCGCTCTGCGGGCAGGGAAGCGTTGTCCACATGGTTGGACAGAATGCGCACCGTCCGTGCCAGATACTGGAGCATAGGCAACGCCAGTTCCGGGTGACGGGCAAACAGCTCGTCCAGTTGGCTGCGGCTGACAGATACCACGCTGCACTCTCTGATGGCCATGGCGGAAGTGACACGGGGGCATTGGTCGAAAAAGGACGCCTCGCCCATGAGATCGCCCTCATGGTGAACGGCAAGGGTGCGCTCCTCGCCGGAAGGGGAGCTGATAAAACTGCGGGCCGTGCCGGACTTCAGATAGTAAAAACAGTCAGGTTGAGTACCCTGCAAATAGATGAATTGCCCCGGTGCATACACCCGTGGGACACGGCCTTCCCCCAGCAGATCCCAAATCGCCATATTTCCACCTCCTGTTACATAGATTGTATCACGGTTTACATTCTTTTTGCAAGGGTTCTGGCATACTAAACAGGACAAAATTCACGCAAAACGAAGGAGGAGTTTGCTGTGGGCATGACAATGACCCAGAAAATTTTGGCTCGCTCTGCCGGACTGGACAGGGTAGAGGCCGGTCAGCTCATCGAGGGTAAGCTGAATCTGGTGCTGGGCAACGACATCACCACCCCCGTAGCTATTACCGAATTTAAGAAGGCGGAGCTGTCCGCCGTATTCGACAAGGACAAGATCGCCATCGTGCTGGATCACTCCACTCCCTGCAAGGACATCAAGTCTGCCCAGCTGTGCGCCGCTTGCCGTGAGTTCGCCAAGGAGCACAGCATCACCCACTTCTACGATGTGGGTCAGATGGGCGTAGAGCACGCTCTCATCCCCGAGAAAGGGCTTGCCGCTCCCGGCGAGGTCATCATCGGTGCCGACTCCCACACCTGTACTTACGGCGCTTTGGGCGCTTTCTCCACCGGTGTCGGCTCCACCGACATGGCCGCCGGCATGGCCACCGGCCTGTCCTGGTTCAAGGTGCCTCAGGCCATCAAGGTCAATCTGGTGGGCAAGATGGGCAAGTTTGTCAGCGGTAAGGATCTGGTGCTCCACCTCATCGGCATGATTGGCGTGGACGGCGCGTTGTATCAGTCTCTGGAGTTCTGCGGCGAGGGCGTGGCCGACCTGGAAATGGACGGCCGCTTCACCTTCTGCAACATGGCATATGAGGTAGGCGCCAAGAACCGCATTTTCCCCGTGGATGAAAAGACCCTGGCCTATCTCAAGGGCAGGGTAGACCGCCCCTATGAGGCGTTTGAGGCCGATGCCGACGCTGAGTACGCCCAGGAGATCACCATCGACCTGTCCGTTCTGCGGCCCACGGTGGCGCTGCCCCATCTGCCCTCCAACACCAAGCCGGTGGACGAGGTGGCGGGCAAGGCCATCCAGCAGGTGGTCATCGGCTCCTGCACCAATGGCCGCCTGAAGGATCTGCGGGAGGCCGCCGCCATCCTGCGTGGCCGCAAGGTGGCTGACGGCGTGCGCTGCATCGTTATCCCCGCCACCCAGCAGATCTATCTGGACGCCATGAATGAGGGTCTGATCGCCGACTTTATCAATGCCGGTGCCGCGGTGTCCACCCCCACCTGCGGCCCCTGCCTGGGCGGCCATATGGGCGTTTTGAGCGACAACGAGTGGGCCATTTCCACCACCAACCGCAACTTCGTGGGCCGTATGGGCCCCACCAGCCCCATGATTATTCTGGCCAGCCCCGCTGTGGCTGCCGCATCCGCTGTCACCGGTGTCGTCACCGACCCGGCGGCGCTGTAAGGAGGTGCAGACGATGAAGATTTACAAGTACGGCGACAATGTGGATACCGATGTCATCATCCCTGCCCGCTATCTGAACGCTCCCGACGAGAAGTCTCTGGCCTCCCACTGC
>JAZNQA010000031.1:0-5508 GCA_045589915.1 Candidatus Enterenecus sp.
GACCGCTTCACCATCTGCAACATGGCTATTGAGGCAGGCGCCAAGAACGGCATTTTCCCCGTGGATGAAAAGACCCTGGCCTATCTCAAGGGCAGGGTAGACCGCCCCTACGAGGTGTTTGAGGCCGATGCCGACGCCGAGTACGCCCAGGAGATCACCATCGACCTGTCCGCTCTGCGGCCCACGGTGGCGCTGCCCCATCTGCCCTCCAACACCAAGCCGGTGGACGAGGTGGCGGGCAAGGCCATCCAGCAGGTGGTTATCGGCTCCTGCACCAATGGCCGCCTGAAGGACCTGCGGGAGGCTGCCGCCATTCTGCGTGGCCGCAAGGTGGCTGACGGCGTGCGCTGCATCGTCATCCCCGCCACCCAGCAGATCTATCTGGACGCCATGAACGAGGGCCTGATTGCCGACTTTATCAACGCCGGCGCCGCTGTGTCCACTCCCACCTGCGGCCCCTGTCTGGGCGGCCACATGGGCGTGTTGAGCGACAATGAGTGGGCCATTTCCACCACCAACCGCAACTTTGTGGGCCGCATGGGTCCCACCAGCTCCATGATCATTCTGGCCAGCCCCGCTGTGGCGGCCGCATCCGCTGTCACCGGCGTCGTCACCGACCCGGCAACCCTGTAAGGAGGTGCAGACGATGAAGATTTACAAGTACGGCGACAATGTGGATACCGACGTGATCATCCCTGCCCGCTATCTGAACGCTCCCGACGAGAAATCTCTGGCCTCCCACTGCATGGAGGACATTGACGACCAGTTTGCCGCCACGGTAGAGACTGGCGACATTGTGGTGGGCGGCAGCAACTTCGGCTGCGGCTCCTCCCGTGAGCACGCCCCGCTGGCCATCAAGGCCTGCGGCGTGAAGTGCGTCATCGCCAAGAGCTTTGCCCGCATTTTTTACCGCAACGCCATCAACATCGGTTTCCCCATCATGGAGTGCCCCGATGCGGTGGACGGCATTTCCGCCGGTGACGCAGTGAGTGTGGATTTCCAGACCGGCGTGATCGTCAACGAGACCACCGGGCAGCAGTTCCAGGCCGCTCCGTTCCCTGAGTTCGTCAACGGCATCATTGACAACGGCGGACTGCTGAAATCTCTGAAGGCGAGAGGTGTGGCGAAATGAATTACAAGATCGCACTCATCCGGGGCGATGGTATCGGCCCGGAGATCGTGAACGAGGCCGTGGCTGTCATTGACAAGATCGGCGAAAAGTTTGACCATACCTTTGAGTATGTGGATGTTCTCATGGGCGCTTGCGCCTCCGAAGCAGTGGGGAAGAGCTACCCTGACGGCACCGCCGAGCTGTGCAAGAGCTGTGATGCCGTTCTGCTGGGTGCGGTGGGCGACCCCAAGTGGGGCAGCGACAAGCCCGCCGAGCAGCGCCCGGAAACCGCTCTGCTGGCCATCCGTAAAGACCTTGGCCTTTACGCCAATCTGCGCCCTGCCGCCCTGCGTCCTGCCCTGGCAGATGCCTGCCCGCTGAAGAAGGAGACCGCCGAGGCCGGTATCGATCTCATGATGGTGCGTGAGCTCACCGGCGGCATCTACTTCGGCAAGCGTGACCGCTACGACACCCCCGACCGTGGTGTGGAGTGCACCGACCTGATGGCCTATTCCGAAATGGAGATTGAGCGCATCGGCCGCCGTGCCTTTGAGATGGCCCGTCTGCGCCGTGGCAAGGTGTCCAGCGTGGACAAAGCCAACGTGCTGGAGACCAGCCGCCTGTGGCGCTCTGTGATGCACCGCCTGGCGGAGGAGTATTCCGACGTTCAGTACGAGGATGTGCTGGTGGACAACTGCGCCATGCAGCTGGTGCGTGACCCCGGCCAGTTCGATGTGCTGGTCACCGAGAATATGTTTGGCGACATTCTCTCCGACGAGGCTTCCATGATCACCGGCTCCATCGGCCTGCTGCCCTCCGCCTCCATGGGTGACAGCGCACCCGCCCTGTACGAGCCCATCCACGGCTCTGCCCCCGACATTGCCCGTCAGGACAAGGCCAACCCCATCGCCACCATTCTGTCCGTGGCCATGATGTTCCGCTACTCCTTCCATCTGGCCGCCGAGGCCGATGCAGTGGAAGCTGCGGTGGACAAGGCTCTGGCCGACGGCTGGCGCACCGCTGACATCGCCAAGGCCGGCGATACCGTCATCGGCACCCGCCAAATGGGTCAGGTCATCCGGGACAATATCTAACACGTTCAAAGCTCCGCAGGTTCACATCTGCGGAGCTTTTTCTTGAAATCTGTGTTCGTACACAGTATAATTCAAACAGATCAACACGCAGGGAGGCAGCCCATATGGTTCTGGCCATCGACATCAGTAATATCCGCACCACCATTGCCCTGTTCAGTAGGGAGGGGGAGCTGTCCTTCCTGTCCGAGGTGGATACCGACCGCAGAATGACCGACGACCAGTGCGCCATTCAACTGCTGGGCGTATTTCGTCTGTATGATGCAGACATCTCCAAGGTGACCGGTGCTATCCTCTCCAGCGTGGTGCCGCCCATCACCGGCACTTATTCCAGGGCCGTGTCACGGCTCGCCGGGAACACGCCGCTGGTGGTTGGCCCCGGACTCAAGACCGGACTAAACATCAAGGCAGATGTTCATAATCAACTGGGCAGCGACATCGTGGCCTCGGCGGTGGCTGCCGTTGCCCGCTATCCGTCTCCCAGCATCGTCATCAATTCCCGTACCGCAGTTTCGTTCTCTTATATGAACCAGGGTTCCTTTGAAGGCTGCTCCATCATGCCCGGCATGGGCATTGCGCTGGAAGCCCTGTCGCAAAACGGTGCGCAGCTGCCCCAGATCTCCATCGGACGGGTGGAAAGCCCCTTGGGACGCAATACGGTGGATTCCATGCGGGCAGGCCTGATCTATGGCTACGCCGGTGCCTTTGACCGCCTGATCGAAACGCTGGAGGCCGCCGCAGGCGCTCCCGCCGCCACCGTGGTGGCAACAGGGGAGAACGTGCCAGAAGTATTCCGCCATTGCAAAAAAGAAATCGTTTATGACCGTGAGCTGCTGGTCAACGGTCTCTACCTGCTCTATCGCAAGAATACCGAAAAGAAATCCCGTCACTAAAAGCATTGCACCCTTCGTTCTCATATAACGGAGGGTGCAATGCCTCTTTTTTGCAATTTGACGATAACAAAACTGCAAAACTGTCAATTTTCTCCCGAAATACACTTGTCATTTTGCAAGTTAAGGAATATAATATGCAAAGTACAATCTTTTGGAGGGATTTAACGTGAAAGAACTCTCGCATCTCGCAACTGCGGTGCAGGCATCCAGCACCATGGCAATCGACTCTCTGGCAAAGCAGATGAAGGCTGACGGCGTGGACGTCATCGGCTTCGGCGCCGGTGAGCCCGACTTCAATACCCCCGATCACATCAAGGCCGCCGCTGAAAAGGCCATTGCCGACAATGTGACCCGCTATACCCCTGCCGCCGGTACGGTAGCTCTGAAGGAGGCCGTGTGCGCCCGCATGAAGGCTGACTGCGGTCTGGAGTACAAGCCCTCTCAGGTGGTCGTGTCCAGCGGTGCCAAGCACTGTGTTTATGTTGCGCTGCGTGCTCTGGTCAACCCCGGTGACGAGGTGGTTCTGCCCGCTCCGTTCTGGGTCAGCTATCTGGAGCTCATCCAGATGGTGGGCGGCAAGCCCGTGGTGGTCACTGCCGAGGAGTCTGCCGGCTTTAAGATGACTGCCGAGCAGGTGGAGGCTGCCATCACTCCCAACACCAAGGCCCTGATCCTCAACAACCCCTCCAACCCCACCGGCATGGTGTACAGCAAGGAGGAGCTGGAGGCCATCGCCCGTGTGTGTGTGAAGCACGACGTGTATATCATCGCCGACGAGATCTACTACAGCCTGCTCTATGATGGAGTTCAGTTCACCTCCGTGGCCGCTCTGGGCGAGGATGTGAAGGAGCTCACCATCATCATCAACGGCGTGTCCAAGGCCTATGCCATGACCGGCTGGCGTATTGGCTACGCTCTGGCCAACGAGAAGGTGGCCAAGGTCATGAGCAACTTCCTCAGCCATTCCACCGGCTCCCCCTGCGCCGTGTCTCAGGCCGCTTCCGTGGTGGCTCTCAGCGGTCCTCAGGAGATGGTGGAGACCATGCGTCAGGCCTTTGAGGAGCGCCGCAACTATCTGGTGGAGCGCATGAACCAGATCGAGGGCGTGAGCTGCATCAAGCCCGAAGGCGCTTTCTATGTCATGATGAACATCGAGAAGCTGCTGGGCAAGACCATCTGCGGCGAGACTATCAACTCCTCCGACGATTTCTCCGCCGCCTTCCTGAAGCACGGTCTGGTTGCCACCGTTCCTTGCAGCGGCTTCGGTGCCCCCAACTTCGTCCGATGGTCCTACGCCACCTCCATTGACAACATCAAGAAGGGTCTGGATCGGCTGGAATCTTTCCTGAAGGGCTAAGTTTTTAGCGGAACCCCTTGCAAAATGCGACAGCTTTGGTTATACTAAGGTTGTTCCGACATTACATGTAAGGAGGTCATTTTCAATGACTAAGATCACCAAGGATACGATTATCGGCGATATTCTCGACATCGCTCCCAACACCGCCCCCATCTTCCTGTCCATCGGTATGCACTGCCTGGGCTGCCCCTCTTCCCGTGGCGAGACCGTGGAGCAGGCCTGCATGGTGCACGGCGTGGATGTGGACGCTCTGCTGGAGAAGCTGAACGCCACCATTCAGTAATATAATGCAACTGCGAAAAGAGCGGATCTTCCGCTCTTTTCCTTTACCCGGAGGTTTATCATGGAGCTGACCCCCAGATTACAAGCCATTGCCGACCAAGTGGAGCAGGGCGCACACTTGGTTGATGTGGGCACTGACCACGCCTATCTGCCCGTCTGGCTGCTGCTGGATAGGCGGATCGACCATGCCATCGCCGCCGATCTGCGGGAAGGCCCCCTTTCCCGTGCAAGGGAAACGGCGGAGCAATACGGTGTCACCGAGCAGCTTTCCTTCCGCCTGTGCGATGGGCTGTCCGGCATACAGCCCCACGAGGTGGACACCATCACCATTGCCGGTATGGGAGGGGAGACCATCGCCGCCATTTTGGAGGCTGCCCCGTGGGCACGGGATTGCAGACTGCTGCTGCAGCCCATGACCTCCTTTCCAGACCTTCGCCTGTGGCTCCAGAGCAACAAATATACCATCTGTGCAGAACGCATTGTCCGTGAAGGAAATCGGCTTTACAGTATTTGGGACATCAAGGGTGGCGAGATGCCACCACTGTCACCCGCCGAGCTGTGGGTGGGGCGGCAAAGCGATGATCCGCTGCGAAGAGAGTACCTCACCATGATGGAGGAAAAGCTGTCCCGTTCCCTGCGGGGACATCAAGCCGCCAGTGTACCTGATGACAAGGAAATTGCTCAACTGACCTGTATCCTGACAGAAATCCACCGAATGAAAGGGGAACTTTCGTGATGACCACCGTACAGGATGTATACCAATTTCTCCAGAAG
>JAZNQA010000032.1:0-32459 GCA_045589915.1 Candidatus Enterenecus sp.
GCCACCCGCTCGTGGAGGGTGTCCAGCAGGAGGACGTGCTCGGTGCGGCCGTCGAGGATGGAAACCTCGCCCACGCCGCTGCGGATGGCGTGGATGCAGCCCTGCACCTTGGGAGCCATGCCGCCGGCGATGAGCCCCGCCTCCAGCAGCTCCTCCGCCCGCTCCACGTTCATGTGGGCCACGGCGGTGTTCTGGTTGTGGCTGTCGATGAGGATGCCGCTCACATCGGTGAGGAACACCAGTCGGTGGGCGTGAAGGGCCTCCGCAATGGCCTGCGCCGCATCGTCGGCGTTGCAGTTAAAGCCCACGCCGTCCTCGCTGCCCCCGATGGGGGACACCACGGGGAGGAAGCCCGCCGCCAGCAGGGTGTCCAGCAGGCGGGTGTCCACGGCGGTGATGGCGCCCACACGACCCAGCGCCGGATCCTTGGCCTCGGCGGTGATGAGCCGCCCGTCCTTGCCGGAGATGCCCACCGCCGCCACATCCATGCCGCTGAGGGCGGACACGATGGACTTGTTCACCTGTGCCGACAGAGCCATTTCCGCCACGCCGAGGGCGGCCTCATCGGTGACACGGTAGCCGTTTTCAAAGCGGGTGGGGACATTGAGCCTGTCCAGCAGGGCGGTGATGTTCTTGCCGCCGCCGTGTACCAGCACCACCCGAATGCCCGCCATCTGGAGGGCGGCCACATCGGAGAGGATGGAGTCCACCGCCCCGTCGGGGCCGAGGGCGGAGCCGCCGTACTTCACCACCACGGTGGTGCCCGCCTGCTCCTTCAGGGCGGGGAGTACAGAGGAGAGGGTGCGCACCTTTTCCAGCCCGTCCAGACCGTGGCGCACGTCATATTCCTGCAAAAATGCCTTGGCATAGTCCACATCGGAGGGGGTGTCAATGTACTCCAGACCACGCTTCTGGCGGGTCTCCGCCCCCTTGCCGGTGATGAGCAGCACCGAGGGCTTGTCACAGCCCAGAATAGCCTGCCGAATGGCTTCGCCCCGGTTGGGCTCGATCTGATAGGCGCAGCCCTGCGCCGCCACATGAGTGGCGATCTCCTTGCAGATGGAAACGGTGTCCTCCTCGCCGGAGTCCTCCTCGGTGAGTACCACCAGATCGGAGAACTGCCCTGACACCTCGCCCAGATCACGGCGGCGATCCAGCGCCTTCTTGCCGGGACAGCCGAACACGGTGACGATGCGGCGGCCGGGGTATTCCTTCTGCACCGACTGGAACAGAGTCTCGAAGCTCATGCGGTTGTGGGCGTAGTCCACGATGGCCACCACATGGTCGTTGGCGTTGGAGTACACCTCCATGCGTCCGGGCACACGGGCCTTCATCAGACCCACATAGATGGCCTGCTGGTCGATGCCCAGACCCTCGCAGATGGCGATGGCGGCCAGGGCGTTCTCCGTGTTGAACAGGCCGGGCATGGTGAGCTGGAACTCACGGGACAGCCGGCGGGAGGTGACACGGAACAGGATGTCGTTGCCCCGCTTGCGGATATGGGAGCCGTACACGTCGGCGGAGGGATCCTTGCGGGAGAAGGTGATGACCCGCCGGCAGTCCCGACGGGCGGCGGCCAGCACCTCGTCGGCGTGGTCGCAGTCCAGATTGACGCAGGACACCTCTGCCTGAGCGAAAATTTTCAGCTTGGAGTGGAAATAGTCCTCAAAATCGGGGTGCTCGATGGGGGAAACGTGATCGTTGCCGATGTTGAGGAAGCAGGCGGCGGCAAAACGGGTGCCCAGGGTGCGGTGATATTTCAGCGCCTGACTGGACACCTCCATGGCCAGATAGCCCAGATCGGAGGACAGGGCGTTGGCAAAGTGCTTTTGCAGCTCCAGCGGTTCGGGGGTGGTGAGGTGGGACTCAAAGCGCTCCACGCCGTCAAAGGTATCGATGGAGGAGATGACGCCGCAGCTCGTCCCACGGCGGGCCAGATATTCGTCCAGAATGTACTTCAGATAGTAGGTGGTGGACGACTTGCCCTTGGTGCCCGTGATGCCGATGACGTTGAGGCGGCGGGAGGGGTCGTTATAATACTTCACGGCGAAGGGGGCAATGACCTGCCGCATATCGGTGACCTGAATACAGGGCAGGTCTACCTCCGGGTAGGGGGTTTCGCTGACGTAGGCGAAGGCACCCCGTCGGGCAGCGTCGGCCAGATAGTCCGCCTTGAAGTGGGCGCCCTTGCACAGAAAGAGGGTGCCGGGGATCACGTTCTTGGAGTCGTAGGACACCAGCTCCACCGTCCGCTCCAGCGCCAGACCCTCCGGCAGGGGGGCGGCCAGCAGGTGGTTGGCGGTGAGCAGGGCGCAGAAGTCATGGAGGGGATAACGGATCGGTTCCATGGGGATCACCTCAAATGTTTCTCAGTTTCTTGCCGCAGGCCAGCACAGCCCGCTCCGCCAGCACCCCCATAGCGTCCACATAGAAGGGGGGCAGGGCGTGGTAGGTGGCAAACACGGACAGCTCGGTGCAGGCCAGCAGGGCGCAGTCGCACCCCGCCTGACGGATGGCACGGTCGATCTGGGCGAATTTTTCACGGCTGCCCTGCTCCCCCTGCTTGATCTCGTCATAGATGATGGACATGACCAGCGCCTGAGTGTCCGGGTCGGGGGCGTAGGCCTCCAGACCCAGGGCGGCGCACTCCTTCTGGTACAGGCCGCTTTGGATGGTGCCGTCGGTGGCCAGAATGGCGGGGCGGCGCTTGCCCTGGGCGGCGAGGGCGGCGGCCCCCTCCCGAATCATGTGGATAATGGGCACGCCGATGTCCCCCTGCAGCCTGTCTACAAAGTAGTGGGAGGTGTTGCAGGGGATGGCGATGGTGGTGCAGCCGCAGCGCTCCAGCAGCCGTGCATCGTCCAGCAGGCGCTGGTACAGCCCCTCGCAGTCCCCGGTGAGGATGGCACGGGTGCGGTCTGGCATACCGGTGTCAGACAGGATGAGGGCGGGCAGGTGATCCTGATCCCGTGCCGCCTCGGTGCGGTCCAGCACGAACTGGTAGAACACCTGGGTGGCCTGAGGGCCCATGCCCCCCAATACGCCCAATTTGGGTTCGCTCATAGTACTACCTCGTCAATCGTTAGGTTTCTCGTTATGCTTGTAGAAGCGGACATAGGTGCCGATGTGGTTCTTCCAGATGCGCCAGATGCGCCGCAGGGTATAGTCCGGACGGTACTCCATGGAGTGGTGGTCGGTGCCCTTGCGGAACAGCTCCTTCATCTGCTTGTGGTAGGACTTGGGGATGAAGGTGCGGGCCAGACGGCGGGGGATCATGCGCCAGATGGTGCGGTTCTTGGTCACGGTGAGGGGCAGGTCACGCCCCTCCAGCAGATCGCCCACCAGATAGGTGGCGATGTTGTGGCCGGAGCCGGTGACATAGTAGTTGCTGCGGCCCTGACGGCAGTTGATCTCGAAGGCCTTGTACTTGCCGTCCCGCTGGTCATACTTGATGTCGAAATTGGAGAAGCCCACATAGCGCAGATCCTCCAGCATGGCACGGATGCGCTCACACAGCGCCTCGTCATGCTCGGTGATGATGACGGCGTGGTTGCCGATGCCGTGGGGGGAGTGCTCCTCCAGCAGCACATGGCCCAGGCACATGAGCTTCACCTTGCCGTGGGTGTCGGAGTAATTGGTGAGCACCCGCATATAGGTGTCGTCTCCCGGCACGAACTCCTGCAGGATCATTTTACCGGGATAACCGGCGGCGTATACCTCGTCAAGAGCGGCGAGAAGCTCCTCCCAGCTTTGGCACAGGTAGACCTTTTTCAGCTCGTTGTGGCCGGTGGCCCAGTAGGCCACGCCGTCGGCGGGCTTGGCGATGTAGGGGGGCTGCCAGGGCAGGGTGAACTCGTGCCCCATGGAGCCGTCATACACAAAGGTGGCGGGGTGGTCGATGCCGTATTTGTCGCACAGGGCGTAGAACTGCTCCTTGTCGGTGAGGGTGTCCAGCAGTTCGCCGCTGATGTAGTTGCATCTCACATTGGGGGGGAACTGGGGTCTGAGGTGAGCGGCCAGCTTCACATAGCTGTCCCCGCAGCCCACCACCAGCACCGTCTTGTCGGCGTGCTCCACCGCCACCGTTTCCACGTTGCGCAGGAAGGTGGCCTCGTCCTCGTTGTCGGGGCAGGGGCGGTAGTCGATGATGGCGCTGTACGAGCAGGGGAAGGATACGAACTTGCCGTAGGCAATGCTCTTCACGCCGTAGGCCTCGTGGAAGGCACGGGCCACGCTGTACACATTGATGTCGCCGCCGAAGAGCAGGGGCTGGAAGTTGGGAGTGGACATGGTAAATCAGGCTCCTTTGAGTGGAGAATTGAGAATGGATCATGGGGAGTAGGGGTGACCATTGGCCGCCCGTTTATGGGCCGCCGGAGGCGGTTCACCTCTCCGTCACGGCTGCGCCGTGCCACCTCCCCTCAAGGGGAGGCTTTTATGGGCCGCCGAGGGCGGCGGCCCCCACGGATGCTGTGGACGGTCTTCTCGTGGGGGCGGGTCTCCGATGTGCCGCTCGGTAGGATACCCAAGATTACAAGCTATCTGCCATGTCAGGCGTGTGGTTGAAGCGTTTGCACCGAAACATAGCAGGCACGAAGCGGCTGAGCGGCTAAAATGCAGGGTCTATTCGTGTTACCTCACGCCGATAATAGATCGCTGCACCAATTCCAGGCCCCCGTAATGAATGGGGTTCTTAGGGGTGAAATTTTGAGAGCCGAAGTCACGCCCTTTGTGACAAGGCGAACCAATTTCATCCCCTAAGTCGGTCTTTGCCTACTTTCGTCCGAGTACGAAAGTAGGCCGCCGGAGGCTGTTCACCTCTCCGCCCCTCAAGGGGAGGCTATGGGGTCGTCGAGACGCCGACCCCTACGGCGTTCTTTCGGGTTGTTCGTAGGGGCGGGACACTGGCCCGCCCGCAAAGCCCTCATCCGACACCGTCTGCGGCGGTGCCACCTTCCCCCAAGGGGGAAGGCTTATAAACTGCCTCAACCGCTGGCACGCTGCACCAGGATGACGCCGCTGATCTGGGACAGCTTGTTGATGACGCCGGTGAGCTCGCTGCGATCCTGCACCGCCAGCTCCAGAGAGATGATGGCGTAGCCATCGGGCTGGCTGCGGGCGGAAAGGTTGTGCAGCTTGGCCTTGAGGGTGGACAGGGCCATGGCCACATCCAGCGCCAGACCGTCCCGATCCTTGGCGGACACCTCCAGCGAGGTGCGGTAGCTGCTCTGATCGCTCACGGCCCACGACACGTTGACCCAGCGCCCCTCCTCCTCCGGCCTGCGGCGGTCGGGGTGGGCATTGGGGCAGTCGGTGCGGTGGATGGACACGCCGTAGCCACGGGTGATGAAGCCCACCACCGGGTCGCCGGGGACGGGGGTGCAGCACTTGGAGAACTTCACCATGCAGTTGTCCAGCCCCTCCACGATGATGCCGCTCTGGGAGCTGCGGGGCTTCTGGTGGGAGGGAGGCTGCTTGGCGGTGGCGGGGAAGATGGTCTCGCCGGCGTTGAGGGAGGCCTGCATGGCCTGCTGCTCGGCCTGCTGCTTTTGCAGGCGGCCCATGCGGGTGAGCTCCTCCTTGATGCGCCCTGCCGCCTTCTGGGCGGACATACCGCCGTAGCCAATGGCGGCGTACAGCTCGTCCAGCCCGCCGAAGCGCACCCGCTTGAGCACAGCTTCCAGCACTTCGGGAGTGGCGGTGATGGCCGCCATGGTCAGCCCCACGTGCTTCAGCTCCGCCTCGAAGGAGGCACGGCCAGTGGCGATGTTCTCCTCCCGCCGCTCCTTCTTGAACCATTGGCGGATCTTGTTGCGGGCCTCGTTGGACTTGCAGATCTTCATCCAATCACGGCTGGGGCCGCGGGCGGACTTGGAGGTGATGACCTCCACGATGTCGCCGTTTTTCAGGGGCGTGTCAAAGGTGACGATGCGGCCGTTCACACGGGCCCCCGTCATGGAGTTGCCCACGGCGGAGTGGATGGAGTAGGCAAAGTCAATGGGGGTGGCGCCGGCGGGCAGGCTCTTCACGTCGCCATTGGGGGTAAAGACGAACACCTCGTCGGCAAACATATCCACCTTGAGGGTGCGTACAAATTCGTCGGGGTCGGTGTCCTGCTGGCTTTCCAGCAGCTTGCGCACCCACTCGAACTCCTGCTCGGTGCCCAGCTTGCTGTCGCTCATGCCCTGCTTGTACTTCCAGTGGGCGGCAACGCCGTACTCGGCGGTCTGGTGCATATCCCAGGTGCGGATCTGCACCTCGAAGGGCACGCCCTCCCGACCGATCACCGTGGTGTGCAGGGACTGGTAGCCGTTGGGCTTGGGGGTGCCGATATAGTCCTTGAACCGCCCCAGCACCGGGTTGTACATATCATGGATGCAGCCCAGTACGTTGTAGCAGTTGGGAATGTCGTGGACGATGACCCGAAAGGCGTAGATGTCGAAGATCTCCTTGATGGCCTTGCTCTGGGCGTACATCTTGCGGTAGATGGAGTAGATGTGCTTCAGGCGGCCGTACACGGTACATTCCAGCCCCTCCCTGGCCAGGCGGGCCTCGATCCTGTCCCGTGTGAGGGAGAGGAACTCGCCGTTCTCCTCGGTGAGTGCGTCCAGCTCCTTCTGAGCCTCCTGATAGCCGATGGGGTCGAGATAGCGCAGGGAGAGATCCTCCAGCTCCCACTTCAGCTTCTGCATACCGAGGCGGTGGGCAATGGGGGCGTAGATCTCCATGGTCTCCAGCGATTTTTCCTTCTGTTTGCGCTCGGGTTGGAACATCATGGTGCGCATATTGTGCAGCCGGTCGCACAGCTTGATGAGGATCACCCGCACGTCCTTGGCCATGGCCATGAACATCTTGCGCAGGTTTTCCATCTGCTCGTCCTCCTTGGAGGAGTACTGCATCCGGGTCAGCTTGGTGACGCCGTCCACCAGCTCGGCCACGGTGCGGCCAAAGAGCTTTGAGATGTCGTCATAGGTGGAGTCGGTGTCCTCAATGCAGTCGTGGAGCAGGGCGGCCAGCACGGAGTCCCGATCCAGCTCCAGCTCGGCCACCAGCTCGGCCACGGCGATGGGGTGGGTGATATAGGGCTCGCCGCTTTTGCGAAGCTGGCCGCCGTGATGGGCGTGGGCGTACTCAAAGGCGGCACGCACCTGCGCCACGTCGTCGGCGGAGTAGCTGCCCAGCAGCTTTTGTTCAAATTCCTGATAGCGACCATGAACGTCGTACATCATGGCGCCTCCTTTCTTCCTGGGGAAACAGGGGGGTGGGTATCACCAGTCCAGAAGGGCACGCAGCCGCTTCATCATCTGGGCCTGCTCCAGATCTACCTTCTGGCCGGTGGGGCGCAGGTGGATGGCGGCCTGATGGCCGGACAGCTCCAGCCGGATGAGCCCACGGTCATCCATCACATGGAGGCACACCAGGGTGCGCCCATAGGAACTGTGCCCCGGCTGGCTTTTCATCACCTGCCGGAGAAGCTGCTCCATGGAGCCGGTGGCGGGGCCTGCGGCGCAGCTCTGCTCCAGATAGCGCCAGATGTGGGCAAAGTCCTGCCGCTGGGGCAACAGGGTGGCCGCCTCCCAGCGGGAGAGGGCATCCCCCTCCTGCAAGCGGCGGAACAGGGATTGCTCCAGTTGGCTGCGGCTGGGGGCCTGCCGCAGGTCACACAGCAGGAGCTGCACCATGCGATTGCCCCGATATTCGTTCACCTGCGGGGTGAACAGCAGATCCAGCCGATCCCCCGCCGACACGCCGCAGGCGGCGGTGTTGGCGGCGAAAAAGATGGTGTCCAGCGTGATGCCGTCCCGCCGTACCTTCATTTTCAGGTGCCGTCCGCTCCCCACATCGCTGCACGACAGCACCGTCACCGAACGCAGCAAAAACACGGGCTTGGGGTTGCCCGAACCAAAGGGTTCCAGTTGGGAAAGAGTATCCACCTGCTCCACGGTGAGCAGGGAGCAGTGGTCGATCTCGGCGTCCACGTCCACAGCGGTCACCATGGGCTTGCCCTGAGCGTAGCGGGACACCAGCTCCCCCATGGCCTGACGGAAGGCGGGGATATTTTCCTCCAGAATGGTGAAGCCGGCGGCCAGCTCGTGCCCGCCGTAGCCTTCCAGCAGGGGGGCGCAGGCATCCAGAGCGGCAAACAGGTTGAATCCGCCGAAGGAGCGGCAGGAGCCCTTCCCCTTGCCGCCGTCCAGACAGATCATAAAGGCGGGACAGGCGTATTTTTCCGACAGGCGGGAGGCTACGATGCCTACCACACCCTGATGCCACCCCTCTCCCGCCAGCACGATGGCGGGGGAGGCAAGCCGGGGGCTGCGGGAGAGCAGCGCTTCACATTCCTCGAAGATGGCCAGCTCGATGGCCTGCCGCTCCCGATTCAGCTCGCACAGGTCGGCGGCCAGTGCCCGCCCCCGGTCGGGGTCACGGGTGAGGAGCAGCTCCAGCGCCACCGCAGCCCGCTCCATGCGCCCTGCGGCGTTGATGCGGGGGGCAAGCCCGTAGCCCACGTTGACGGTGGTGGGGGCTTTGCCCGGCTCGCACCCGGCCTCACGCAGAAGAGCCTGCAGACCGGGGCGGGGGGTGTGGTTCAGCAGCGCCAGCCCGTAGCGCACCAAAAATCGGTTTTCATCGGTGAGGCGCATCACATCGGCCACGGTGCCGATGGCGGCCAGCTCCCCGCAGCGGCGCAGTACGCCCTCCCATTGCGGGGGCGGGGTGAGGGCCAGCGCCACCTTGAGGGCTACGCCCACCCCCGCCAGCTCCTTGAAGGGGTAGGGGCAGTCGGGGCGGCGGGGATCCACCACCGCCGCTGCGTCGGGCAGGCTGCCCTTGCACTGGTGATGGTCGGTGATCACCACGTCCAGCCCCAACGAGCGGGCGCACTCCACCTCGTGCACGGCGGTGATGCCGCAGTCCACGGTGATGATGAGGGATACTCCTTGTTCATGCAGTCGTTGGATGGCGCTGGGGTTGAGGCCGTAGCCCTCCTCTGTTCGGTCGGGGATATAGCTCACCACCCGTCCGCCCCGCTCCCGCAGAAATTCGGTGAGCAGGCAGGTGGCGGTGATGCCGTCCACATCGTAGTCGCCGTAAACGGCCATGATCTCCCCGGCCTCCAGCCCCTGCCGAATGCGCATCGCCGCCCGATCCATATCCCGAAGGAGGAAGGGGTCGTGGAGCAAGTCCGGCGCATCGCACAGAAAGCCTGCGGCCAGCTCGGGCGTGTCCAGCCCACGGGCGCAGAGGACAGCGGCGCACAACGGGGAAAGTCCCGCCAGCTCCAACCGGCGGCGGTCAGCCATATGAGGCCGCTGCCGCAGATTCCACTGTTCGTATTTCATATGCCATTCCTCTAAATAAAATTATCTTTAATTATAGCAAAACCATGCATCACTTTCAACTGGCGCAGCCTCATACACCCCAAAATTTTTGCACCCAATTTCCCTGAAAATTTTAGAACAAATGTTTGACAAAACGGTTGTTCTATGATAGAATAAGGCCACGAAGAACGGTACCTGCCGGAAGGAGGCTGCTCCATGAGTAAATTGTCCCCCAAGCAGCAGCAGATTTATGATTATATCCTGTCCTTTGCCGACGAGCATGGCTATCCCCCCTCGGTGCGTGAGATCGCTGAGGCGGTGGAGCTGAAGTCCCCCTCCACCGTCCATTTTCACCTGAAGGGTCTGCGGGAAGCGGGGCTCATCAGTCAGGCGGAGGGCAAGACCCGTGCCATCTCCATCAACGACGGCGCCCACACCCGTCGGGATCAGATCCCCCTGCTGGGCTCGGTGGCGGCCGGTTCCCCCATTCTGGCGGAGGAGTGCATCGAGGAATACCTCACCTTTGACACCAACGGCCTCACCGGGGAGCATTTTGCCCTGCGCGTCCGGGGTGAGTCCATGCTGGAGGCGGGCATCCTGCCCGGCGACCTGGTGGTGGTGCACCAGCAGCAGGCGGTGCGCAACAACGACATCGTGGTGGCCCTGTTCGAGGATGAGGCCACCGTCAAGACCTACCGCCGGGAAAACGGCCATGTGTGGCTCTATCCGGAGAACTCCAGCCCCGAATATCAGCCCATCGACGGAGAGGGCTGCGCCATTTTGGGCAAAGTGGTGGCCGTCATCCGCCGCTACTGATGCAGAATTTGGCAGGTGTGCCGCAAAGAACTTTTGCGGCACACCTTTTCTTTTTGTGCGGAGTGTGGTATGATGATTCAATCCTGTAACACACTAAAGCGAGGGATCGTCATGAAGATCGTCATCAAGGTGGGCACCTCCACCTTAGCGCACGCCACAGGACGGCTGAACATCCGCCATGTGGAGCAGCTGGTGAAGGTGCTGTCCGACCTGAAAAATGCCGGACACGAGGTGATTTTGGTGTCCTCCGGCGCCATTGGCATGGGGGTGGGCAAGCTGAACCTGCCCGGCCGTCCGGCGGACATCCCCACCAAGCAGGCCGCCGCCGCCGTGGGCCAGTGCGAGCTGATGTACACCTACGACCGGCTGTTCGCCAAGTATAACCACACGGTGGCGCAGATTTTGCTCACCGGCGAGGACATCGACCATGACGACCGCCGCCAGAACTTTGAGAACACCATGAGCCGTCTGCTGGAGCTGGGCGCCCTGCCCATCATCAATGAGAACGACACCGTCGCCACCGCCGAGATCAAGGTGGGTGACAACGATACCCTGGGGGCCATCGTGGCCTGCTGCGTGGGGGCGGAGCTGCTGGTGCTGCTCAGCGACATCGACGGCCTGTACACCGCCGACCCCCACAAGGATCCCACCGCCACCCTCATCCCCGTGGTGGACGACATCACTCCGGCGGTGGAGGCGCTGGCCGACGGCAAGGGCAGCGAGCTGGCCACCGGCGGCATGGCCACCAAGCTGCGGGCCGCCAAGCGGGTCACCGCACAGGGGTGCGACATGGTCATCGCCAACGGTGAGCGCCCCGAAGTGCTCTACGACATCGTGGAGGGCAAGGCGGCGGGAACCCGCTTTTTAGGCAAAAAAACAGCCAATTGCGGCTGCTGAGGAACAGTTTGGAGGGAAAACTTATGACCACCATGGAACTGCTGCACAAGGCCAGAGGCGCAAAAACCGCCATCGCTCTGGCAGATACCGATACCAAGAACCGGGCGCTGCTGGCAATGGCCGATGCGCTGGAGCGGGAGGCGGATGCCATTCTTGCCGCCAACGAGCTGGATCTGGCTGCCGCCAAGGGCACCGTGTCCGACGTGATGCTGGATCGCCTCGCCCTCAGTCGGGATCGCATCGCCGGCATGGCCCAGGGCATTCGTGAGGTGGCGGAGCTGCCCGACCCGGTGGGTCAGGTGCTGCGTCGGGTGGATCGCCCCAACGGGCTGGTCATTGAAAAGACGGCCTCCCCCATGGGCGTCATCGCCATCATCTACGAGAGCCGCCCCAATGTCACCTCCGATGCGGCGGCGCTGGCGCTCAAGGCCGGCTCCGCCTGCGTACTGCGGGGCGGCAAGGAGGCTCACCGCTCCGCCGCCGCCATCGTGGCCGCCCTCCAGACCGGTCTGGCCGCCGCCGGACTGCCCGCCGACGCCGTGGTGCTGGTGGAGGACACCTCCCGCCAGTCCGCCAACGAGCTGATGACCGCCAGCGGGCTGGTTGACCTGCTCATCCCCCGTGGCGGCGCAGGGCTCATCCGTGCCTGCGTGGACAACGCCACCGTCCCCGTGATTGAAACCGGCACCGGCATCTGCCACATCTATGTGGACGCCGCTGCCGACCTGAGCATGGCGCTGGACATTCTGGAGAATGCCAAGTGCAGCCGCCCCTCCGTGTGCAACGCCGCCGAGGTGTGTCTGGTACACCGTGATGTGGCGGAGCAGTTCCTGCCCATGGTGAAGGAGCGGCTGGGTGATCGGGTGGAGCTGCGGCTGGACAGCCGTGCCGCCGCCGTCATCGACGGTACCCCCGCCGGGGAACAGGACTTCGACACCGAGTTTTTGGACTATATTCTGGCGGTGGCCGTGGTGGACAGCGTGGACGATGCCATTTCCCACATCGCCGCCCACTCCACCGGCCACAGCGAGGCCATCGTCACCAAGGACGAGGCCGCCGCTGCCCGCTTTACCGCCACGGTGGACAGCTCCTCCGTGTACTGGAACGCCTCCACCCGCTTCACCGACGGCGGCGAGTTCGGGCTGGGCTGCGAGATGGGCATCTCCACCCAGCGGCTCCACGCCCGTGGCCCCATGGGGCTGGCGGAGCTGTGTACCTATAAGTACATCATCAAGGGCAACGGTCAGACCAGATAAAAACCCTCTCCATTCGGAGCGCACAGAGGTGCGCTCCGAATTTTTTTGCCGTTTCCTGTTGACAAAGGGAAGAAGTGGTGCTAACATATGAGCAGATGTTCATATGTTTAACGGAGGTGCCTTATGTCTGAGGAGAAGAATCTGGAGTGCTGCGGCTATCTGTGCGTGCATCAGCATACGGTGGAGCGTGTGCTGGATGAGCTGCCGGACGATGAGCGGCTGTATGATCTGGCGGAGCTGTTCAAGGTGTTTGGGGACAGCACCCGCATCAAAATTCTGTACGCCCTGTTTGAGGCGGAGCTGTGCGTGTGCGACATTGCCCAGCTTCTCTCCCTCACCCAGTCCGCCGTGTCCCACCAGCTTCGGGTGCTGAAAACCGCCCGTCTGGTGAAGCCCCGTCGGGAGGGCAAGACGGTGTTTTACTCGCTGGCGGATGACCATGTGCGCAAGGTGATCGCCCAGGGCATGGAACACATTATGGAATAAAAGGAGCGAATTGATATGAAAAAGACCTTCAAACTGATGGATCTGGACTGCGCCAACTGCGCCCGCAAGATGGAGGACGCTATCCGCAAGCTGCCCGGCGTGACCTCTGCCACCGTCAGCTTCATGACCCAGAAGCTCACCATCGAGGCGGAGGACATCGACGGCATCATGAAGGCCGTGGTCAAGTGCATCAAGCGGGTGGAGCCCGACTGCGAGGTTGTGCTGTAACAGGAGAGCTGTGCGCCACGGCTGAAAGGTGAGAACCATGAATAAACGACAAAAAAAGACCTTAATACGCATTATTGCGGCGGCGGTACTGCTCATCGCCGCCGTCCTCATCCCGGTGGAGGGGCTGTGGCGGCTGCCCCTGTTCCTGGTGCCCTACTTCATCATCGGGTGGGACATTTTGTGGAAGGCCGCCCGCAACATCGCCCACGGGCAGGTGTTTGACGAACACTTCCTCATGTCCATCGCCACCATCGGCGCCCTCATTCTGGGCGAGTACGCCGAGGCGGTGGGGGTGATGCTGTTCTATCAGGTGGGGGAGCTGTTCCAGAGCTATGCGGTGGGCAAGTCCCGCCGCTCCATCGCCCAGCTCATGGACATCCGCCCCGACAGCGCCCGTGTGGAGCGGGACGGCGGGCTGGCAGAGGTTGACCCCGACGAGGTGGCAGTGGGGGAGGTCATCGAGGTACGCCCCGGTGAGAAGATCCCGCTGGACGGCGTGGTGCTGTCCGGGGCATCGGCGCTGGACACCGCCGCCCTCACCGGCGAGTCCGTGCCACGGGACGTGGCCGAGGGGGACGAGGTGCTGTCCGGCTGCGTGAGCCTGACGGGGCTGCTGCGCCTGCGGGTGACGAAGGAGTTCGGTCAGTCCACCGTGGCGAAGATTCTGGATCTGGTGGAGAACGCCGCCGCCCGCAAAGCCAGGGCGGAGCAGTTCATCACCCGCTTTGCCCGCTGGTACACTCCGGCGGTGGTCATCGGGGCGGTGCTGCTGGCGGTGATCCCCTCCCTGTTTGACGGACAATGGGCGGTGTGGGTGAGCCGTGCGCTGCTCTTTCTGGTGATCTCCTGCCCCTGCGCGCTGGTCATCTCCATCCCCCTGTCCTTCTTCGGGGGCATCGGCGGCGCATCCGCACGGGGCATTCTGGTCAAGGGCGGCAACTATCTGGAGCTGCTGGCCAGGACGGAGACCGTGGTGTTCGACAAGACGGGCACCCTCACCCGTGGCTCCTTCGAGCTGTCCCAACTCTGCCCTGCGGAGGGGGTCAGCGGGGAGGAGCTGTTGGCGGCCGCCGCATTGGCGGGGTGCCGCTCCGGGCACCCCATCGCCCAGTCCCTCCGCCGTGCGTGGGGGCAGGAGGTGGATATCGCTCGTGTCACCGGGGTGGAGGAGCTGCCCGGTCACGGCGTCACCGCTCTGGTGGACGGTGTGCCCGTGGCGGCGGGCAACGAGAAGCTCATGACCCGATTGGGGCTGTCTGTGTCGCCTGCTGAAACGGCGGGCACGGTGGTTCATGTAGCAAAGAAAGGGCGCTATCTGGGCTGCGCCGTCATTGCCGACAAGGTGAAGGACACCGCCGCCGCTGCCATCGGCGGGCTGAAGGCACAGGGCGTACGCACCGTCATGCTCACCGGCGACAGCGATGCGGTGGGCCGTCAGGTGGCGGGGGAGCTGGGGTTGGACGAGGTACATACCCGCCTGCTCCCCGCCGACAAGGTGACGCAGGTGGAGCGGCTGCTGGCGGGCAAGAGCGGGGGCAAGACGCTGGTGTACGTGGGGGACGGCGTGAACGATGCGCCGGTGCTCTCCCGCGCCGATGTGGGCATCGCCATGGGTGCTCTGGGGTCGGATGCCGCCATCGAGGCCGCCGACGTGGTGCTCATGGACGACGATCCCGCCAAGCTGACGGCTGCCATGGCGATTGCCCGCAAGTGTCTGCGGATTGTGCGGCAGAATATCGTGTTTGCGCTGGTGGTCAAGGTGCTGTTTCTGGTGCTGGGCGCCTTCGGCGTGGCCAGTATGTGGGAGGCCGTGTTTGCCGACGTGGGCGTGGCGGTGATCGCCATTTTGAACGCCAGCCGGATGCTGGGGAAGGGGTGAGGGGGTTGCCCCTCATCCGTCACGGTTGCGCCGTGCTACCTTCCCCGAGGGGAAGGCTCTTTTGGGCCGCCGAGGGCGGCGGCCCCCACAGACAATTTTGGTGGTCTTCCGTAGGGGGCCCAGACCCGCCCGTTTCACACCTCTCCGCCCCCTGCGGGGGCACCTCCCCTCAAGGGGAGGCTTTGGGGCGATCACCCATTTCTGCATTCCCTGCATTCTGCATTCTGCATTGTTCTCCCCTCATCCGTCACGGCTGCGCCGTGCCACCTTTGCCGGAGGGAAGGCTTTTGTGGCCCGATGAGGGCATCGGGCCCTACACGCAGATCATCGACCCCTAAGGGGAAGACGATATGACATTCCTACAAACTGCACAAAGCCTGCGGACGGTGTCCGCAGGCTTTTCTGCACCCTTTTTGTCTGCGGTCACACTGGGGGAACACCGGAGGAACGCTGGTGGAACTGTGGGGGAACAGGAGGGCGGTATAATGAGGAAACAGGCAATGGAAGTTGCCTGAACTACTGTTAGGAGGCATTTTATTATGTTATTTGAAGCTGTTGCCAAGGTGATTGCCAATCGTATCGACCGTGACCCGTCCGAGATCAAGATGGAGGACACCTTCACCGAGCTGGGCATCGACTCCCTGGACACCGTGGAGCTGGTCATGAATCTGGAGGACGAGATCGGCATCGAGATCGAGCTGGATCAGAAGGTGGAGACCATCGCTGATCTGGTGGCCTTCATCGAGAGCAAGAAGAATCAGGAGTAAGTCAGATGATCAAGTCACAGATTTGTGAGATGCTGGGCATCCAGTACCCGGTGTTTCAGGGAGGTATGGCTTGGATCGCTGACGGAAAGCTGGCCGCTGCCGTGTCCGAGGGCGGCGGCCTTGGCATTATTGCCGCAGGCAACGCCCCCGGCAGCTATGTGCGGGAGCAGATCCGCATCGCCCAGTCCCTCACCCACAAGCCCATCGGCGTGAACATCATGCTCATGAGTCCCTTTGCCGACGAGGTGGCTCAGGTGGTGGTGGAGGAGAAGGTGGCGGTGGTCACCACCGGCGCAGGCAACCCCTCCAAGTACATGGAGAGCTGGAAGGCCGCCGGCATCAAGGTGATCCCCGTGGTGGCCTCCGTAGCCATGGCCAAGCTGATGACCCGTCTGGGCGCATCCGCCCTCATCGCTGAGGGCGGCGAGAGCGGCGGCCACGTGGGTGAGCTGACCACCATGGTGCTGGTGCCCCAGATCTGCGATGCCACCACCCTGCCCGTCATTGCAGCCGGCGGTATTGCCGACGGCCGTGGCGTTGCCGCCGCCTTCATGCTGGGTGCCTGTGGCGTGCAGCTCGGCACCCGCTTCCTCAGCGCCGAGGAGTGCACCATCCACCCCACCTATAAGGAAAAGATCCTCAAGGCCCGTGACCTGTGCACCATGGTCACCGGCAAGCGGCTGGGACACCCCGTGCGCAGCCTGCGCACCCAGTTCGCCCGTGACTACTCCAAGGCGGAGTACGGCGGTATGCCCGACGACGAGCTGGAGGCGCTGGGTGGCGGCGCACTGCGCCTTGCGGTGCAGGAGGGCGACACGGAGAAGGGCTGCTTCCTCTCCGGTCAGATCGCCGCCATGGTCAACAAGGTGCAGCCTGCGGCCGAGATCGTCAAAGAGATCATGGATGAGGCGGAGCCCATCCTCATGGGGGCGTCGGCATGGGTAAAGTAGCATTTGTCTTTTCCGGACAGGGCGACCAGCACCCCGGCATGGGCAAGGCGCTGGCGGAGCAGTACCCTGCCGCCGCCGCTGTCTTCGCCCTGTGTGACAGCATCCGTCCCGGCACCTCCGCCCAATGCTTTGAGGGCACCGAGGAGGAGCTGAAGGAGACCCGCAACACCCAGCCCTGCCTGTTCGCCGTGGAGCTTGCCGCCGCGGCGGTGCTGCGGGAGGCGGGCATCGTCCCCGCAGCCGTGGCGGGCTTCTCGCTGGGCGAGGTGGTGGCCTGCACCGTGGCAGGCAAGGTGGACGGGGAGACCGGCTTTCGTCTGGTGTGCAAACGGGGGGAGCTGATGCAGCAGGCCGCCGAGGAGCACGACACCGCCATGGCCGCCGTGGTGCGCCTGAGCCGTGAGCAGGTGGAGGCGGTGTGCAGGGAGTTCTCCGGCGTGTACCCCGTGAACTTCAACTGCCCCGGACAGATCACCGTGGCCGGTCTGGCCGAGCAGATGGCGGACTTCTCCGCCGCTGTGAAGGCGGCCGGAGGCAGAGCCCTCCCCCTCAAGGTGAAGGGCGGGTTCCACTCCCCCTTTATGGAGGGGGCGGCGGCCGCCTTTGGAGAGGTGCTGGCGCAGGTGGAGTTTCAGCAGGGGGACATCACCCTCTACTCCAACGTCACCGCCCAGCCCTACACCGACGATGCGGCGGGCCTGCTCTCCCGACAGATCTGCAGCCCCGTCCGCTGGGAGGACACCATCCGCAACATGATTGCCGACGGAATCGACACCTTTATTGAGATCGGTCCGGGCAAAACACTGACCAACATGATCGGGAAGATCGACAGCGGGGTCAAGGCCTACTCCCTGTCCGACCTGCCCGCCATCTTATCGGAGGTAGCACCATGCTGAAAGGTAAAGTTGCCATCGTCACCGGCGGCTCCCGTGGCATCGGCGGGGCCATTGCCCGCCGGTTTGCTTCCATGGGCGCCAATATCGCCGTCATTTATGCGGGCAATGCCGAGGCCGCCCAGCAGGTGTGTGAGGCGTGCGGCGAGTACGGCGTGAAGGCCAGAGCCTACCGCTGCGACGTGGCCGACTTCGAGGCCGCCAAGGAGACGGTGGCCGCCGTCAAGGCTGATTTCGGCACCGTCCACATCCTCGTGAACAACGCCGGCATCACCAGAGACGGGCTGCTGGCCATGATGAAGGAGGAAGCCTTCGACACCGTGCTGGACACCAATCTGAAGGGTGCCTTCAACATGATCCGCCACTGCACTGGCCTGTTTATCCGAAACCGTGAGGGCTGCATCATCAACATCAGCTCGGTGGCCGGACTGATGGGCAACGCAGGCCAGTGCAACTACGCCGCCTCCAAGGCGGGGCTCATCGGCCTGACCAAGTCGGTGGCCAAGGAGCTGGCCCCCCGTGGGGTGCGCTGCAACGCCATCGCCCCCGGCTTTATCCGCACGGATATGACCGAGGCTCAGGGGGACAATCCTCTGCTGAACATGATCCCCATGGGGAGAATGGGTGAGACCGAGGACATTGCACAGGCGGCAGCCTATCTGGCCACCGCAAATTATGTCACCGGCGAAGTGCTGCGGGTAGACGGCGGCATTGCCATGTAAGGAGAATCGTCATGAATGAAATGAATCGCAGAGTGGTGGTCACCGGCATGGGGGCCATCACCCCGGTGGGCAACACCGTGGAGGAGAGCTGGCGCAATCTGGTGGCCGGTCAGAACGGCATCGCCCCCATCACCCTGTTTGACACCACCAACTATAAGGCCAAGCTGGGCGCCGAGGTGAAGGGCTTTGACCCGCTGGCCTATATGGACAAGTCCGAGAGCCTCCGCTCCGACCGCTTTTCCCAGTTTGCCGTGGCTGCTGCCAGTCAGGCGGTGGAGGAGAGCGGCATTCAGGGCAGCGTGATCCCCGAGCGGTTCGCCGTCTACTTCGGCGCAGGCATCGGCGGCATCCACACCTTCGAGATCGAGCACACCAAGCTGATGGAGAAGGGCCCCCGCCGGGTGTCCCCCCTGTTCGTGCCCATGATGATCGCCAACATGGCGGCGGGCATGATCGCCATCCGCTACGACTGCCGTGGCCCTGCCATGCCCGCCGTCACCGCCTGCGCCTCCGGCTCCAACGCCATTGGCGAGGCCATGCGCCTCATTCGCCACGGCTATGCCGACGCCGTCATCACCGGCGGAGCCGAGGCCGCCATCTGCCCCTCCGCCATTGCGGGCTTTGTGAATATGCACGCCCTGTCCACGGCGGAGGATCCCAATACCGCTTCCCTGCCCTTCGACCAGCGGCGGGGCGGCTTCGTCATCGGTGAGGGCGCCGTGGCGCTGGTGCTGGAGGAGTATGAGCACGCCAAGGCCCGTGGCGCCAAGATCTACGGCGAGGTGTGCGGCTATGGCTCCACCTGCGACGCCCACCACATCACCTCTCCCCATCCCGATGCACGGGGCGGCGCTCAGGCCATGATGGACGCCATGAGGGAGGCCGGCTACACCGGCGGCGAGCGGGTGTATATCAACGCCCACGGCACCGGCACCCCCATGAACGACAGCACCGAGACCCTTGCCATCAAGACCGCCATGGGCGATGAGGCCGCCGCCCGCGCCTACGTCAGCTCCACCAAGTCCATGACCGGACATATGCTGGGTGCTGCGGGGGCGGTGGAGGCCATGGCCTGCCTGATGGCGCTGCAGGAGGGGGTCATCCCCCCCACCATCAACCTGAACGAGCCCGATCCCGCCTGCGACCTGAACTATGTCCCCCATCAGGCGGTGAAGGCTGACATTGATCTGGCCCTGTCCAATTCGCTGGGCTTTGGCGGGCACAATGCGTGCCTCGCCTTCAGGAAGGTGTAACTATGAACGAGACTGATATTCGTAAATATGCCGGTCTGATGCAGGAGCTGGGTCTCACCGGGCTGGAGATCACCGAGGACAACAAGGTGGTTCGGCTGGAGCGCACCGTCACCGTGGCTGCGCCTGAGCCCACGGTGGTGTCCGTGCCCGCCGCAGCTCCTGCCGCTCCCGCCGTGGCGGACAGCGGCGACTATATCAGCGTGAAGTCCCCCATCGTGGGCGTGTTCTACGCCGCTGCCGCCGAGAATGCCGATCCCTTCGTCTCGTTGGGCGACCGGGTGGAGCAGGGCAAGACCCTGTGCATCATCGAGGCCATGAAGCTGATGAACGAGATCTGCGCCGACGAGGGGGGCGTGATCGCAGAAATCTGCGTCACCAACGGACAGGTGGTGGAGTACGGCACCGAGCTGTTCCGCATCAGGAGGTAAGCCATGGAGAGAGAGGCAATCAAGAGCATTCTGCCCCATCGGGATGATATGCTCCTGCTGGACGATGCCGCCAATGAGGACGGCGTGGCCGTGGGTCACTACACGGTGCGGGGGGATGAGTTTTTTCTGCGGGGCCATTTCCCGGGCAATCCCATCGTGCCCGGCGTGATCCTGTGCGAGATTCTGGCCCAGTCCGCCTGTGTGCTGCTGCAGGATGTGCTGGGTGAGGGGCAGCTTCCCGTGTATACCGGTCTGGACAAGGTGCGGTTCCGCTCCCCTGTGCGCCCCGGCGACACCATTGAGACCCGCTGCACCATCAAGCGGACCAAGCACCCCTTCTACTTTGCGGAGGGGACTGCCAGCGTGAACGGAAAGGTCTGCGTGTCGGCAGAGTTTTCCTTCGCTGTGACAGGAGCATGACCCTATGTTTTCTAAAATTCTCATTGCCAACCGGGGCGAGATCGCCGTGCGCATCATCCGGGCCTGCAAGGAGATGGGCATTGCCACCGTGGCGGTGTATTCCGAGGCTGACCGCCACGCCCTCCATGTGGCGCTGGCCGACGAGAGCTACTGCATCGGCCCCGCCGAGGCCTCCGAGAGCTATCTGCGGGAGGAGCGCATCGTCAGCACCGCCATTCTGGCGGGGGCGCAGGCCATCCACCCCGGCTACGGCTTTTTGTCCGAAAACGCCCATTTTGCCCGCCTTTGCAGGAAAAACGGCATCGTATTTATTGGGCCGGAGCCGGAGAGCATGGAACGGCTGAGTGACAAGGCGGTGCTCAAGGAGCTCATTGCTCAAACAGGTTTGAGCGTCATCCCCGGCACCCAGGCGGTGGCATCGTTGGAGGAGGCCCGCCGACTGGCGGAGCGGCTGGGCTACCCTGTGATGCTCAAGGCCTGTGCCGGCGGCGGAGGGCGGGGCATCCGCCTCATCCGCACCGGCGAGGACATGGAGGACGCCTATTTTCAGGCTACGGCCGAGGCCGCTGCCGCCTTCGGGGACGGCTCGGTCTATCTGGAGAAATACATCTTCCCCGCCCGCCATGTGGAGCTGCAGATCATGGCGGACGAGGAGGGCAATGCGGTATGTCTGGGCGAGCGGGACTGCTCCCTCCAGCGGCGCAACCAGAAGCTCATTGAGGAAACTCCCTCACCGGCGGTGAACTCCGCCCAGCGCAGCAAGATCATCGAACTGGCGGTGGACGCCGTGAAGAAGATCGGCTATGTGGGGGTGGGCACGCTGGAATTCCTGCTGGATCGGGAGGGCAACTTCTGGTTCATGGAGATGAATGTGCGCCTGCAGGTGGAGCACTGCGTCACCGAGATGCTCACCGGCATTGATCTGGTGAAGTGGCAGATCCGCATTGCCGCCGGTGTACCCATCAGCTTCCGGCAGGAGGACATCCGCCTGCGGGGTTCTGCCATCGAGTGCCGCATCAATGCCCAGAGCTGCGGTGCGCTGGAGATGCTCCATGTGCCCGGCGGCCCCTTCGTGCGGTTCGACACCTGCCTCATCGAGGGCACGGCGGTGAGCCCCTACTATGACTCTCTGGTGGGCAAGCTCATCGTCCACGCAGGCACCCGTGAGGAGGCCCTGCGGAAGATGCGGGCCTCCCTGTGCGAGCTGGTCATCGAGGGCATCGCCACCAACATTGAGGAACAGCTCAGAACGGTGGAGGATGACCGCTTCATTTCGGGCAATTATGATCTGACTTTTATGGGTAACAGGTGAAATCATGGCGTTATTGAACTTTCTGAAACCGAAAAATCAGTTGGAGGAGGGCGGACGCAGCGCCGCCCCCGTGCAGCAGGATGCGGGCGAGCCCGAAAAGAACTGCCCCAATTGTCATAAGGACATCCCTGTGAGCCGGCTGCTGGCCAATCAGGCGGTGTGTCCCTGCGGGTATCACTTCCGCATGAAGGCCCGCCAGCGCATCCACGTGCTGGCCGACGGGGGCAGCTTTGATGAGCTGTTTACTCACCTCAAAACCGCCAATCCCCTCTCTTTCCCCGGCTACAAGGAAAAGCTGGACACCGTGCGCACCGCCAGTGGCGAGGAGGAGGCCGTCCTCTGCGGCACCGCCCGCATCGGCGGGGAGCTGTGCGCCCTGTTCGTCATGGAGTCCTACTTCATGATGGGCAGCATGGGCAGTGTGGTGGGGGAGAAGATTGCCGCCCTGTTCGAGTACGCCGCCGAGCGCCGTCTGCCCGTCATTGGCTACACCGTGTCCGGCGGGGCCAGAATGCAGGAGGGGCTGCTCTCCCTCATGCAGATGGCCAAGACCAGCGCTGCGGTGAAGCGGCACAGCGATGCGGGGCTGCTCTACATCACCGTGCTCACCAACCCCACCACCGGCGGCGTCACCGCCAGCTTTGCCATGGAGGGTGACATCATTCTGGCCGAGCCGGGTGCCACCGTGGGCTTTGCGGGGGCACGGGTCATTGAGCAGACCACCAAAAAGACCCTGCCCAAGGGCTTTCAGAAGGCGGAGTTCGTGCTGGAGCACGGCTTCATTGACAGCATCGTGGCCCGCAAGGAGCAGAAAAAACTGCTGGCCGAGCTGCTGAGTATGCACAACGGAGGGTGAAGCCATGGCTCAGACACCGTATGAACGGGTAAAATTGGCCCGTGACAACAACAGACCCACCGGACTGGACTATATCCGGCACATCTTTCAGGGCTTCATTGAGATGCACGGCGACCGCCGCTTTGCCGATGACCCCGCCATCGTGGGGGGCATTGCACGGCTGAACGGCAGCCCCGTCACCGTCATTGCCATCGAGAAGGGCCACACCGCTAAGGAGCGGGCCATGCGCAATTTTGGTGCACCCAATCCTGAGGGCTACCGCAAGGCGCTGCGCCTGATGAAGCAGGCGGAGAAGTTCGGCCGCCCCATCATCTGCCTGGTGGACACCTCCGGCGCATACTGCGGCATCGGAGCCGAGGAACGGGGTCAGGGTCAGGCCATTGCGGAAAACCTGATGGAGATGACCACCCTGTGCGTGCCCGTCATCTCCATCCTCATCGGGGAGGGGGGCAGCGGCGGCGCTCTGGCGCTGGCGGTGGCTGACCGGGTGTGGATGATGCAGAACGCCGTCTACTCCGTCATCTCCCCGGAAGGATGCGCCAGCATCCTGTGGAAGGATTCCTCCAAGGCGGAGGCCGCCGCAGCCAGCCTGCGCCTCACCGCCGAGGACGCCAAATCGCTGGGGATCATCGAGCGCATCCTCACCGAGAAGGACTTGGGCACCAAGGGCTTCTATGACCGCATCCGTACCATGCTCTGTGATGAGCTGGAGGAGCTGTGCCGGGACCCGGAGCTGCTCCAGAAGCGGTATGACCGCTTCCGCCGCATGGGAGCGGTAAACTGCAACAAGGATAGAGGAAACGGACTATGAGCATCTATCGCAACTTTTGTCGGGAGATACTGGACGAAAAGGGTGCCCTGAAAAGCATCTCGCTGGACTACCCCGAAAACTTCAACTTCGGCTACGACGTGGTGGATGCCATTGCCGCCGAGACCCCCGACAAGCGGGCCATGGTGTGGTGCAACACGGAGAATGAGGAACATATCTTCACCTTTAGCGACCTGAAACGGCTGAGCAACAAGGCGGCCAATGTGTTTCGCCGTGGGGGGCTTCGTCGGGGTGATCGGGTGATGGTGCTGCTCAAGCGGCACTATGAATACTGGATCGTGGCCATCGCTCTGCACAAGCTGGGCGTCACCATGATTCCCGCCACCCATATGCTCACCGTGCCCGACCTGGTGTACCGCCTGAACTGTGCCAAGGTGAAGGGCATCGTCACCACCCCACAGAACCATATGCCGGAGAAGCTGGCCGCTGCGCTGGAGCAGACCGGGACTTCCTGCAAGCTGTGGTGCGTACAGGCCGACGTGGACGGCTTCGAGAACCTGACCGCCGCCATCGACGGGGCGGACGACAGGCTGGAGCGGCAGCCCACCCTGGCCACCGACCCCATGCTGCTCTACTTTACCTCGGGTACCACCGGCTACCCCAAGGGGGTCATCCACGATTTCTCCTATCCCCTCGCCCACATCGTCACGGCGAAATACTGGCAGCAGGCCGAGGACGGCGGGCTGCACTTCACCGTGGCCGAGACCGGCTGGGCCAAGGCTTCCTGGGGCAAGATGTACGGTCAATGGCTGGTGGGGAGCGCCGTCATGGTCTATGACTTTGACAACTTCGACCCCAAGCAGCTCACCACCATCATCAACCGCTACGGCGTCACCTCCTTCTGCGCACCCCCCACGGTGTACCGCTATCTGGTGCGTAAAGGGGTGCCCGATATGCCCGGCCTGCGCCACGCCTCCACCGCAGGGGAGCTGCTCTCCCCGGAGGTGTTCCGCCGCTTTACCGAGCGCACGGGGCTCCCCCTGTGCGAGGGCTACGGCCAGACCGAGACCACCCTGCTCATGGCCAATTTCAGGGGCAACACTCCGGTGGAGGGCTCCATGGGCACCGTGTCCCCCCTGTACCGCATCGAGCTGCTGGACAGGGACGGTTCCCCCGTCCCTGCGGGAGAAATCGGAGAGGTGTGCATCGTGCCCCCGGAAAACGGCAGGCAGCCCGGCGTGTTCTGCGGCTATCTGGACAACGAGGAGCAGTACCGTCATGTGTGGAGGGGCGGCGTGTACCACACCGGAGACGCCGCATGGCAGGACGAAAACGGCCTGTACTGGTTCCACGGCCGGTTTGACGACATTATCAAGACCGGCGGCTTCCGGGTGGGCCCCTACGAGGTGGAGAATGTGCTGATGGAGCACCCCGGCGTGCTGGAGTGCAGCGTCATCGGCGTGCCCGATCCCCTGCGGGGGCAGGCCATCAAAGCGGTGGTGGTGCCCGCCCCAGGCTATGAGCCCTCCGCCCGGCTGGAGAGCGAGGTCAAAAATTTCTGCAACGGCAGGCTGGCCGAGTACAAATGGGTGCGCACCATCGAATTTGTGCCCGAAATGCCCAAGACCATCAGCGGCAAGATCAGAAAAACAGAGCTGCGCCGGCAGGCGTAAGCGCAAAAGCGTTCCATCGTGTCTTCTAACAGGCGGAGGCAAGGTTTGACGAACTCCCTAATTTATGCCATAATAGGGTGTTCGTTTGACCGTTGTCCTTTGGCTTCGTGCCGGTTAGGAGATGCTATGGAACGCTTTTTAGGTAATACCGAGGAAATACTGGACCGCCACATCAGCGGCTACCATCAATACAGCTTGCAGCCGTCCGTCCGCCTGACCTTTGTCAGCCGAAACCTCTGCGGGATGGTGGGCTATGCCAAAGAGGAACTGCTCCTTGACAGCGGCGACGGCTACGCCCCGCTGGTCTACCCCGACGACAGGGGCATCTATGCCCACCTGCTGGAGCGGCTGGGGGAGAAGGAGCAGACCGTCACCGCCCAGTACCGCATCGTGGGCAAGGACGGCATGGTGCGCTGTGTCAGCGACACCGCCACCTCCCAGCGCATGGAGGACGGCACCATGGTTGCCAGCTCGGTGCTGGCCGACATTACCCCCCTAAAGACCGAGAACAACGACCTGCGCATCCTGAACGAGAGCTTCCCCTGCGGCTTCATCCGCTACACCTGCGACAAGAACCCCAGAGTGACCTACATCAACGGGCGGATGCTGGACATCCTCCGTTTCCCCCCGATCAGGGAGGGGGAGATGGATTATCTGGAACTGTACAAGGAAAATGTCTACCTCATGATCCCCATGGAGGAGCGGCCGAGGTTTGCCCGCTTCCTCCGCAAGGTGTACACCCAGAACGCCCCCATCTCCGGCGAGATCACCATCCTGCGGGGGGACGGCACCCGTGCCCGTGTGTACGGCTGGGCCACCAAATGTATCAACCAGCAGGGGCAGGAGGAGTTCCAGAGCGTGTGCATGGATGTCACCGAGCGGTACCAGACCTCCCGTGCCAGCGAGACTGAGCGGTATCTCAGCGCCCTCACCGAGGTGTACGACAAGATCTTTGAGTACGACTTCGCCAACCGCAAGGTGAAGTGCCTGTACGGGCAGAACTCCGATATGTTCCGCTGGATCGAGAACATCCCCATGGAGATGGCGGAGGCCACCGAGCAATGGGTGGGCAACAACGTGCTGGAGGAGGACCGTGATCGGGTGCAGGAGTTCTTCCGCAGCTATTACGGGCAGGAGGAGCGGGAATCGGGCAGCCTGCCCCCCCAGATCCGCTACCGTGCCCTGTCCTCCCACGGGGAGCCGAAGCAGTACGCCGGTATCTTCCTGCGGATCGACCCGTCGGTGAGCCTGTTCTGTTGCCGCAACGTGCCCGACGAGCAGGAGGCCGACTCCCTGCGCAGCGAAAATGTCTCCCTGCGCAATATGAACGAGAATATGCAGGAGCTGGTCATGCGCTTCACCGACGGCATCGTGGCCTTTGAGGTGGAGGATGACCACGTCAAGCCCCTCTACGCCAGCGACAACATCTGCGGCTTCTTCGGTTACACCAAAGAGGAATGGGTGGCCATGGCGCAGGAGCGCCACTCCATCAAGTCCTTCGTGGCCCAGAGCGGGGTGGACTACGAGGAGTTCATGGAGCTGTTCGAGCGGGGCGAGGCGGAATTTGAGTACATCGACGTCAACACCCAGCTCCCCCGCCGTGTCAAGGCGGTGTGCTCCCACCTGTTTTCCGACGGCAATTCCCCCAAGTATGTCATGCTCTACAACGTCAACGAGGATATGGCACGCAGGGAGAGCGCCACGCCGGGGCAGATCAACATCCGCACCTTCGGCTACTTCGACGTGTTCGTGGACGATAAGCCCATTGCCTTCCGCAACAAGAAGTCCAAAGAGCTGTTTGCCCTGCTGGTGGATCGGCGGGGCGGCTATGTGTCCTCCGAGGAGGCCATCAGCTTCCTGTGGGAGGACGAGGCGGTGAACGCCGTCACCCTGGCCCGCTACCGCAAGGTAGCTCTGCGCCTGAAAAACATTCTGGAGGAGTACGGCATTGCCGACGTGATGGAGTCGGTGGACGGCAAGCGCCGCATCGTCACCGAAAAGGTGCGCTGCGACCTGTACGACTACCTCTCCCGCAGGGAGGAGTTTGCCCAACTCTTCAAGGGCAGCTATCTCACCAATTACAGCTGGGGCGAGACCACCCTGGGCGAGCTGCTCAGTCAGCATACGCTGTGACAAAAGGAGATCACCATGAACGATTACATCCGCACCGTGAACTACTACGAGACCGACAGGATGGGCATCACCCACCACTCCAACTACATCCGCTGGATGGAGGAGGCACGGGTGGACTATCTGGAGCAGCTCGGCTACGGGCTGAAACGGCTGGAGGACGAGGGGGTCACCTCCCCGGTGGTGGAGGTGGCGTGCCGCTATCGGCAGACCACCACCTTTGCTGACGAGGTGCGCATCCATGTGGCGGTGGAACAGTACACCGGGGTGAAGCTCACCCTGAACTATACCATCACCAACACGGCCACCGATGCGCTGGTATTCACCGGCACCAGCTCCCACTGCTTTATTGACGGGAAGGGGCGTCCCCTCGCCATGAAGAAGCGCTTCCCGGAGTTTGATGGGGCGCTGCGGGGCGCCATGGGGCAGGAATGAGAAACGGGCGAACAGCCATGCTGTCCGCCCTGCCTGCCAGCTCTTTTCTTTGTATCAGTCGGATCAAAAACATCAGGAGGCATCTGCTATGAATGGAAAAATTCTGATCAAAAAGCCTAAGATTTGTGGCTGCAACATTCGGATCAACGGATCGATCAAACAGTTGGGCCCGTTTAGCACCAAGGAAGAATTAGCGCTGCCTTTTGGGGCCCACAGGATCAATGTGGCCATCATCTATTATGATACAAGCTATATTGGCGCAGGTCATGGAAAACGGACTGCGTCATATCTTGAATGGGCCTGGGAGAACGACAGAGAGATCGTAATAGATGAGACGGTTACGAAGATCAAAATTAAAAGAAAATGGCACCTGTTAAGGCACGTTACCACCGAGGTGGAAATCACGAAATAAAATAGTTTCATGCAAAAACACGCCGGCAGGTATTTCACATGGCAACGCCGCCTCCGGCTCAGGGAAAACGCAGTTACACTGCGTTTTTGGGTGGAGGCAGCGAGTTTGAGAGCAATGCCGTTTTTTCCAGGCCGGCCTTCTGGCCGGCGGCGCTCCTGCGCCGTCACAAGCGTTTTGCGAAGCAAAACCTTGGCGCAGGGCGAATTCACTTCGCCCGAGCATTCAAATCTCCGAAGGGTGGAGGCAGCAAAGCTGCCGGAACCCAAAATAAAACTCCCATCCGGATGGATGGGAGTTTTATTTTGGAGCGAGTGACGAGGCTCGAACTCGCTACCTCCACCTTGGCAAGGTGGCGCTCTACCAGATGAGCTACACTCGCAGCGACAAAAGGGATTCTACCAAGGAATGGCCCGTTTGTCAAGGGGAAAAATGAAATTTCTGAAATTTATTCGCCGCCCATGGCGTAGCGGATGCAGGCGGGGTACAGCCCGTCCTCCCACGCATAGCCGCCCAGCGCCAGCAGCTCCTCGTCGGTGTACAGCAGGGGTTGCTGCCCGCTGTCAATAAAGCCGGGGTGGAGGGATTGGGGCAGCAGGTGGCGGTAGCCCCGACTGGTGGACACGATGAGCCACGGCCCGCCCTCACCGAGCACCATGGTGGCCTCGATGCCCACCTGCTGGCACAGGTACTCCATGGCCAGCAGCAGCGCCAGATCGTCGGAGGACTCCCCGGACAGCGCACCCAGCCCATTGTTCGCCCCTGCCCCATCGTAGGCGGGACAGGCGGAGCGGACGATGGCGGCCAGCTCCGCCACGGCGTAGTGGCGGCCGGCGGGGGGCGAAGCCTCCAGCAGCCGGATGCCGGCATCTGCCAGCTGGCGGGAATAGCTTTCCAGAGCGGCGTGGTCATATTCGCCCCAGTCGATGGTCACCTCAATGATGCTGCGGGTGCCCACCCCCGGATAGAAGGTGGCGGTGCAGGTGACGGCATCGGGCTGGATCACCTTGTCCGGGGTGCTGTACAGCGCCAGACGGAACAGGGTGTCCACCACCTGAGCATCCCCCGCAAAGTAGGACACCAGAAAGGCGGCACGGCTCTGCCGCTCGGCCACCATGCGGCTCAGCTCCTGCCGCAGGCCGGTGACGCCTGTGACCTCCCGAATGGCGGAGGTGACCTCCTCGGTGCGGGAGTAGATGATGCGCAGATCCACCTCGTAATAGGTGAGGATGCGGGTGCTGTCATATTGGATGGAGCGCACGGCGAAGGCCCCCAGCGGATCCTCCCCGCACACCACGGCGCAGGCGTTGGCCAGATCGGCCTCCACATCGCCGGTGTAGTTGTACAGGCGGATGGTGCCGGTGGCGGCGTGCTCGCTGACGAAGTAGAGCATGGCGTTGACCAGCCCCTGATAGGTCTCCGCACGGAGGATGGAGGCATCCTCCGCCACGGTATAGTCCACATGGGCTTCGCCGGACACATAGCTGCGCTCCAGCATGGAGGTGCAGCCGCTGAGCAGCAGCATCCCGCACAGGATGAGGGCGAGCAGTCGCTTTTTCATGGAGCACCTCCGATCAGATCACAGCAGGGAGAGCTGAGTTTCGCCCCGATCCTCATCCTTGAGGAGGGCGCCGGCGATGGGCAGGGAGCGGGCCCGGTAGCGGGCAGGATTGACGATGGTGGTGTCTGCCAGCGGCTTGGCCCACGCCACCTTGTATTTGGGCTTGAGGGTCATAATGTTCACGCCCTGAGTGGAGCGGGTGGATTTGGGGGTGAGGGAGGCGGTGTGGAACACCACGCAGCGCCCCTCGGTGGAGGCCACCGCCATCTCCACATCCTCGGTCAGCACCATGGCCGCCGCCAGCGGGGATTTATCGGACAGGGCGGCGGTGAGCTTTTTGCGGCGGGTCTGGGTCTGGTAGGCGGACAGCTCCACACGGGCGGCCTTGCCGTTCTCATAGAAGAACAGCAGGTGGGCGGAGTAGTCGCCGGGGCAGCAGGCCCACAGGAACTTCTCGTCGGGATCCATGCCCAGCTTAGAGGGGAGATAATCGCCCAGCAGGCTGGCCTTGGAGTCGTCAAAGTCGGACAGGCGGGTCTTGTAGCACTGCTGCTTGTCGGTGAACACCAGCAGCTCGTCCCGGTTGGTGCACTCCCACTGGGCCATGAGGCTGTCCCCCTCCTTGAACTTCTGCTCGCCGCTCATGCGCAGCGACTGGGGGGTGATCTTTTTGAAGTAGCCCTCCTTGGACAGAAAGACGTGGACGGGATAGTCGGGAGTTTCCTCCACGGCGGCCTTCTCGGTGAAGGCGGCCTGCTCGTACTCGTAGACGATCTCGGTGCGGCGGGGGACGTTGTACTTCTTCTTGACGTTCTCCAGCTCGCCCATCATCACCTTCTGGATGCGCTTGGGGGAGTTGATGAGATCCTTCAGGTCAGCGATCTCCTCCTCCAGCGTGGCCACCTCAGCGATGCGCTTGAGGATGTATTCCTTGTTGATGTTGCGCAGCTTGATGTCGGCCACATATTCCGCCTGGATCTGGTCGATGCCGAAGCCGATGATGAGGTTGGGCACCACCTCGGCCTCCTCCGCGGTCTCCCGAATGATGCGGATGGCTTTGTCGATGTCCAGCAGGATGCGCTTCAGGCCCTTGAGCAGGTGGAGCTTATCCTCTTTTTTCTTGCAGATATACCAGGTGCGGCGGCGGACGCTGTCCATACGCCAGGCGATCCACTCGTCCAGAATTTCGCCCACGCCCATCACACGGGGCATACCGGCGATGAGAATGTTGAAGTTGCAGGAGAAAGAGTCCTGCAGGGGGGTGAGCTGGAACAGCTTGGCCATGAGCTTGTCCGGGTCGGTGCCCCGCTTCAGGTCGATGGCCAGCTTCAGGCCGTCCAGACCGGTCTCGTCACGCATATCGGAAATTTCCCGGATCTTCCCCGACTTGATGAGCTCGGCCACCTTGTCGATGATGGCCTCCACCGTGGTGGAGTAGGGGATCTCGTACACCTCGATGAGGTTTTCGCCCTTGACATAGCGCCACTTGGCCCGCAGCTTCACGCTGCCCCGACCGGTGCGGTAGATCTCCGCCAGGGCAGCGCCGTCGTAGAGGAGCTGGGCGCCGGTGGAGAAATCGGGGGCCTTGAGGATGGAGAGCAGGTCGGCCTGGGGGTCACGCATACGGGCGATGGCGGCGTCGCACACCTCGCCCAGATTGAAGCCGCACAGGTTGGACGCCATGCCCACGGCGATGCCCTGATTGGCGGCCACCAGCACGTTGGGGAAGGTGGTGGGGAGCAGAGTGGGCTCGGTGAGCTTGCCGTCGTAGTTGGGCACGAAGTCCACGGCGTCCTGGTCAATGTCCCGAAACAGCTCCTGACAGATGGGATCGAGGCGCACCTCGGTGTATCGGCTGGCGGCCCACGCCATGTCACGGGAGTAGACCTTACCGAAGTTGCCCTTGGAGTCCACCAGCGGGTGGAGCAGAGCGCCGTAGCCACGGGAGAGGCGTACCATGGTGTCGTAAATGGCGGCGTCGCCGTGGGGGTTGAGCTTCATGGTGGCGCCCACCACGTTGGCGCTCTTGGTGCGGCTGCCCCCCAGCAGGTGCATCTGGTACATGGTGTACAGCAGCTTGCGGTGGGAGGGCTTGAAGCCGTCGATCTCCGGGATGGCGCGGGAGACGATCACCGACATGGCGTAGGGCATGTAGTTGAGCTCCAGCGTCTCGGTGATGGGCTGCTCCAGCACCTGGGGGCGCAGCCCCATCACGTTGGGGTTGACCGCCTTTTTGGGGTTATTCTGTTCGGGGGACTTTTTCTTAGCCATTGGAATCACAGTCCTTCAATGGATTGTTCTGAATGTATGCCGGGTCTCGGCAAGGTCGGCATCATTGCGGATGATGTGGTCGTAGTAGCCTCGCTGCCAGACGTGCTGTTCATAAGGGGGGAGCAGACCTTGGTGGGCTTGCCGGATGTAGGCATTGGTGGTCTGGGTCTTGTACCATTTCATCATTTCCGGTAGGGGCGCACCTGTGTGTGCGCCCGTGATGACCAGAATAAAGTGGATGTGATCCGGCATCACAGCCCAGCAGTCGATCTCCACGCCCGGATATTTTTCTTTGAGTGCATACAGCCATGAGATCGGGAACGGTACGGTGGCCGGCGGGCGCACACACAGGTGCGCCCCTACGGACGATGTGAACAGATGCTGCCTGTTGTGGGTGCAGATGGTCACAAAGTAATAGCCCGGTTGGCTGTAATCATAGCCTGCCAGATGGATGTTCTTTCGTCTTAAATTGTCCATTATCCATTATCAACTATCAATTTTACGAAATATCCGCCATGTCCAGATACTTATACCCGTTGTCGGCGATATGCTCCTTGCGGCCCTGGAGGTTGTCCCCCAGCAGCAGGTCGAACACGGCGGCGGTCTTTTCCACATCCTCCGGCATGACCTTGATGAGGCGGCGGGTGTCGGGGCTCATGGTGGTGAGCCACATCATCTCCGGATCGTTCTCGCCCAGACCTTTGGAGCGCTGCACATCGTACTTC
>JAZNQA010000033.1:0-20105 GCA_045589915.1 Candidatus Enterenecus sp.
GGATCAATATGTCCAATACTTCAACTCCGAACGTTTTGCCGCTGCCTTGAATTACAAAACCCCAATCCAGTACAGGACTGAATTGGGGTTCTGAAGCCATGCTTTTTTATTCGTGTCTACTTTTACTTGACAGATGCAGACGGTGTTCCAACCGTCCGGCAGCTTTTATGTTTCATATGCCTCTCTCAGCAGAGCTGCGGTCTGTGCCAGATCTTCCTCGGTCAGTCCGGCGAAGCCCAGTACCACCGTGGAGGGCAGGGGAGGGACGGCGTGGCAGTAGCGGCTGAGGGGATGCACCCGCACCGATCGGGCGGCGGCCCGCTCCACCAGCTCCGCTTCGCTGAAGCGGGGCAGGGTGAGCAGGAAGTGCAGACCCGCCTCCTGACCGGACAGGGTGACCCCCGGTATGTCGCCCAGCGCCTGGGCAAACAGGGCGCACTTGCGGCGGTAGAGGTTGCCCACCCGGCGCAGATGCCGCCCGTACAATCCCTGCACCAGAAAGCGGCGCAGCGCCTCCTGCTCGAACCGGGACACGGTGCAGGCGGCATGGGGGAACATCTCATGATACCGCTCCAGCAGAGCGTGGGGCAGGATGAGGTAGGCCACACGGATGGAGGGTGCGATGGAGCGTGAGAAGGTGCCCATATATACCACCCGCCCCGCCCTGTCAAGCCCCTGCATGGCGGGGATGGGGCGGCTGGAATAGCGGAACTCGCTGTCATAGTCATCCTCGATGAGGTATCGGTCCGGGGCAGCGCTGGCCCAGTGGAGCAGGCGGCTGCGCCGACCTGCCGGCATGGTCACGCCCAGGGGAAACTGGTGGGAGGGGGTGACATAGGCCAGCCTGGCCCCCGACGCCTCCAGCGCTTCGGGGGACATCCCCTCCTCGTCCACAGGGATGGGGATGACCTGCCGTCCGTGGTGGGACACGGTGGCGTAGGCGGCGGGGTAGCCGGGATCCTCCAGCGCCACGGCGGTGTGCTGGGGCAGGAGCTGGAGCAGGGTGGACAGCAGGTAATCTGCGCCCGCGCCCACGATGATCTGTTCCGGCCGACAATGTACGCCACGGTATTGCGCCAGAAAGTCGGCCAGCGCCCCGCGCAGGGGCAGATCGCCCTGAGGATGCCCACGTTGGAGCAGATCGGGGTGCTCGTACACCGCCTCCTTGGTGATGCGGGCCCAGGAGGTGAAGGGGAACACCGAGGTGTCCACCGCAGAGGTGGAACAGTCGAACCGCCAGCGGGGAGGGGGTGCAGGGGGCTGGGGAATGTCTGCCGCCGGAGGGGGAGCCAGCGGCAGCAGATCGGCCACGATGTAGCCGCTGCGTGGGCGGGACAGCACATAGCCCTCCGCCGCCAGCAGGGAATAGACGGTCTCCACCGTGCTCATGCTGATGCCCAACTGGGCGCAGAGCTGCCGCTTGGAGGGCAGCCGTGCGCCGGGCGCCAGCTCTCCCGACTGGATGGCCGCCGCCATGTGGAGGTAGAGCTGCTGATAGAGCGGTAAGTTCCCGGAAAACACCGGCATGGGCATGGAAACGGACATAGGAACACCTCAACTGACCTTGTTAAACTGGCGAAAATAAACGGAATTGTGGTGCCAGATGAGGGTATCATACCATGCTGCGCCGCTCCAGTCAACGAGATGCGGACATAAAAAGACCACAGAGCTCCGGCCAGGCCGGAGCTCTGTGGTGTTGAGAAAAGAGAGAGAGGGAGGAATCAAAGATGATCTGTTGTGATCTTCCTGACAATGCTATCTTAGCAGAGGGGTTGCTGCCAATGTTGGATAATTTGCGAACCTTTTATGAAGTTTTTGTGAATGAAACAGGTCTGCCCCACGATGTGCAGCGGGGCAGACCTGTTCGGTTGTGTTATCTGCGGCGGCCACGGTAGCTCCCGCCCCGTCGGCTGCCGGAATAGGCGGTGTACCGCCGTCCCCCTCTGCGGCGGCGGGGACGAATGAAGATCAGCCAGAAGATGAGGAACAGAATGAGCACCACCACGAGGATGACCAGCGCCTTCACCCACCACTTGGCCCAGTAGTTCTGGGCCACCTGCAGGTAATACTGGAAGTCGGATCGGGTGACAGGATCGGCGGCCACCATGTCCAGCGTGCCGTAGGTCACGCCCTCGTACACCAGCGACACCGTTCCCAGCTTGTCGCCGGTGGACACAGGGGCCTCCACGCTCTCCGGCAGCTCGAACACCAGCTCGGCCTTGGCGGGGTCGTAATCGGTGGGCATGGTGGCCTCGATGGAGCCCACGGGCTGAGCCAGCACATAGTCGGCCTCATCAGACAGGGTCACGGGCAGCTCCCGAATGACATTCTCGGTGTTTTCGTCCAGCAGGGTGATGCGCTGGAAGTGGTCAAAGGCCCATTCCAGCAGCCGCTTGGTCTCGGAGAAGGAGTAGTAGACGAAATCGCCGTCCTCATTATAGGCATACTCCGAACCGAGGATGACGGAATAGAAGGTGCGGCCCTGCTCGTCCACGGCGGCGGCGGACAGGCAGCGGCCTGCTTCGCCGGTGTAGCCGGTCTTGATACCGATGGCCTTGCTGTAATTGTAGCCGATGACGAACCAGTTGCTCAGCAGCGCATTGGTGGAGTGGAGCACCCGCTCCTCCGACAGGTTGGTGGCGGGCAGAACATAGCGGGGGGTGGACACGATGGTGCGGAAGATCTCATGCTCCATGGCGGCGGAAGCCATGAGATAGATGTCGTATGCGGTGGTGTAGTGGTCAGGATCGTGCAGGCCGTGGGGGTTGGTGAAGTGGGTGCCCTCCATGCCCAGCTCGGCGGCCTTGGCGTTCATCCGCACCACGAAGGCTTCGTTGGAGCCTGCCACGGCCTCGGCCAGAATGTTGCACGCCTCATTGGCGGAGGGGACAAGGTCGCAGTACAGCAGCTGCTCCGCGGTCAGGATCTCGCCCGCCTTGATGCCGGCGGTGGAGCTGCCCTCCGGGAGACGCACAGCCTCGGCAGAGGCGGTGATGGGGGTGTCCAGCGACAGCTCTCCCGCCTCCACCGCCTCCAGCACCACCAGTGAGGTCATGATCTTGGTCACCGAGGCGGGGTACATCCGCTCATGGGCGTTGTAGTCGTAGAGCACTTCGCCGTGGTCGCCGTCCACGATGATGGCGGCGCCGGCATGGGGCTTGGGGTCCTCCAGAGCGTGAGCGGGTGCGACAAGAGCGGTGGACAGAAGGAGCGCCAAAAGCAGCGCAAAAAAACGATATTTTTTCATAGGATTCTCCCGATATGTATGATATAATACTTGCATTGAACGCATGAGCTGCGCCGATGCTGCTTGTCTGCTATGGTCAACGACTGTATTATAACAGAAAGGACGACCCGGCGCAACCGGAGAAATGGCGGGAGGGAGCAGAAATGGTGCGTATCCGCTGGGGTATTTGGGCGGCGGCGGTGACGGCGCTGGCCCTGTGTGCCATGCTGCTGTACGGCGTGGTGGGGCGTGCCGCACCGCAGCCGCTGACCGCCCTGCCTGCGCCGTCTGCGGTGCCGTCCGCTCCTGCTGCCGATGATGGGGTGGACATCAACACCGCCGATCTGGACGAGCTGATGACCCTGCCCGGCATCGGACCGGTGAAGGCTCAGGCCATTCTGGACTATCGGGAGCGGGAAGGGGACTTCCGCTACCCGGAGGAATTGATCTATGTCCCAGGCATTGGCGAGGGGATGCTGGAAACGCTGATGGATCACATCACCGCAGGAGGTGGATGATATGCCCAAAATATTAGTGGTGGATGACGAGCGGGTGCTGGTCAAGGGCATCAAATTCAATTTGGAGAACGAGGGCTACCAGGTGGAGACCGGCTCGGACGGAGAGGAAGCGGTGGAAAAGGCGAGAACAGGCCGCTTCGACCTCATCATACTGGACCTGATGATGCCCAAGATCGACGGCTTGCAGGCCTGTATGAAGATTCGGGAGTTCTCCAACGTGCCCATCATCATGCTCACCGCACGGGGTGAGGACACCGACAAGATCATCGGCTTCGAGTGCGGAGCGGACGACTATATCACCAAGCCCTTCAACATTTTGGAGGTCAAGGCCCGCATCCGTGCCCTGCTCCGCCGTGCAGGAGCCACGGCTCAGAGCAGGGAGCAGAACCGCCTCACCCGTGGCGCCATCGCCATCGACACGGCGGAGCGGGCGGCATGGCGGAATGGGCAGCCGGTGGAGCTCACCGCCAAGGAGTTCGACCTCATTGAGCTGCTTTTGAGCAATCCGGGGCGGGTGTTCAGCCGGGAAAACCTGCTGGATCAGGTGTGGGGCTATGAATACTACGGCGAGCTGCGCACCGTGGATGTCCACATCCGCCGCCTGCGTGAAAAGCTGGAGCCCGACCCCGCCAACCCGGAATATATCCTCACCAAGTGGGGCGTGGGCTACTATTTCAGCAATCCGTAAGAAAAACGCTGCACAGAGGGGAGGGGAACCGCTGTGAAAACCACCGAAAAGCAGGAAAAGCGCCGCAGTCGGGTGCCCTTCCTGCGCAGTATCCAGACCAAATATGCCCTCACCTACCTGCTGGTGGTGGCGGTCATCGTGCTGGTGCTCAATACCTATCCGCTGCTCATGGCGCAGGACATGGTGTTCTCCTCCAAGGAGAGCACCCTCAAGCGTCAGGCGCTCACCATGGGCAGCGCCCTTGCGGTGTCTGAGAGCCTGACGGAGGAGGGCGTGGAGCAGGCCATGACCCTGCTGGATGATCTGCAGGTCACCCGTGTGCTGGTCACCGATGCTGCCGGCCTCATTCTGTACGACAGCTCCACGCTGGACAACCGCCAGTCGGACTACGCCCTTATGGGCGAGGTGGTATCTGCCCTGCGTGGGCAGGATGTGTTCCGCTCCGAGTATCGGGACGGGGCGTTCCGTTCCCGTGTGGCGGTGCCCATGGTGTACCGTGGCGTCACCCTCGGTGCGGTTTACCTTTATGAATTTGACACCGAGCAGGGAGAAGTGCTGCTGTCCATCCAGTCCAATCTGCGCACCATCTCCATCATCATCTGCGTGGTGGCGCTGGCGTTGGTGCTGGTGCTGTCCAAGGCACTCACCCGCAATACATCCCTGCTCCTCAGTGCCATCCGTCGGGTGCGTGAGGGCGAGTACAGCCATCGGGTGCAGCCCCGCGGCGGGGACGAGCTGGCCGAGCTGGCCGCTGAGTTCAACCAGCTCACCGACCGCCTCCAGACCACGGAGGAGGTGCGCCGCCGATTTGTGTCCGACGCATCCCACGAGCTGAAAACCCCGCTGGCCTCCATCCGCCTGCTGTCTGACTCCATCCTCCAAAACCCCAGCGTGGACATGGACACCGTGCGGGAATTCGTCACCGACATCGGGGAGGAGGCGGAGCGCCTCACCCGCATCAGCGAGCGGCTGCTCACCCTCACCCGTCTGGATGCGGGGGTAGAGCGGGAACTGGCGGCGGTGGAGCTGGGCCATGTGGTGGAAAAGGTGGCCCATATGCTGCGCCCCCTGTCCGAAACAGCACAGGTGGAGCTCAACTGCAATCTGAAGCCTGACTGCACTCTGCTGGCCACCGAGGACGACCTGTATCAGGTGGCCTTCAACCTGATGGAAAACGCCATCAAATACAATCTGCCCGGTGGTCGGGTGGATGTCACCGTATATCATCGGGACGGTCGGGTGATCCTAACTGTGGAGGATACCGGCGTGGGCATCCCAAAGGAGGACCTGACCAAGATCTTCGACCGCTTCTATCGGGTGGACAAGGCTCGCTCCCGTGCCGCAGGCGGCACCGGGCTGGGGCTGTCCATCGCCCGTGATACCGCCCTTCTCCACGGGGGGGACATCACCGTGTCCTCCGGCAAGGACGGAAAAGGAACCTGCTTCCGTGTGGAGTTTCCCGAATATGCAGGGGAGGTGAGCCAGCCGTGAAACGCATCGTGACCCTGTGCCTGACCCTGCTGCTCCTGCTGATGGGCTGCGCCAAACAGCCTGCGCAGGAAGGGCTGCAGCTCTGGTTTATCACCGATCCTGCGGGCGGCCTCGGCTCGGCCGCCGCCATGGGCACCTGCCCCTACGAGGGGGAGGAGACTGTGCCCCAACTGATGGCTGCGCTGCTGGCAGGGCCCTACATGGGCAGCGGTCTGGTCAGCCCCTTTCCGGCAGACACCCGCTTGCTGGGCTGGTCGCAGGAGGGGGATATTCTGGAGCTGGACTTCTCCGGAGCCTACGGTGAGCTGGTGGGGATGGATCTCACCCTTGCCGACTACTGCATCACCCTGACCATGACCCAGCTTGCTGACGTGGAGGGGGTACGCATCACCGTCAACGGCGGCGGAGTGCCCTACCGTGACCGGCAGATCCTCTATGCCCACGATGTGGTCTTTTCCGGCGCCGAGGAGGAGCCGGTGGAACTGTCCGCTGCTCTCCATTTCCGTCGTACAGGTACTGCCGAGCTGGGCTATGAGCTGCGCAGCTTCCGGCTCACCGAACACGAATCTCCCGCCCTGGTGGTGCTGGAGGCGCTGGCGGAGGGCCCCCAGGATGAGGGGCTGGAGCCCCTGCTGCCTGAGGGGGTGGAGGTGTACTCCGCCCGTGTGGACGGCGGCGTGTGCCATGCCGACTTCTCCGCAGCTCTGCTGGACAACATCCCGCAGGCGGAGAGTGACCGTCGGCTGCTCATTCAGTCTTTGGTGGATACCCTGTGCAGCATCGACTCGGTGGAGTCGGTGCAGATCATGGTGGAGGGGGAAACGGTGTCCCGCTACGGCGGGGTGGACATCTCCCAGCCCCTGTCACCCACGGACGGTCATTCTTGACTGCTGCCCCTCAGCGTGCTATGATGAAATCCCATTTCAATCGGGAAAGGACGAGATCCCATGAACTTTGATACCAACTGTCTCCACGGGGGCTATCGCCCCGGCAACGGCGAGCCCCGCAACATCCCCATCATCCAGTCCACCACCTTCCGCTACGAAACCAGCGAGGATATGGGCAAGCTCTTCGATCTGGAGGCTGACGGATATTTCTATACCCGCCTGCAAAACCCCACCAGTGATGCGGTGGCTGCCCGCCTGTGCGCTCTGGAGGGCGGCACGGCGGCCATGCTCCTCTCCTCCGGCCAGGCGGCCTCCTTCTTCTCCGTGTTCAACATCGCCTCTGCCGGCGATCATGTGGTGGCCTCCTCCGCCATCTACGGCGGCACCTACAACCTGTTTGCCGTCACCATGAAGCGGATGGGCATCGACTTCACCTTTGTGGACCCCGACTGCTCCGAGGAGGAGCTGTCCGCCGCCTTCCGCCCCAACACCAAGGCTTTGTTCGGTGAGACCATCGCCAACCCCTCCCTCAAGGTGCTGGATATTGAGAAGTTTGCCCGTGTGGCCCACGCCAACGGCGTGCCCCTCATCGTGGACAACACCTTTGCCACCCCCGCCAACTGCAACCCCTTCCGCTGGGGTGCCGACATCGTGACCCACTCCACCACCAAGTATCTGGACGGCCACGCCGCCGCTGTGGGCGGCGCCATCGTGGACTCCGGCAACTTCAACTGGGACGCCTATGCCGACAAGTATCCCGGCCTCACCACTCCGGATGACAGCTACCACGGCGTGATCTACACCCAGCGCTTCGGTCAGGGCGGCGCATATATCACCAAGGCCACCGCCCAGCTCATGCGTGACTTCGGCGCAACCCCCGCCCCCATGAACTCCTTCCTGCTGGGGCTGGGCATGGAGACGCTGCCCCTGCGCATGGCCAAGCACTGCGCCAACGCTCAGGGGCTGGCCGAGTTCCTGCAAAATCACCCCAAGGTGGCGTGGGTGCGCTATGCCGGTCTGCCCGGAGACAAATACTACGAGCTGGCTCAGAAGTATATGCCCAACGGCACCTGCGGCGTGGTTTCCTTCGGCGTGGAGGGCGGCCGTGCCGCCGCCGAGCGGTTCATGGCCGGGCTGAAGCTGTGCTCCATCGCCACCCATGTGGCCGATGCCAAGACCTGTGTTCTCCACCCCGCCTCCGCCACCCACCGCCAGATGAACGACGAGGAGCTGGTGGCCGCCGGGGTGTCCCCCGATCTGGTGCGCCTGTCGGTGGGCATTGAGGATCTGGACGACCTCATTGCCGACGTGGAACAGGCTCTGGCCGGCGTGTAATGCCATGTAAAAATCGGAACGGCCCAGCCGTTCCTATTTTTTTACAAAAAACACTTGACCTTCCACCCACTGGAAGGTCTATGATGGGCGCAGACGAGGGAGGAGAGACTCGTGAAGATCAATCAGGTGGAACAGTTGGTGGGCATCACCAAGGTCAATATCCGCTTTTATGAACGGGAAGGCCTGCTCACCCCCGGCCGCAACAGCGAGAACGGCTACCGGGATTACAGCGACGAGGATGTGGCATGGCTGAAAAAAGTGAAGCTGCTGCGGATGCTGGATGTGCCCATTGAGGAGATCCTGCGCCTGAAGTCAGGCCAGCTCACGCTGACCGATGCCATGAGCCGCCACATGATCCAGTTGGAGCGCAGGCAGACCAATCTGGAAGCCATGCAGAGCGTGTGCGGCGGAATACGGGACAGCGGGTGCCAACTGGATCGCCTGGATGCCGATGGGGTGCTCTCCCAAATGGCTCGTCAGGAACAGGAGGGAACCAAGTTCATGAACGTCAAACGGCAGGATAAGATGACCCGATATGTGGCCCCCATCGTGGCGGCAGCCGCCATGCTGGCGGTGATGGGCGCTGTGATCGCCCTCATCATATGGGCCTTTACCGTGTCGGCGGAGGATGCACCGCCCCTGTGGCTGGTGGTGGTGCTGGCAGCCATCCCTACGGTAGTCATATTGGGCGTACTGCTGGCCCTGTTCCAGCGGGTGAAACAGATCAGAGGAGGGGAAGAGGATGCTGCTTCTCAATATTGATTACGTTCCCGGCAGGGAGATCGAGGCGCTGGGCATGGTGAAGGGCACCGTGGTGCAGTCCAACCATTTCGGCAAGGATTTTATGGCCGGCATGAAAACGCTGGTAGGCGGCGAGGTGGAGGGCTACACGCAGGTGCTCAACGAAGCCCGCCAGATCGCCACCAAGCGCATGGTGGACGAGGCGGAGGCTTTGGGAGCCGATGCCGTGGTCTGCGTCCGCTTTGCGTCCGCATCCATTATGCGCGGTGCGGCGGAGATTACCGCTTACGGCACCGCAGTGAGGTATCGTGTATGAAAGAGAAATTAAGGATATATTGGCCCTATTTGCTGCTCATTCCCTTTGTGGCCGCCGCCATCGTGGGCTGGTTCGTGCTGCCCGATGAGATGGTGATGCGCATGGCGGCGGACGGGCAGCCCGTCAACACCATCATCAAGCCGGTGGCGCTGCTGCTGCCGGTGGCATTGAGCGCTCTGGGCAGCAGTCAGGCCTGCCATGAGGGGCGCCGCCGTGTGGCGGGCATCCTCATTCTGGCCATGACCGCTGTGCTCACCGTGATGCTCTTTGTGTGGAACCTGTGAACCAAGGGAGGAAACAAGATGTACGAGTATGAATATGTCACGCTGGTGTGCCAGAAGTGGGTGGGCTCGGAATTCACCGCCCACCGAACCCTGATCTCGGAATACGCCGCCAAGGGCTGGCGCTATGTGGGCTATGTGCCCACGGTCATCAACGACTACGGCAAGTTCAAGGAAATGGATCTCATCTTTGAGCGTGAAGCATGATCTGAGTGAGCAAGTGAAAGAAAAGAGGGAACCTGTATGCTGCGTATCGAACACTATTCCAAAACCTATCCCGGCGGCAAAAAGGCCGTGGACGACCTGAGCCTCCATGTCCGTCCGGGTGAGATCTACGGCTTTATTGGCCACAACGGTGCCGGAAAGACCACCACCCTCCGGGCGGTGGCCGGCGTGATGGATTTCACCGAGGGACACATTTACATCGACGGTCACGATGTGAAGCGGGATGCGGTGGCCGCCAAGAAGGTGACTGCCTTCCTGCCTGATAATCCCGACCTGTACGAGTTCATGAAGGGCATCGACTTTCTGAACTTCATTGCCGACCTGTATGACATTCCCGCTAAGGAGCGCACCGAGCGCATTGCCCGCTTTGCCGATGCCTTTGAGCTGACGGGGAACTTGGGCTCCCCCATCGGCAGCTATTCCCACGGTATGCGCCAGAAGCTGGCCCTCATCTCCGCCTTCATCCGCAAGCCCAGACTGCTGCTGCTGGATGAGCCCTTTGTGGGGCTGGATCCCTCTGCCTCCCATGTGATGAAGGAGTATCTGGCCGAGCTGTGCCGGGAGGGCTCCGCCGTATTTTTCTCCACCCATGTGCTGGAGGTGGCGGAAAAGCTGTGCCACAAGATCGCCATCATCAAGGACGGGCGGCTGGTGAAGTGCGGCCCCACCGAGGAGCTGGTGGGCGACTCCTCTCTGGAGGCGGTGTTCCTGGAGCTGGAGGGTGAGAAGGGATGAAGAAATTCTTTGCGCTGCTCAAGGTCAGCGTAAAATCCATGCTGCTCACCTCCTCCGGCGTGGGCAAGGGGAAAAAGAAACGGGCTGTATCCGGCATCGGCGCCATCCTGCTCATCGCTTGTCTGGCCCTCTACCTGTCCGGGCTGTACAGCTCCATGCTGCTCACGGCCCTTGCCCCTGTGCATATGGAGGTGCTGGTGTTCATCTTCATGGGGATCGGCGCCCTGGTGGGCGGGCTGATGTTCACCGTCTTTGCGGTGAAGGGTGTGGTGTTCGAGGGCAAGGATAACGACCTGATGCTCTCCCTGCCGGTGTCCCCCATGATGCTCATGACCAGCCGTGTGGCAGCCATCTATCTGGAGAATCTGGTCTTTTCCTTTTTCGTGCTGGTGCCCGCCGGTGTGTGCTGCGCCATTGCCACTCAGGGCGGTGTGGGCGGCACGCTGACCTTCTGGGTGCGGGTGCTCATCGCCGCCTTTGCGCTTCCTTTGCTGGATACGGCGCTGTCCATCCTGCTGGGTGCGCTGGTGGCCTTTCTGTCCGCCAAGTTTTCCCGTGGTAAGCTGCTGGGGCAGAATATCGCCATGGTACTGGTGCTGGCGGCGGTGTTCTGGTTCTCCTTCAGTCTCAGCGGTATGATCGACGATCTGGCCGCCCATGCCGCCCAGATGAAGCAGTCCCTGAGCTGGGCGCTCCCTCTGGTCTGGATGGGGGACGGCATCATGGGCAACTGGGGTCTGCTGCTGGCCTTCGTGGCCTGCTGCATTGTGCCTTTTGCGTTGATGGTGATCATTTTGGGCAGCGTGTACCGCAAGGCGGTCACCGCCTTTCAGAGCCGCTCCGCCCGCAGTGACTATAAGCTGTCCGCACAGACCGCCGCAGGGCAGCGAAAGGCCCTGCTGGCCAAGGAGGCACGGCGGTTTTTCGGCACACCCAACTACTTCTGGAACGCCGGACTGGGGCTCATCCTGCTGCTGGTGCTGGCGGTGGTGGCCCTGTGGCAGCAGCAGGCGCTGCGGCAGCTCACCACCATTCTGCCCGCCCTCCCTGTGGCGGCGGTGGCCATGGGATTCTGCCTGTGTACCTGCGGCATCGCCGCCCCCTCCATCAGTCTGGAGGGGCGCTGCCTGTGGCTGCTGCGGGAAGCGCCGGTGCGGGAGGAGACCCTCATCTGGCTCAAGACCGGCTTCCATATGCTGCTGGCGCTGCCCTGCACCATGGTGGCTTCGGTGCTCATCTCCATTGCGCTGGCGCTTCCTCTGTGGCAGGCCGTGGTGCAGACGGCGGCCATGGCGGTGTTTGTGGTAGGGCACGCCTGCTTCTCCATGCTTATGGGGCTCACCTTCCCCAAGTTGGACGCACCCAACGAGGCGATGGTGGTGAAGCAGTCCATGCCTGTCATGCTGTCCATGCTGGTGCCCATGGCGGTCTTTGTGCTGGCCGGAGTGCTCTATTGGCTGGGTGGCAAGTGTTTGGGCGAGGCAGGGGCCGTGGCCCTGCCGGTGGCCCTCTTTGCGGCGCTGGCGGCGCTGTGCGCCCTGCTGCTGCGTGCCAAGGGCGTGGCTCTGCTCCGCCGACTGTGATGCAGGAAACTCTGCACCTCTCCTGTGAGGGGTGCAGAGTTCTTTTATTAAGATAAAAATACAGTTGATAAATCTGCGGAATCATGGTAAAATAAATCCCGGCTTTTCCGGCGCTTCAGCGCAGGACAAGGCTGCGCTAGTTGGGGAGTTAGCGGTGCCCTGTACCTGCAATCCGCTACAGCGGGAATGAATCCCGGCCCCCGGAGGCAGGCTGTGTCGTCTGCCCCATATAAGCAGTGATGATGGATCGGTCCTGCGCAACGTGGCCCCGTGAACCGTGTCAGGCGGGGAACCGAGCAGCACTAAGCGGATTGCCGCGTGTGCCGCGGGGCTGCCGATCCTGAGCCGGCTGTATGGGTCACGGGCATATCCTGTTCTTCAAAGGCCGGTGCGCAGCCTTGTCATGTACTGAAGCGTTTTTTATTTGCGGAAGCACGACAGGAAGATTTTACTGATTTTGAGGTGATATGGATGTATCAAGCCCTATACCGTAAGTGGCGGCCCCGCACCTTTGGCGATGTGGTGGGGCAGAGCCATATCACCGGCACCCTCCAGCGGCAGGTGGAGTCCGGCCGCCTGTCCCATGCCTATCTGTTCACCGGCACCCGTGGCACCGGCAAGACCACCTGTGCCAAGCTGCTGGCCCGTGCGGTGAACTGTCTGCATCCCGAGGGGGGCAGCCCCTGCAATCAATGCGAGGCCTGCCGTGGTATTGAGAGCGGCTCCGTGCTGGACGTTCTGGAGCTGGACGCCGCCTCCAACAACCGTGTGGACGACATCCGTGCCATTCTGGACGAGGCGGTGTACACCCCTGCGGCGGTGAAAAAGCGTGTGTACATCGTGGACGAGGTACATATGCTCTCCACTCAGGCGTTCAACGCCCTGCTTCAAATTCTGGAGGAGCCTCCCGCCCACCTGATGTTCATCCTCGCCACCACCGAGATCCATAAAGTCCCTGCCACCATCAAGAGCCGCTGCCAGCAGTTCTCCTTCAAGCGCATCCACGCCGAGGAGATCGCAGCCCGCCTGCGCTATGTGGCGGGGGAGGAGGGCATCGAGCTGACGGCGGAGGGGGCAGACCTCATTGCCCGTCTGGCCGACGGCGGGATGCGTGATGCCCTGTCCCTGTTGGATCAGTGCGTGGGCAGCGGCGGCACCGTGGACGAGCAGCGGGTCTTTTCCGCCCTCGGTCTGGCCGGAAACCTGGAGACCGCCGCCCTGCTGGAGGACATCGCCTCCGGCGACAGCAGCGGTGCGCTCCACCGTCTTGACCGCCTGTATGCCGGCGGCAAGGAGATGGCCGCCCTGGTGGGCGAGCTGTCTGCCCTCGTCCGTGACCTGCTGGTGCGGCGCACTGCGCCCGATACAGGTGCCGCCCTCATGACCGGCGGCTATGATGAGACCACCATGCGCCGCCTGTCCGGGCGGTTCGACATCCCCAGACTGGTGCAGATGCTCAACCTGCTGCAAAAAACCGGTGCTGATCTGGCCCGCTCCGCCAATCGGCGCACCGATGTGGAGCTGTGCCTCATCACCCTGTGCGACCCCACGCTGGACGGCTCGGTGTCCGGGCTCACCGCCCGCATCGCCCGATTGGAGCAGAGCGGCGTTGCCGCTCCTGCTGCGGCTCAGCCCGCTCTCCCTGTGTCGGAGCCTGCCCCCGAACCGGCACGACCTGCCCCCACTCCCGCACCTGCGCAGCCTGCCCCTGCACCTGCACCATCTTCGGTGTCCCGAAGCTGGCCGGGCTGGCCCGCCCTGCGGGATCAGCTCAAGGCGGTGCTGCCGGTGAGTGATTACAGCTTCGTGGGCAACAGCGTCATGACCGACGGAAGCTGGGACGGGCAGACCCTCACCCTCTGGGCGGCCAATGACTTCATCCGTGATATGCTGGATCGCCCCGCCATCACCGCTCCCGTGGCGCAGACCGCAGGGCGGCTCATGGGCGGCGCCGTGCGGGTGGCAGTCAAGGTGGGCAAAGCTCCCATAGAGCAGCCTGCTCCCGCTCCAACCCCTGCCCTCAGTGACGAGGACGATGCGCTGGAGGCATTTTTGGCCGGCGGCGGCGTGAATATCATTGTAGAATAACCATCTTTAGGAGGTAAACACATATGGCAAAGGGATTTAACAGCCGTGGCATGGGCGGCATGGGCATGGGCGGCGGCAACATGAACAACATGATCCGTCAGGCCCAGAAGATGCAGCAGGATATGATGAAGGCTCAGGAGGAGCTGGAGAACAAGAGCTACGAGGCCAGCGCCGGCGGCGGCGTGGTGTCCGCCGTGGTGTCCGGCAAGAAGGAGCTGGCCAGCGTCACCATCGACCCCGAAGCGGTGGATCCCGACGATGTGGAAATGCTTCAGGATCTCATCGTGGCCGCCGTCAACGAGGCGCTGCGCAAGGCCAATGAGGACGCTGCCAGCCAGATGTCCAAGCTCACCGGCGGTCTTGGTCTGCCCTTCTGATCGGGAAGGGATGTGTGGCCATGACCCCACAGCAGCAGCTTCAGCAGTGGATCACGGAAAGTGACAACATTGTCTTTTTCGGCGGTGCCGGCGTGTCCACCGAGAGCGGCATCCCCGATTTCCGCAGCGTGGACGGACTGTACCACCAGTCCTATGATGTGTCTCCGGAGACCATTCTGAGCCATACCTATTTCATGAACGATCCGGCGGAGTTCTACCGCTTTTATCGGGACAAGATGATCTGCCCAGGCGTGCAGCCTAACATCGCCCATCGCAAGCTGGCTGAACTGGAGCAGGCGGGCAAGCTGCGGGCGGTGGTCACCCAGAACATCGACGGGCTCCACCAGATGGCAGGCAGCCGGACGGTGTACGAGCTCCACGGCTCCGTCCACCGCAATTACTGCATGAAGTGCCGCCAGTTCTATGATGCCGACTTCATCGCCGCCTCGAAGGGCGTGCCCCGCTGCCCGGTGTGCGGCGGCGTGGTGAAGCCCGATGTGGTGCTCTATGAGGAAGGGCTGGATCAGGAGACCATAGAGGCCGCCGTGCTGGCCATCAGCCGTGCCGACGTCCTCATCGTGGGCGGCACATCCCTTGTGGTCTACCCTGCGGCAGGGCTTATCAATTATTACCGGGGCAATCAACTGGTGCTCATCAACCGGGATGCCACCCCCTATGATAAGAAGGCTGATCTGGTCATCCATGATTCCATCGGGGCGGTGCTGGGCGCCATCCAGGTGTAAGCACAAAAGCAAGGTATACCAAGGGGTATACCTTGCTTTTTTTCTGCCAATAACGTATAATTTACTGCAATATCAGATGAGGGGTGACTGCTATGATCGCTGAAGAACTCCAGTTCCACATCCAGTGTAAGGCCGGCGACGTGGGGCGCTACTGCCTGCTGCCCGGTGATCCCGGACGGTGCGCCCAGATCGCCAGGTATTTTGACGACCCTGTCCACATTGTGACCAATCGGGAGTATGTGGTCTATACCGGCACCCTGTTGGGCGAGAAGGTGAGCGTGGTGTCCACCGGCATCGGCGGTCCCTCCGCCGCCATCGCCATGGAGGAGCTGGCCAACATCGGTGCAGACACCTTTGTGCGTGTGGGCACCTGCGGCGGCATCCGGCTGGACGTGACCAGCGGCGATGTGGTGGTGGCCACCGGCGCCGTCCGCATGGAGGGCACCAGTCGGGAATACGCCCCCATCGAGTTCCCCGCTGTGTCCGACTTTGAGGTGCTCACCGCTCTGGTGGACGCCGCCAAGGGCATGGGTAAGCGCTGGCACGCCGGCGTGGTGCAGTGCAAGGACTCCTTCTACGGCCAGCATTCGCCGGAGGTCATGCCGGTGTCCTGTGAGCTGCAGCAGAAGTGGGAGGCATGGAAGCGGCTGGGCGTGCTGGCCTCCGAGATGGAGTCTGCCGCCCTGTTCACCGTGGCGGCCCATCGGGGCGTGCGGTGTGGCTCGGTATTCCATGTGATCTGGAATCAGGAGCGCAACGCCGCCGGACTGGACATGACACGGGACGAGAATACCGAGTCCGCCATTCAGGTGGGCATTGAGGCGGTCAAGCTGCTGATCCAACGGGATCGGGAGCGGGACAGGCAAGGGGCGTGACCCCGGTACAAAAGCCATGAAAACACGGGAGCGTGCCATGCACGCTCCCGTGTCAGACTGTCAAAAAACCTCGTAGAGTTTCGCCGCTATGCGGCGAAATAAAAAGAAAGCCGTTTTCTCCGGCGACCTGTGCGTCGGGGAAAACACTTCTCGGCCTGCAAACGTGCGAGTTGTCCGTGCCGTATGGACAACGAGTGCGCTGCGGCAGGCCGCAAAACTTCCTGTCGAAAAAGGCAGGCCTTTTTCGACAGGCTCACACACGGGAGCGTGCCATGCACGCTCCCGTGTTGTTTAGTGTGTAGGTGTGGGCAGGGGCACCTGACCAAACTGGAGGCGCTGTTCATCGGTGAGCTGATGAATGGTGCCGTCGCTGATCTGGTATGCCCGGCGGCAGCGGGCAAGGGTGCTGGGCCGGTGTGTGGTGACGATGCAGGTGCGGCTGGAGTCCTCGGTGAGCAGGTTCTCCAGAATACGGTTCTCGGTGTATACGTCCAGGGCGGAGGTGGCCTCATCCAGCAGCAGGATGGGGGCCTTGCGCAGTACGGCACGGGCAATGGCGATGCGCTGCCCCTGCCCCTCGGACAGACCCTGCCCCCGCTGACCGATGACGCTGTCCATGCCGTCGGGGAGCTGGGAGACGAATTCCCAGGCGCAGGCGGTCTCCAGTGCATGGCGCAGCTCCTCATCGGTGGCATCCGGGTCGGCCAGCCGCAGATTTTCCGCAATGGTGCCGGAGAAAATGGTGTTGCCCTGGGGAACATAGGAGTACATGGTGCGGGTGGCGGCGTTCATCTTGGTGACGTTGCCGTGTTGGTCACGAAGCTGCGCCGTGCCCTCGTCCGGCGTGACCAGACCCAGCAGCAGGCGCACGCTGGTGGTCTTGCCGGCACCCGACGGGCCCACCAGACCGATGATCTCGCCGGGGTGGGCACACAGGTTTCCGTGCCGGATCACCGGCTTGTCCGGCTGATAGCCGAAGGTAATGTCGTTGAACTCCACGGTGAAGCCGTCCCTGCGGTTGAGCTTGAGCTCTTCTGTCTCGGCTTCCAGCCGTTCATCGGGGGGCAGATTGATGATCTCCATCAGTCGCCGTGCCGAAATGGTGGAGGTGATGGTGGACGGAATGATGGAAACCACGTTTTTGAACTGTCCTGCCAGCTTGCTGCCCTGACCGAGGAACAGGGTCATCTCGCCGTAGGTGATGGCCCCCGTCCACAGGCGGTACACGCCCCAGAAATAGGCGGCATAGGAGATGATCATGCCCACCACGGACATGATGATGCCTCGGATCAGGGTGAAGGCGTTGTACTCCAGATTGATCTTCTTGTTTTCCTGCTGCCAGTCCCGCAGCTTGCCGCCGAACTGATCGGTGAGGTCGAAGGATTTGATGGTGTCGATATTGTTAAAGGTCTCCTGATGGAACTGGAGCACCTTGCCGTTCATTTCCTTCACCTTTTCGGTGTACTTCCGCATTTTGGGCAGGGTGAAGCGGGAGGACACAAACATGATGGGGATCTGGATCACGGTGAGCAGACCCATGGTGGGATCGTAGTAGATGACCACCATCAGGGTAACCACAAAGCTGAAGAGGCTGTTGATGAGTTGGGGGAACCATCCGATGGCGCTGCCCGCCACGGTGCTGACATCGCTGCCAAAGCGGTTGAGCAGCTCGCCGGCGGTGTACCTGGACAGATCCAGCCAGCGCACGTTGATGATCTTGTCGAAGATATCCGCCTGAATGTCGTTGGAGATGCGGATGCTGATCTTCAGCGAGATTCGGGAGCAAAGAGAGCCAAACAGCATGGAAAACAGGGCCATGGGTACGATGATGGCGATCATGGTGCCCATGCGGTCGGTTTGGATGCCGGTGACAATGTCGATCAGGTTCTTGGAGGCGATGCTGGACACGAGGGAGAACACCGTGCCGAACATACCCAGAAAGATGTAAAAGAGGATGGCGGGCCAGTAGCGCTTGCCGTAGCTCCAGATAAACAGCCATTCCTCCCACGTTTCGTGGAGGGTGCCGTCCTTCCATTTTCTCCAAAGTGTTTTTAGGGATTCCATGTTGCTCACACCCCGTCCTGTTCCAACTGCTCCATGAGGCAGCGCACCGCACGCTCATCGGGCGTAGCCCCCAGCCGGTAGACCGGCACCCGCTCCAGCAGGTCGGAGAGGATGGTACACGCCCTGTCCATAAACCACGGGCTCCAGCCGTTCACCGTCACCTGCCGCAGCAGCAGGGGGAGGGCCAGCCGTGCCGATTCCCGCCGGATCACGTTCTCCGGCGCCTGCTCCAGCAGCACGATGCACCGCAGGGGCACCGTCCGATTCACAAAAATGTTGCTTGAGCCAGCCACCGGCAGGCCGAAGCCGGTCATTACCCCGTCCCGCAGGCCAAATACCATGCGGTCGCCATTGAGGATCTCCGCTCCGGCGTACTTGTGCCACAGGTCGGCCTGAGTGCTTTTGCCCACGCCGGAGTTGGCGGTAAAGGCAATGGCCTTGTCCTGCCATTGCAGGAAGGAGGCGTGGAGGATGAGCCGATCCCCGCCGATGATGAGCCGCTCGATCTTGGCGGCGTTGAAGCAGCCGGAGGCGGTGGAAAAATAATCGACGCAGTTGGGACGGAAATGAAGGTGCATCCGCCGTCCAGGCTCCTCAGGCAGCTCCTGCCACAGGTGGGGCCGCTCCCGGTGTTCGGGGGGCGGAACCACATAGGGGATGGTGAAGTACTGCCGCACGCCCGTGGGGGACCAGAAAATGTCGTGCATGCCGTTGGACAGAACCAGCTTGGAGCCCGGTTCGGGCATGGGCAGCTCCTCCCACGGCGTGAAGGTACACACCACCGCCTTGTCCATATCATCAGGCGGCGGGGACAGGTAGCCCTCAAAGGACGGCTCCACCCGCAGGGGGGAGGGGGTGACCATACAGATGGGCACGCCTCCAATGGTAAACCAAGTCTGATGTGTGCTCATGTGCCATCCCTCCCATGATAAGCCATACTAAAAGGGCACAGCCGGCGGCTGTGCCTGATGATCGGTGATCGAACCGCAGCCCAAAAAAGACGCAGTCCGAGCCTATTCCCGAAAAAAGGAAGGGGCTCGGACTGCGAAGCTCTGGCACGCCCGAAGGGACTCGAACCCCTAACATTCAGAACCGGAATCTGACGCTCTATCCATTGAACTACGGGCGCATTTCGAATTGCCCATCTAATATATCAGAAATTGCCCCAAGTGTAAAGGGGGAATGGGCGAAAAAACAAATCAAAATTTTGGAATGTCTATGGACGGTTTTCACAAACCGCCTGCCAGGGGGCACTTGCGATCCAGAACGGATCAAAAGCAACAAGACGACCCCCGCAGGTCGTCTTGCCGCTTTGGTTTATGTGGTACACAATGTGTCTGCTCTGCGATGGAAGGCGGATCAGGAGCCGTGGATATAGGTAATGGTTGCGTCACCAATCGCACCGTTGACGGTGCTGTTAGGCACAAGCTCTCCGCCGTTATTCAAGAAGGAGACCGGGTCAAATCTTTGCAAGCCGGTAGCCGGAAGACCGGCCGCAGCACCGTAGTAGACTTGACCCCTTGCGATCTTTTCGGCACTTTTACAGGGATTCGAACTTGTGTTGGAATCAGCGGCATAGACACTGACAAACACCTTCTCGCCTGAATTGACCTTGCTATCGGCGGTGGCCTTGTTTTCGTAGAGAAACCAACCATGGTCATGTCCGCCGCATGAGTGGCACACAAATGCTTTGCCATACAGCGGCCCGCCACTCGATTGCACCAAGGAATATGTTTCAGTAGAGCAAGCCGCCGCAATGGCCTGATTGAGCACGAACATCTCGCAGCGTAAGGTCATGGGTACATAAGTCCGTTTCGTCATGGGAATACCATCCTTTCCGTAACAGAACCGGGGAGGTGACAGGTGTTCGAGTGATGAAACGCAGGAGAGCCGGTAGCCCGGCGGCTCCTTGAGTTCACATATAATATATCA
>JAZNQA010000034.1:0-11349 GCA_045589915.1 Candidatus Enterenecus sp.
TTTCGCTACGTCCTCATCGACGAGTATCAGGACACCAACCACCTCCAGTATCAGCTCTCCTCCCTGCTGGCCGGCGGGTACGAGAACATCTGCGTGGTGGGTGACGATGACCAGTCCATCTACCGCTTCCGGGGTGCCACCATCGAGAACATTCTTTCCTTCGAGGATCAGTACAAGAGCTGCCGCACCATCCGTCTGGAGCAGAACTACCGCTCCACCAAAAATATTCTTGCAGCGGCCAACGCCGTCATCCGCCACAATCAGGGACGAAAGGGCAAGGAGCTGTGGACGGCGGGGGATGCAGGCGCCCCGGTACACCTGCACACCGCCATGAATGAGCATGACGAGGCCCAGTATGTGGCCGGGCAAATCATGGACGGCTACCGCAAGGGCCGGGCATGGAACCACCACGCCATCCTCTACCGTATGAATGCCCAGTCCAACCAGTTGGAGGTGGCCTTCAAGCGCAACGGCATCCCCTACCGGGTCATCGGTGGCACCCGCTTCTTTGACCGTGCCGAAGTGAAGGATATGCTGGCCTACCTGTGCGTCATCGCCAACCATCGGGACGATCTGCGCCTCACCCGCATCATCAACAATCCCCCCCGGGGCATCGGCAACGCCACCATTGAGCGCGCCCGTATTATCGCCACGGAGCAGAACTGCTCCCTGTGGGAGGTCATTTCCAACGCCTCCGTTCATCCCGACCTGCAAAGGGCAGCGGGCAAGCTGGGGCAGTTTTCCGCCATGATGGGCGAGCTGTCCGCCCTGTCCCACACCATGGAGCTGCCCGCCTTCTACGAAGAAGTGGTGTCCCGCACGGGCTACGCCGCCATGCTGGAGGCCAAGAACGACGTTGAGAGCCGCACCCGTCTGGAAAACGTCAAGGAGCTGCTCACCTCCATCAACGGCTACATGGAAAATGCGGAGACCCAGCCCACGCTGGCAGGCTTTTTGGACGAGATCGCCCTGTACACCGATCTGGACAACCACGACCCCAACGAGGATGCGGTGGTCATGATGACCATGCACTCGGCCAAGGGGCTGGAATTTCCGGTGGTGTTTGTGGTGGGCATGGAGGAGGGCATCTTCCCCGGAATGCGCTCCATCGGTGACTTTGAGGAGATGGAGGAGGAGCGGCGACTGTGCTACGTGGCACTCACCCGTGCCAAGGAGCGGCTCCACCTCACCTGCGCCGGACAGCGTATGCTCTTCGGCCGCACCAGCGCCAACCGTCCCTCCCGCTTCGTGGGGGAGATCCCGCCGGAGCTGCTGGAGCAGTCGGGCCGCAGCTACACCGACCGCAGCGCCGGATACCGCTGGGAGGACGACTTTGACCAGACTCCGCCCCCTGTGTCCACCTACCGCAATCCTTACAGCCGTGGGGAGGGCTACGCTCCCGCCCGCCCTGCCGCACCAACTCGTCCCTCCCGTCCCGTGGCCCAGCGCCCCGCCAGCGGCTACACCCCGCCCGCCAGCTCCGCTGCTCCCCTGCCCGCCTTCCAGAAGGGGGACAGTCTGGAGCACAAGGCCTTTGGCCGGGGCATGGTGCTGTCGGTGCAGAAGATGGGGGGCGACGCCCTCATCGAGATCGCCTTCGACAACGTGGGCACCAAGCGGCTCATGCTCAAATCTGCCGCCCAGCACATGAAAAAACTGTGAAAGGATGGCCTGTGGTATCCCACGGGCCATCCTTTTTGTATACCGCCCTCGCATTGAAGGGGTTTTATGATCTTTTTTGCCGCAAAGCTCAGGTTATAGAACCTTATTTTTGGATCGTCAACAAACGATAACACTTCATTATAACTTGACGAAGGGGAACTACTCGTATCCAGAAATGCTCAAAAAATTCCCACCAAAAATCCCCCGGACGAATCCATGTTCCGTTTCGCTTTACCTTCGTAACCAAAGCAAATATCTGCCCTTTTTGTACTGGTCCCTCAATCTTTTTCTGCCCATCGCCCACAATATAGTAGGCATCCTTTTTTACTTTCCAGATACGATGCATCACAAATTGTCCGGTTTCCCGCTGATAAAACACCATATCTCCACGTCTTAAAGAACGATTCGGCTGCCGAAAATAAACAGTATCTCTCCGATCACTCAAAAACGGGCTCATACTGTTGCCAGTGATAATCATGCTTACTTCTTTTCCATCCTCCACCAGCCCTCGGAGCATTGATACATATTCCTGTGTATCCACATATTTCATTTACGCTTGTTCCTTCTTCAAGATCCCCAGTTCTGCATATTGCTCTACACATCCCTTAATTTGTGCCTCCATGACACCTTCCGGATCCTCGTAGATCTCCTTTGCCTGTGCAATCGCTTCCTCTATTGTTTTCGGTGTCTGAAAACATTTCCATAAAAAGCTGCTCGTATCATTCAGGGAGATAATCCCATTCGTGACAATGCAGGCCTCACCAACAGGAACTAATACACATTCCCCGGCTATTTCTCTTAAAACATAGTCCGGGTTGCTGACATAAATTGTTCCCATTTCAAATCCTCCCTTTACCAATTAGAGTCTTTACGGTCTCCCTTTGTGTCTTACTCTTCCTGATATAACGCCTTCTTCAGGCAGCGTACCGCTTCTTCTGAAATCGTACAGCTCAGATGGTACACCGGAATATCTGTAACCAGTTTTTCGATCAAGTCCATAGCATGTGTATTCTGCTCCTGATTCCACCGATTAATTGTAACTTGTCCATAAATAAGGGAAAATGCCCCCATAGGCGACAGTCTTTCCACTGCATTTGACTTCCCTTGTTCTAACATGACAATCGCACGAATCGGTGTTTCTTTATTGTAACATATCCCTGAGCTTCCGCACACCGGCCATCCACAAGCTGTCCATTTCCCGTTCTTTTTCACCAAAAGGGCTCTGTCTCCATTGATCGTCTCCGCACCCACATACTTCTCCCAAAGCCCTGCCTGGGTACTTTTCCCGGTCTCAGATGGTGCCGAAAACAAAATCGCCTCTCCGTTATTTCTAATATAGGCACAGTGAAGAATCAGGCTATCCCTCTTTATCAGATGTCTTTCCAATGCGAAAAGAGAGGAAAATACCGGATCTATATGAAGGCTTTTGATTCTATCAGGATCCAGCATAATATTTGCCGCTTCTCCGGAACATTCCTGATAGCATCCATACCAGCCTTCTATGCCTTTTACGCCAATATATCTGGTTTCTGTGCCGTCATTGTCATACACTGCAATATCGGCCCTTGCAGCTTTCTTTTTTCCTGCTTCCGCCGGAAATTGTTCTGTCACACAAAGGTGATATGTGTATTCTGGTTCAATGTCTCCCTTTTCAAAAAGCAGGAAATTTTCCGGCAGTATCATCCCATCTTCTGCACACAACCGGAATCTGAACTGTCCTATCTGAAATGTTTTATCCATTCACTTTCTCCAGCTCCTGTTCCATCAATCTGAAACATTCCTCTGCGTACTCACACATATACTTCGGAACACTGTCATAGCTTCCTTCTTCCATCCACGCACTGGCCACACAGATTCTGCAAATGGTACGATACCTGCATATGCTGCACTGTGAACTGGTACGAAGCTGTTTTGCCCCTGTCATCACCTTTTCCCATGCATTTTGAAAGCCCATTTCGAAAACAGATGCAGAGGGATGATCCAGCATGACACAGGGCCGTAAATTCCCTTTCCAATTGATCGAAAAGGAACACACTCCTGCCATACATCGGATCGGTTCCTGCCTTTCCGGCTGTGAGATCATCAATTTCGATTCTGCCATTGTTTTTTTACTAAATTCCAAGAACCGGTCTTCTCCCATTCCCATTTTCAGCACATCAACTCTGACTTTTGCCGCTTCTTTGGCCTCTAACCTTGCCTGAAAATCATAAGGGATATTCCGTTCCCGGACGGCCGGAATCATATAGGTATCAATGGATACGGGAAGATCCAGGTCTTTCCCTATTTTGCAAATATCCATTATGTCATTTTTATTTGCTTTTGTTGCGCTTCCGGCAATTTTTACATCTACACCTCGATCTTTTAACAGCTTTATGCCATTTAACGCCTTTTGAAATCCCTCCGGCGCACCGCATAACTCTCTGTATGTTTCTTCATGGGAACCATATAGCGTCACATTGATACGGCGCGGCTTATGTTCACCAAAAAAATCTGCCCATTCTTCATTCAGCAGTGTGCCGTTTGTATTCATGGTAAGAACCATGCCCATTTTCTTTAATTCCAGAAACAGTTCCTTCAATTCCGGATAAAGCAGCGGTTCTCCCCCTGTTAATAACAGAAACAACACTCCTGCCTCTTTCATTTCCTTTGCTGCTTTGATCCATTCTTCTGCAGAGCGAAGTCCGCCTTGTTTTTCCATCTCTTCCCGGCTAAGGCGCACATAACACATTTTACAATTCAAATTACAAACCGGCAGCAGCTCTATACTTCCATTTGCCGGAATATACTCCCGCCTTGCCCTTAACAGCAGCATTTTTTCCACAGAAGAAGCATCTGACATGATTTCCATACAACCACTCCAGAATCTATATACAATGAGAGACAGGAAAAGAGTTTCCTGTCTCTTAAAATTCTTTTTCATTAGCTTATGAATTTGTGGTCTCCATTATTGGGAGAGTTGACATATGCATGTCATTATAGGAACCATCTTCATTCAATATAACCCATCCATATCCGGTCACCGGCATCGGCAAATCATAAGCATAGGGCTTTCCGATATGCGTCCCACAATCACTTCCGTAAGGGCCTTTTGATTTATCCCAATACTTTGTAAAAGTCACTTCTTGTAATCTTCCGCTATTCTCAGCGAATACATGAATCTCATCACAAGGATAGTAATTGATACGCACGTCATTGCCGGCTAAATTTCCACAATAATGCAGTACTGAATAGGTCTTACCTTCTCCTACCTGATCTGCCATAAAATCGCAATGAATGATTACGTGTGTTTCACACGCAGCCACATAATCATTGGCCACGAACTGTTGAATGATTGCTTCTGGTTTGATCCAGTTCTTCATGCAAATCGCCTTTCTTCCCTTTTACGAGGCATTTGGATCTTCACTTGGTGTAAACAGGCTTGGATCTACTACTGTAGAGTGTACATCATAATAAACATATCCTGAAGAGTTTGTTTTCTCTTGATAAAAATAAATAACACCTACATACTCCCCTGTAGGAGTGCCATTTTCATATGTCATTCTGACAAAACCGTTCGCATGTACTGTAGGCCCATCAAATTGAATATTTTTATGTACAGTTCCGCAACCGCACACCCTGCCACCTGTTTGAAATAAGGTTTCATCAACACCTTCATCATAGGCTCCGTTCCCATTTGTATCCGCAAATAATGCGTTGATCCAGCCATTATTATTGGGTGTAACACATGTAATATCGTAACATGCTGCCACATAATCATTGGCCACAAACTGTTGAAGTATTGCTTCTGGTTTCCTCCATCTCTTCATGCGAATCGCCCTTTTTGCATAAAATGCCCAATTATCATCGTTGTTTTGTTGATTTAATCATACACTATTATTTGTTTGATGTCAATTTTAATATCCCCATGACAGCGATTCGGAATCCGTTGTTTTGCGGCAATCAAGGGACAAAAATCATAGTTGTATTTTTCGGCAGGATATGCTACACTATAGCACAAGATGTTGTGGTTTAGCGATACAAGGCCACACAAGAGAGGGAGAATTTGCTATGAAGTGGTTGCGTGATTTCCTGTTTGCGGTGCTGGCCGGCGCCGCCATTTCCATCGGCGGCACGGTGTTTCTGTCGCTGGACAACAAGGTGCTGGGGGCGCTGTTCTTCTGCGTGGGCCTCTTCATGGTATGCACCCTGGGGCTGAATCTTTATACCGGTAAGGTGTGCTATGTGCCGGGACAGCCGGTGTCCTACGTGGGGTTCGTGGGTCTGGTCTGGCTGGGCAATCTGGTGGGTGCGCAGGCGGTGGCCCTGTTGGTGAAGGCCACCCGCATCGGTGCCGCCCTCACCGAGAAGGCCGCCGCCCTGTGCGAGGTCAAGACGGCGGACAGCCTCATTTCCCTGTTCGTGCTGGGCATCTTCTGCAATATCATGATCTACATCGGCGTGGAGAGCTACCGCAGCAATCCCCACGAGATCGGCAAGTATCTGGGCATGGTGCTGGGCGTGATGGTGTTCATCCTGTGCGGCTTTGAGCACTGTGTGGCCGATATGTTCTATTTCGCCATGGCAGGCTGGACGTGGAAGTCCCTGCTCTGTCTGGTGGTCATCACCCTGGGCAACGCCGTGGGCGGCGTGATCTTCCCCCTGTGCGGGATGCTGAAAAAGAAAACAGAAGCATAAAAAAACGGCGGCTCTCCAGCGAGACCCCCCGTTCTTTATGTATCCAGCAATTCTTCCAGCGACAGCACATATCGGTGGCAGGCTGCCTTGAGTTCCTCCTGCCGATGGCCGTGGAAGGAGTCGTACACCCCCACCGCCGTCATGCCCGCTGCACGGGCGGTGGCACAGTTGGAGGGATTGTCGTCAAAGAGCACGCAGTTCTCCGGCTCCGCCCCGATGAGCTGGGACAGGCGGGTGAAGCAGCGTGGGTCGTGCTTTTCCAGCCCCAGCTCCTCGGCATAGACGATGTGCCTGAACCAGTCGAACATGCCAAACCGCTCCAACGCCACCCGGCACAGAGCGGGCCGGCAGGCGGTGAAGATCACCATGTGCCGCCCCTCCCGACGGCACCGCTGCAGCAGCTCCAGCGCACCGGGCTTGAGCTCCACCTCATGGGCGTACTGCTGGGCGGCCAGACCCTCCCACTCGGCCATGATCTCCTCCGGGCTGTCGGGCAGGTGATAATACTCCCTGGTAAAGGCCGCCGCCACCGGAAAAATGGAGCCTGCCATGGCGTCCTGATATTCACGGGTGACGGTCAGCCCACGGCGGGAGAGAAAGCGGTGATCCACCTCCAGCCACAGGCTGTTGGAGTCGGTAATGGTGCCGTCCAGATCAAAGATGCAGACCTTGCTCATCATTCATAGACCGCACGGCTGCCGCCGATGAACTTGGGGCGGGTGCGGGCGCACAGTAGCAGGGCGCTGCCGATTCGATCCAGCGTGAGCCGCACCGGCACCGCCACATCCCGCAGGTGCATCCCGATGAGGGTGCCGCCGATGTCCAGTCCGGCGTGGGCACGGATGTGCTCCACCGCCGCAGGATGCTCAAAGGTCTCCCATGCGGTGGTAGCGAAGGAGCCGCCCGCCTTGGGCTGGGGCTTCACGCTCACCGGCTCATAGCCGTAGGCACGGGCGCAGTCCCGCTCCACGATGAGGGCACGGTTGAGATGCTCACAGCACTGGGCCGCCAGCCAGATGCCCCGCTCCCGCAGCACGGGATAGATGCCCCCGAACACCGCCTGAGCAGCCTCCAGGCTGGACTCCTTGCCGATGTGACCGCCCAGCACCTCGGAGGAGGAGCAGCCCACCACCAGCAGATCTCCCGCCTCCAGTCCGGCCGCATCCAGCAGCTCGGTGACGGCGGTGCGTGCCTGCGCAGTGATCAGATCAAATTCAGCTTTCATCGTAATTTCCTCCTGTATGATTCCTTGGTAAACGGTGGTCATCCGCAGGTCATGGGCGCTCCAGCTCCACGCCGTCCTGTGCGGCCAGACGCTGCGCCAGCTCCAGCCCGTCCCGGTTGAGCCCCACATCACGAATGACCACCACGCCCCGCCACAGACCGCTGCGGCGCAGCCAGACCAGCCCACGCACCGTGTGCTCCAGCCCGTCTCCCGACCCGTCACAGGGCACTATCGCCCGAATATCGCACACGGTGGGCAGCAGCAGCCGCCCCAGCGTCAGCCAGAGCAGGCAGGCCACACCGAAGGCAATGAGTGCGATGGCAATTAAATCAGAAAACTCCATGGATTTCCACCTCCCGGCTCATTCTATGCCGGAAGTACGGATTTTGCCATTGGTTATGTAGCGGCTTAAAACAGGCTGGCCACACCGTAGGTGAGGATGCTGACGGCCACACCGGCCACCAGTACGCCCGCAATGACGGCGGGCATGGCGTTGCGCAGACGCATATCCAAAAAGGCAGCCGCCAGAGCGCCCGTCCATGCACCAGTACCGGGCAGAGGGATGGCCACGAAAATGGCCAGACCCAGATACTTATACTTGTTCACCGTTTCGCCCTTGAGGTGCGCCTTCTTCTCCAGCTTATCCAGCACGCCGTTGAAGCGGGGCATACGGCGGCGCATCCACTGAAAGATCCGCCGGATATATACGATGATAAAAGGCACGGGGATGAGATTCCCGATCACAGCAGCCAGATAGGCCGCCCATACCGGCAGCCCTGCTGCCACACCGAAGGGGATGCCGCCACGCAGCTCCACCACCGGCACCATGGAGACCAGCGTGGTCAGGGTAAATTCCCCGGTCATGGTCTCCGTCAGCCATTGCATCAGTTCCATAGTAACTCCTCGTCGTTGTTTGATTTACAGCATCTTTTTGAGATACCTGCCGGTGTAGCTGCCCTCGCAGACGGCCACCTCCTCCGGCGTGCCGGTACACACGATCATGCCGCCGCCGGAGCCCCCTTCGGGGCCCAGGTCGATGATATGGTCGGCGGTCTTGATGACGTCCAGATTATGCTCGATGACCACCACCGTGTTGCCCTTGTCCACAAACCGCTGCAGCACATCCACCAACTGGTGGACATCGGCGCTGTGCAGGCCGGTGGTGGGCTCATCCAGAATATAGATGGTGGAGCCGGTGGACTGCTTGGACAGCTCGGTGGCCAGCTTCACCCGCTGGGCCTCGCCGCCGGACAGAGTGGTGGACGGCTGGCCCAGCTTCACATAGCTCAGGCCCACGTCCATCAGGGTCTGGAGCTTGTTTTTCAGCTTGGGCAGGTTCTCGAAGAAGGGCAACGCCTCCTCCACCGTCATTTCCAGCACCTCGTGGATGTTCTTGCCCTTGTAGCGCACCTCCAGCGTCTCCCGGTTGTACCGCTTGCCCTTGCACACCTCGCAGGGCACATAGATGTCGGGCAGGAAGTGCATCTCGATCTTGAGCAGGCCGTCGCCGGCGCAGGCCTCGCACCGTCCGCCACGGACGTTGAAGGAGAACCGTCCGGGGCCGTAACCCCGGCTTTTGGCGTCCTGCGTGGAGGCAAACAGCTCCCGAATGTCATTGAACAGCCCGGTATAGGTGGCGGGGTTGGAGCGGGGGGTGCGCCCAATGGGGGACTGGTCGATGGCAATGACCTTGTCCAGATGCTCCACGCCCTCCATGGCATCGTGCCTGCCGGGGCGGGCCTTGGTGCGGTTGAGCTGCGCACCCAGCTTCTTGTACAGGATCTCGTTGACCAGCGACGATTTGCCGGAGCCGGACACGCCGGTGACGGCGATGAAGGTGCCCAGCGGGAACTCCACGTCGATGCCCCGAAGATTGTTTTCCGCCGCACCACGGACGATCAGCTTCTTTCCGCTGCCGGTGCGCCGCTCGGTGGGCACAGGCACCTGCTTCCGCCCGGAGAGGTAGTCGCCGGTGATGGAGCCGGGGGTATTCATAATGTCCTCCGCCGTGCCGCAGGCCACCACCTCGCCGCCGTGTACGCCGGCGCCGGGGCCGATGTCCACAATATAGTCGGCGGCACGCATGGTGTCCTCGTCATGCTCCACCACGATGAGGGTGTTGCCCAGATCCCGCAGATGCTTCAGGGTGCCCAGCAGCAGGTCGTTGTCCCGCTGGTGCAGACCGATGGAGGGCTCATCCAGAATATACAGCACCCCCATGAGGGAGGAGCCGATCTGGGTGGCCAGACGGATGCGCTGGCTCTCGCCGCCGGACAGGGTGCCCGCCTGACGGCTGAGGGTGAGGTAGGCCAGACCCACGCTCTTGAGGAAGCCCAGACGGGCACGAATCTCCTTGAGAATTTGGCCGGCGATCATCATCTGGGTGTCGGACAGCTCGATGGTGTCCAAAAAGGCCAGCGCCTCGTCCACCGGCTTTTCGCAGAACTCGTGGATGGAGATGCCCCCCACCGTCACCGCCAGAGATTCCTTTTTCAGCCGCTGGCCGCCGCAGTGGGGGCAGGGACTTTCGCTCATGCACTCCTCGATCTCCCGCTTCATGGCGTCCGACTGCGTCTCCCGATAGCGGCGCTCCAGATTGTTCACAATGCCCTCGAAGGGCTGGTACAGGACGCCCTTGCCACGGGGCTGGTCGTAATGAAGGGAGAGCTTCTCCCCCTGGGTGCCGTAGAGGATGATGTCCAGCACCTCAGGGCTGAGCTTTTCCACCGGATCGGTGAGCTTGAAGTGGTACTTCTTGGCCAGCGCCTCGAAGTACATACGGGAGATGCCGTCCGTCTTGATGTGGTTCCAGCCGGAGGCGGTGATGGCTCCGTCCAGAATGGACAGGGAGCGGTTGGGGAGGATGAGGTTGGGGTCGATCTTCATCTGGCTGCCCAGGCCGGTACAGGTGGGGCAGGCGCCGAAGGGATTGTTGAAGGAGAACATACGGGGGGTGAGCTCCTCAATGGACACACCGCACTCCTCGCAGGCATAGTTCTGGGAGAACAGGATGTCCCGATCCTCCCCCACGATGTTGATGATGACGATGCCCCCTGCCAGCGCCGAGGCGGTCTCCACCGAGTCGGTGAGGCGGCGGGTGATGTCCTCCCGAATGACCAGACGGTCCACCACGATCTCAATGGAGTGCTTTTTGTTCTTGTCCGGCTTGATCTCCTCAGTCAGCTCATACAGGGAACCGTCCACCCGCACACGGACATAGCCCGACTTGCGGGCATCCTCAAACACCTTGAGATGCTCGCCCTTTTTGCCACGGATGACGGGGGCCAGCACCTGGATGCGGGTGGCTTCCGGCAGGGCCAGCACCTGATCGATGATCTGGTCGATGGTCTGCTGCTGGATGACCTTGCCGCAGATGGGGCAGTGGGGCGTGCCCACCCGTGCCCACAGCAGACGCAGGTAGTCGTAGATCTCCGTCACCGTTCCCACGGTGGAACGGGGGTTCTTGGAGGTGGTCTTCTGGTCGATGGAAATGGCGGGGCTGAGGCCCTCGATGTAGTCCACATCGGGCTTTTCCATCTGCCCCAGAAACATTCGGGCATAGGAGGACAGGGACTCCACATACCGCCGCTGACCCTCGGCATAGAGGGTCTCGAAGGCCAGAGAGGACTTGCCTGAGCCGGACAGGCCGGTGAGCACCACCAGCTTGTCACGGGGGATGGTGACATCAATGTTCTTCAGGTTGTTTTCTCTGGCACCCTTGATGAAAATGTGGTTTTGCATGGTCTATCCCTCACAGTGTCCGCCCGCCGTCGGGCAGGGTTGGTGTC
>JAZNQA010000035.1:0-2927 GCA_045589915.1 Candidatus Enterenecus sp.
ACGATGATGCGGTGGCGCAGCTGCAGGATATTCTGAAGAATGAAACCGGTATATAAAAATTCAGCCGTCGGAAAACCCGTCGGCTGAAATTTTTATTTCACAATATCTCTTGCCACGTGGACGCCGCTGGCGGAGGCGTGGGAGAGGGAGTGCGTGATGCCGCTGCCGTCACCGATGATGTAAAGCCCCTTATGGCGGGACTCAAGCTTGTCGTTGACCTCGACCTCCATATTGTAGAACTTGACCTCCACGCCGTAGAGCAGGGTGTCATCGTTGGCGGTGCCGGGGGCCACCTTGTCCAGGGCGTAGATCATCTCAATGATTCCGTCCAGGATCCGCTTGGGCAGCACCAGGCTCAGGTCGCCGGGGGTGGCATTCAGCGTGGGCGTAATAAATGCCTCGTTCATACGGTTGGGCGTGGAACGGCGGCCCCGGATCAGATCGCCGAAGCGCTGGACGATGACACCGCCGCCGAGCATATTGCTCAGGCGGGCGATGGACTCGCCGTAGCCGTTGGAATCCTTGAAGGGCTCGGAGAAGTGCTTGGCCACCAGCAGGGCGAAGTTGGTGTTCTCGGTCTGCTTGGCAGGATCCTCGTAGCTGTGGCCGTTGACGGTGATGATGCCGTTGGTGTTCTCGTTGACCACGGCACCCTTGGGATTCATGCAGAAGGTGCGGACCTTGTCTCCGTACTGCTTGGTACGGTAGACGATCTTGCTCTCGTACAGCTCATCGGTCAGATGGGCGAAAACGGCGGCGGGCAGCTCCACCCGGACGCCGATGTCCACACGGTTGGACTGGGTGGGGATATCCAGCTCCTTACAGATCTTTTCCATCCACTTACTACCGCTGCGGCCCACAGACACCACGCAATTGGTGCCGGTAAACTGACCCTTGGGGCAATTTACCACATACTGCTCCTGGGCGATCTCAATGGATTCCACCGGGCAATCAAAATAAAAATCCACCTTATCCTGCAAGTGAGCATAGAGATTTTCCAGCACCACATAGTTAATATCCGTGCCCAAATGACGCACAGAGGCTTCCAGCAAGTGCAGGTCATTTTGCATGCAGATTTTCTTAAACTGAGAGCCGGCAGTGGAATATAGCTTTGTGCCCTGGCCTCCAAAGGCCATGTTGATGCTATCCACATAGTGCATCAGCTCCAGGGCCTTTTGCTTACCGATATACTCATACAGCGTGCCGCCAAAATCATTGCTAATATTATATTTTCCATCAGAAAATGCGCCTGCGCCGCCAAAACCGCTCATAATGGAGCAGCTTTTGCAGCCAATACAGCTCTTGATTTTGTCTCCGTCAATGGGGCAGCGGCGCTGATGCAAGGTATGGCCTGCTTCAAAAACCGCAATTTTCAAATCAGAATTGCGCTGGACCAACTCATAGGCGGTGAAAATACCGCCAGGGCCTGCGCCTATGATGATCACATCATAATGCATAAAAATCCCTCCGGATTTAAAATTAAGAATTTTATTTCTTTCTGTAGGCAGAAGTAATCATATCATAATATTCATAAAAATGCAAATATAAACCCATTTCAAAGGAATATTCAGAATTTTTTCGCTGAAAATGATATAAAAATAAATACTAACAATTGACAATTCGTGAATAAATTATTAAGATAAATGCAGATGCTATATATTTAATAAGGAGGTATCTTTATGAACTGTCCCAAATGTGGAATCGAAGTTGAAGAAGGCATTAAGTTCTGCGCAAGCTGCGGTGCCAATCTGCAGGCTGAGCCTGCTGCTGAAAAGCCCGCTGCCGAGCCCAAGCCCGCTCCCAAGGCTGCACCGGTCACACCTCCCCCCACCTATTACGCAGCACAGCCGGTTTACTCTGCACCCGTGAAACCTACCATCCCGGAAGAATACACCCCGGTCAGCGCATGGGGCTATTTCTGGTATAACATTCTGTTCTCCATCCCCGTTGTTGGCTTTATTTTCCTTTTGGTATTCTCTTTGAGCAACGGCAATCTGAACCGCCGCAACTATGCCCGTTCTTATTTCTGCGCATTGCTGGTAGCTGCCATCATCGCCATTATCGTGCTGCTGATCTTCCTGATTCTCTCAGTTTTAGCCGGCATCTCCCTGTACGAAGTTGTTTACATGAGTTAATAAAAAGGGGCTGTCTCAAAATGCATGAGACGGCCCCTAAAATGTATATTGATTTGTAGGGAACGGCCTATGTGCCGTTCCTAAATGCGCATTTTATGAACATTTCCAGGGAATGACACGTAGGTCATTCCCTACATATGCATTTTGAAACAGCCCCTTTTATAAGCTTTCAATACCAATGCGGAACAGTTCGTTCATCCGTTGGGTCTGCCCCAGCAAAAACAATGCCCCAAACAATGCCTCCAAACCCGTGGCCTTGGCATATTCCTGGGGTGTGGCGGATTTGGGCGCAGCATGGGTATGGGCATTTTTCCCCCGGCGGAAATAGCCCATTTCCTCCTCGGTTAATAACGGCTTGATGGCATCGGCAATTTTTGCCTGGGCAGGCGCTTTCACCATATCCACCGTATCTTTATGCAGCTTCAGCACTGTCCGGTCACCCCGGGTGCAAAGATATGCCCGGCACAGCAGCTCATAAGCACCGTCGCCCACATGGGCAAGACCCAGGCTGGAAAGCTCCTTCACCTGCGCCGGTGTGAAATTCATCTGAAACAAATTTTCCATGATTCCAACCTCCGTTTTAGCTATGGTAACAGAAGAATCCAACCATGTCAAATTTTAATTTTTCTCCATAAAAAAATAATTGTTGACCAAACGGAGGTTTTCGGTTATAATGTACCAGCATGACTATATATAGTCGATAACTATGTGTTGCTACGGCCATTATGGCTGTCGAGCATAAGTGATTTTGACAGGAGGTGTTCACCACATGAAGCGTACCTACCAGCCCAG
>JAZNQA010000036.1:0-16284 GCA_045589915.1 Candidatus Enterenecus sp.
CATGGATCCTGCGCCACCCCGCCAGGATCCAGCCCATCACGGGCACCGCCAACCCGGAGCACCTGCGTGAGGTGGCCAAGGCGGCGGAGATCACGCTGACCCGCCCGGAGTGGTATGAGCTGTACCTGTCGGCGGGACGGAAGCTGCCCTGAGTATCCGACCCAGGCCCCAAATCCTTTGGGATTTGGGGCCTTTTATGAAAAAATTCAAATTTCCTGTGACCAAACGAAACAAAGCGGTAGTTGTAGGATGAAAGGCCTTTACAACGATCACACCGGGGGTGAAGTGATGGAAGATCACCAGATCATTGATCTCTACTGGCAGCGGGACGAAACTGCCATTGCGGAGACGGAACGCAAATACGGCCGCTATTGTTATGCCATTGCCTTCGGCATCTTGCAGAGCAATGAGGATGCGGAAGAAAGCGTGAACGACACCTATATTGGCGCATGGAACGCCATGCCGCCCCACAGGCCGGAAAATCTGCCCACCTTTCTGGGCAAGATCACACGGCATTTGTCCCTGAAGACGTGGCGTGAGCGCACGGCCATCAAGCGGGGCGGGGGCGAGGTGCCGCTGGCGCTGGAGGAGCTGGAAGGGTGTATCCCCGCCGGTCAGTCCGTGGACGAGCATCTGGAGGCGGCGGAGTTGGCCGCTGTGCTCGACGACTTTCTGGGTGCCCTCCCTGTGGAGGAGCGGCGGGTATTTCTCTGCCGCTACTGGTATTTTGACTCCATCCACGACATTTCCGTCCGCTTTGGTTTTGGTCAAAGCAAGGTAAAAATGATGCTGAAGCGCACACGGGAAAAACTGTTGGTGCGCTTGAACAAGGAGGAAATTTGGGTATGAGATCCGATTTATTGCAGGACGCCATCGGCATGGTGCGGGATGACTACGTGCAGGACGCCCACGCCTGTTCCGCCGTCCCCAAGGGGCGGTCGTCCGCAAAGAAGATGCTGACCCGCTTCGGAGCCTTGGCGGCGTGCCTGGGCATCGTGACGGCGGTGGGCATCGGCGTATGGAAGGGCGGAACGCCCGCCGGGACGCAGCCTCCGGCGCCCATGGCTTCTGATGGCTGGGGCGGAGCGACCCAGTACGGGGACGGAGTGCCGCTGGGCAACCACCTGTATGCTTCCCATGGGCTTGCCGACGTGCTGGCCAGGGCGGAGGACACCGACGAGATCACCTTTGTGGTGGGATTCATGAGCAGCTACGGTGTGCCGGGCCTCGATCCCGACACGGCGGCAGAGCTGGATGAGTTGTATGGGAAAACCATTCAGGCGCAGGCAGAGGAAAATCGCATCGCAATGGAGTGCGTGCAGGTTCTGATGGAGGATAGCGGCCTCAGCAGGGCAGAGGCTGAGGAGAGCGTGTTCACCATGCCGGAATTTGTTGCTGCAAGGGAGCGCTCCCGTGCGGCCGAGGCTGACTGGGCACGGGCAAGGGTTGCCGCCCTGCATGAGCATTACGGGGCGGGGCTCCGGCAGTTGACTGACTTTGGGTTCACGCTGCTCTATGACGGCGGCGATGAGGCCCATCAGCTCTATCTCTCCCAGTACGATGGGCTGGGCGTGATGGTGGGCACAAAAGGCCAGATCGAGGCCCTCGCCCAGCAGGAAACCGACTATGATTACTGCCTGTTTGTGGCAGAGGAGCATGGGGAGAACTTTGTCCTGCCGGATGGATGGGACATCGTTTTGGGGAACTGATCGCCGTGACGGCCCGAAGCGGAGCCGCCGCCCACAGAAAAGCAAAGAGGTTCGATGTCCAACAGGACATCGAACCTCTTTTTGGTTAGAAACGTTTTACTCCCCGCACAGGTCGATGATGACATGGGCGAACAGTTTTGCGGACAGCATGAGATCGCTGATGCGCACCCGCTCATCAGCGCCGTGGAGACGGGTGTCAAAGCCGGGCAGGGAGCAGCCGAAGGCCACGCCGCCGGGGATGTCGTGGACGTAGGTGCCGCCGCCGGTGGACAGGCACTCTCCCTTGAGGCCGGAATACTGCTCGTACCGCTTGAGCAGGGTCTGGACAAAGGGACTGTCGGCGGGGGTGTGGTGGGCGGCCTCCTGCACGCCGGAGAAGGTGAAGCCACGGCTCTCAAAGGCGGCACGGGTGACATTCAGGCAGTTTTCCTCGGTGGCACACAGGGGGGCACGGGCATCGAAGCGGCCCTCCAGCCCGGTGTCGGTGATCTCCAGCAGGGTGAAGGCCACGGTGAGCTTGCCGGCGATGGGCTCCTCCTGAGCGATGCCCAGCGCCTTGCCGTGGCAGTCGCCGTGGGGGAGCAGGGTGTTGAGCTGTTCCAGCGCCTCCCTGCAGGGGCCGTCGGCCAGCGGCAGAGCGCACAGCAGCGCCACCAGTCCGGTGACGGCGTTGTTGCCCCCCTCCGGCCATGCGGCGTGGGAGCCCTCACCCTTGGCCTGAATGACGGTGAGCCCGTCCTCCATGGCGTAGGCGAACTTGATGCCGGTGCGGGCGGTGATGTCCCGTGCGTAGGACACCATATCGGCGGGGGCAATGCCCTCCACAGCGGCGGAAGCGCCGCCGGGCAGGACGTTCAGGCGGATGCCGCCGTGGAGCCAGCGCAGACGGGGCAGCTCTTCCTGCACAGGCCAGCTCTTGGAGAAGGTGGGGCGGAAGCCGCCCTTTTCCGTGTTGATGACGGGGAAGCCCGCATCGGGGGAGAAGGTGGCGGGGGCGTAGGGATTGCGGGCGAAGTACCACGCAATGTCGCCGGAGCCGGACTCCTCGTTGGTGCCCAGAATACAGCGGCAGTTGGCTTTCAGGGGGATGCCCAGATCCTTGACGGCTTTCATGGCCAGCAGGGAGGCCACCATGGGCCCCTTGTCGTCGTCGGTGCCACGGCCGTAGAGCATACCCTCGGCCAGCTTGGGGGTGAAGGGCTGGGTGACCGTCCAGCCGTCGCCGGGAGCCACCACGTCCAGATGGCCCAGAATGTGGAGGGCATCCTTCTGATCGTTCAGGTCGGCGGTGCCCACATAGCCCTCGTGATTGGCGGTGATGAGCCCCCACTGGGCGGCCAGCTCCAGCGCCGCATCCAGCGCAGCGGCGGGGCCGGGGCCGAAGGGTGCGCCGGGGGCGGGCTCACCCTCCACGCTGTTGATGGACACCAGACGGCACACACCGTCGATGAGCAGTTGTTCCTTGTCGGCAAAATAGGCTTCGATCTGTTCCTTGTACATGGGTCAGTTCTCCTTTGAAAAGGGTATCACGAACACAGGCGGACGGCTCGTCCGCAGGAAATGTCACGGCATTATTCTACTACCGCTTTTTGTAGAAAACAAGGGAATGGCGTCGGCTCACGGTTCTGTTGTGGAGCCGGTCAGCTCGCCCAGGTACTTGTAGATGGTATAGCGGGACACGCCCAGATGGCTGGCCACATAGGGCACCGACTTGCGGTAGGAGAAGGCATTGTGCTGCTCCAGCATGGATACGAGGCGCATCCGATCCTTCTTGTTGAGGGCATCCACCGGCTTGCCCAGCGCAGTCAGGCAGCGGTCAAACAGGTCAGCAAGCTGGCGGGAGTCCCCCTCCTGCCACAGGGCGGACTGGAGGTCGGACTGGGCGCTCACCAGATCCACCAGAATACGGTTGGCGAATACCAGCGAGGTAAAGTCGAAGTTGATGCCCAGCGCCAGATTGTAGTCCTCCCCGATCATGTGGAAGGTGGAGGATTTCACCTGCCGCCCATCGGGGGTGGTGGCGGCCAGATTCACCTGGTCGGCGGTGGCGGCCTGCTCATCCAGCTCCAGACCGATGCCCATGATGTCCATGGTGGAGCCCACCTCACGGCCGGAAACGTGGCCGTTGTAGATGGACAGGATGGGGTGGGTGGGAATGCTCATGTCGTGCACCAGCGTTTCGCAGGAGGAGCCGAACATCTCGGCAATGCCCCGTGCGGCACGGTTCAGAAATTCAAAGGCTTCCTCTCGTGTCATGGGCGGACACATCCCTTCTACAAACTGTCAACACCATTGTAAACCCAAATTGAGGAAAAGGCAAGGATGAAAGGGGACAGTTTGGGCATAAAAATCCCATCGGGGGAAGCCCCCGATGGGATGGGTGGGTTAGAGATGTTCGGGCTGACCCTTGCGGAAGTAGTCCTTTGTGATCCTGGCCACCACGCCGGACAGCAGCAGCAGGGCGATGAGGTTGGGCAGGGCCATCAGACCGTTGAGGGTGTCGGAAATGTCCCACATGAGGGCGCCGGAGCCGGTGGCGCCCACGATGCACACCAGAATGAAAATCACCTTGTAGATGTAGCCCACCACTTTGTTGTTGCCGGTGAGGTAGCCCCAGCAGCGCTCGCCGTAGTAGCTCCAGCTCAGGATGGTGGACAGGGCGAAGAACAGCAGACTCACCTGAATGACGATGCCGCCGATGTTGCCGGGAAGGATGGAGTTGAAGGCGGCGGCGGTGGCAGCGCCGTTGGAGGAGAAGGCGGCCAGCGCATCAGCGCCCAGCTCCATGCCGGACAGAACCACCGCCAGAGAGGTGATGGTGCAGATGACGATGGTGTCAATGAACACCTCGAACACGCCCCACATGGCCTGCTCGGCGGGCTCCTCGGTGGAGGAGGCGGCGTGAGCGATGGGAGCGGAGCCCAGGCCCGCCTCATTGGAGAACACGCCGCGGGCAACGCCCTGCCGCATGGCTACCATGATGGCGTAGCCAAAGATGCCGCCGCCCACGGACTGGAAGCTGAACGCACCCTTGAAAATGGTGGCAAAGGCGGCGGGGATGTCGGTAATGCGCAGGGCGATGAGCACCAGACCGGCCAGAATGTAGAAGATGGCCATGATGGGCACCAGCAGGGAGGTCACCTGACCGATGCGCCGCACGCCGCCCAGCACCACGATGGCCACCACGATGGCCAGCACGATACCCACGATGAGGCTGAGGGTGGAGGATTTCTGGGGATCGGTCACTCCGGCCAGACCCACGATGGCGCCGGAGATCTCGCTGGACTGGGCGATGTTGCCGATGCCGAAGGAGGCCAGACCGCCCAACACGGCGAAGATGGCGGCCAGCCACTTCCACCGCTTGCCCAGACCCTGCTCGATGTAGTACATGGGGCCGCCGCGGTGGACGCCGTTCTCATCGGTGGAGCGGAACTTCATGGACAGGGCGATCTCGGCATACTTGGTGCACATACCGAAGAAGGCGGACACCCACATCCAGAACACGGCGCCGGGGCCGCCGATGAAGATGGCGCCGGTGACACCGGCGATGTTGCCGGTACCCACGGTGCCCGCCAGTGCGGTGGTCACCGCCTGGAAGGGGGACAGGTTCTTGCCGTGATCCTTGTTTTTCTTTCGTTTGAACAGGGTACCCACCGTGTTCTTCATGATGTAGCCAAATTTGGTCACCTGAATGCAGCGGGTGCGGACGGTGAGGAAAATGCCGGTGCCCACCAGCAGGATCAGCATGATGGGGCCCCAGGCAAAGGAGTTCACCTTTCCGTTGATCGATTCCACGATCTCAAGCAGCTTTTCCATTCTAACACTTCCTTCTATTCTCCACTCAAACAAGAAAAGGCCGCAGAAAAGCTCTGCGGCCAGAAAAACGATGCACGCCCGCCAGACAAGCGGCGGGATGATGCGTTTGTTCTCTGTCCTTTTGCCTGAGAGATTGGCGGCGCCGCCGCTTTGCCCCTTCGGCACTCAGCATACTGCCTGAGCTTCTCCAGAGTGACATCCATGCACAGTCCGCATCCCCCCACGGGGACACCTGAGCGTGTTACGCCGTCGGTGGGTCGGCTGACCCTTTCCTGCGCACTTCGTCTGTCTTGTTCGGTTGTGATGGACATTATACCGCCCCTGACGGACAATGTCAATGGTACACCTGCAAATATCGGGATAATTTGCGGCCGGGTGGCCGGCGGAATGTCCCAACACGCATAATTGCAGGGAACAGGGGGGAACAATGCGGCATTTTTATTTAGATTTCCTCTTTTTTCTCTCATCGGGATATGGTATACTGTATGAGTTAAATTGGATACTTGTGCCTTGCTGGGCACAGATTGATGAAGAAAGGACACACGAGCCATGGGTCTGTTTTCCAAATTGTTCGGCACCCGTTCCGAGCGGGAGGTCAAGGCGCTCACCGCTACGGTGGACAAGATCGAAGCGATGGAGGAGGAGTACAAGGCACTCTCCGACGAGCAGCTTCGGGGCAAGACTGACGAGCTGAAGGGCCGCCTCGCCAACGGCGAGACGCTGGATGACATCCTGCCCGAAGCCTTTGCCACCTGCCGTGAGGCGGCATGGCGTGTGCTGGGTATGCGCCCCTATCGGGTGCAGCTCATCGGCGGCATTATCCTCCATCAGGGGCGCATTGCCGAGATGAAGACCGGCGAGGGTAAGACTCTGGTGGCTACCCTGCCCGCCTACCTGAACGCCCTGTCCGGCAAGGGCGTGCACATCGTCACCGTCAACGACTACCTTGCCAAGCGTGACTCCGAGTGGATGGGCAAGGTGTACCGCTTCCTCGGTCTCACCGTAGGTCTGGCCATCCACGGGGTGGACAAGGAGGGCAAGCGCCGTGCTTACGCCGCCGACATCACCTACGGCACCAACAACGAGTTCGGTTTTGACTACCTGCGTGACAACATGGCCATTTATGCCCAGGAGCTGGTGCAGCGTGGGCACAACTTTGCCATCGTGGACGAGGTGGACTCCATCCTCATCGACGAGGCCCGTACCCCCCTCATCATCTCCGGCCAGGGCGAGCAGTCCACCCAGCTCTACCAACTGGTGGACAGCTTTGTGGCCCGCCTGAAGTGTGTGCGGGTGGCCTCCGTCAACGAGAAGGAGGAGGAGGATTCCACCCTCGACGCCGACTACATCGTGGACGAGAAGGCCCGCACCGCTACCCTCACCGCCCGCGGCGTGGGGAAGGCAGAGCAGCACTTCAACATTGAGAACCTGTCCGACCCGGAGAATTCCACCCTGTCCCACCACATCAATCAGGCCATCAAGGCCCGTGGCGTCATGAAGCGTGACATCGACTATGTGGTGAAGGATGGCGAGGTCATCATCGTGGACGAGTTCACCGGCCGCCTGATGTATGGCCGCCGGTACAACGAGGGCCTGCATCAGGCCATCGAAGCCAAGGAGCACGTCACCGTGGCCCGTGAGTCCAAGACGCTGGCCACCATCACCTTCCAGAACTACTTCCGCCTGTACGACAAGCTGTCCGGCATGACCGGCACCGCCATGACCGAGGAAGAGGAGTTCGGCCAGATCTACTCTCTGGACATCGTGGAGATCCCCACCAACCGTCCCCTCGCCCGCATCGACCAGCCCGACCATGTGTACAAGACCCAGGCGGGCAAGTATCGGGCCATCGTCAACCAGATCAAGGAGTGCCATGCCAAGGGTCAGCCCGTGCTGGTGGGCACCGTGTCCATCGAGATCTCTGAGCTGGTGAGCAAGCTGCTCACCCGTGCCGGCGTGAAGCACAACGTGCTCAACGCCAAGCACCATGAGAAGGAAGCGGAGATCGTGGCGCAGGCCGGTAAGCTGGGCGCCGTCACCGTGGCCACCAACATGGCAGGCCGTGGTACCGATATTATGCTGGGCGGCAACGCCGAGTTTATGGCCAAGTCCCTGCTGCGCAAGCAGGGCATGAGCGACGAGCTCATCGCCGAGGCCACCGGCCACGCCGACACCGACAATGAGGAGATCCTCAGCGCCCGCCGTGCCTTTGCCGAGGCGGAGGCCAGGTTTAAGGAAGAGATCCGTGAGGAAGCGGAGCAGGTGCGTGCCGCAGGCGGCCTGTATATTCTGGGCACCGAGCGGCATGAGTCCCGCCGCATCGACAATCAGCTCCGTGGCCGTGCCGGCCGTCAGGGCGACCCCGGCGAGAGCCGCTTCTTCCTCTCCATGGAGGACGACATTCTCCGTCTGTTCGGCACCGAGCGCATCCAGAGCATGATGAACACCCTGGGTCTGGACGAGGACACGCCGCTGGATCAGAAAATGCTGTCCAGCGCCATCGAGTCCGCCCAGAAGCGGGTGGAGTCCCGCAATTTCCAGATCCGTAAGACGGTGCTGGAATACGACGATGTGATGAACACCCAGCGTGGAGTCATTTACCAGCAGCGCCGTCAGGTGCTGGACGGTGAGGATGTCCACGCCGCCATCGAGAATATGCTCCACAACTCCGTCACCGCTCTGGTGTCCGGCCACGCCGGAGAGCAGGGCAAGCTGGACGAGGAGAGCTTCAAGATGGCCACCTCCCATCTGACCGGCTCCCTGTTCTCCGCCGGTCAGCTCCTGGACTTCCAGAAGTTGGCCCCCACCGTGTCCGCCGACGAGCTCAGCGAGCGTATGCTGGACACCCTGAAGGACAATTATGCCCGCCGTGAGGCCGATGTGTGCGCCATGGTGGGTGCCCCCGACGGGGACACCGCCCCCATGCGTGAGCTGGAGCGGGTCATCCTGCTGCGGGTGGTGGACGAGTACTGGATGGATCAGATCGACGCCATGAACGAGCTGAAGCAGGGCATCGGCCTGCGTGCCTATGGCCAGTCCAATCCCGTGGTGGAGTACAAGCGGGAAGGCTTCGAGATGTTCGAGCAGATGATCGCCGCCATTCAGGAGGAGACCCTCCGCCGCCTGTTCACCGTCCGCCTGCGCACCAACGAGGAGATCAAGCGTGAGCGGGTGGCCAAGATCACCGGCACCTCCGGCGGCACCGACGGCACCGTGAAGAAGCAGCCCGTGAAGAAGACCACCAAGATCGGCCGCAATGATCCCTGTCCCTGCGGCAGCGGCCAGAAATGGAAGAAGTGCACCTGCGCAGAGTATCATAAGGAGCAGCAGTAACACCACTTCTTCCATGGGGCCCCGCACGGCGGGGCGGCGGTCACGCCGTCCAAGGTTTTTGCACAGCGAAAACCTTGCCGGAGGGCGAATTCATTTCGCCTGAGGATTAAAAGGAATGGGGCCCCCGCTTGATGGGACATCAAGTGGGGCAAGAAGTGTACTTGCGCAGAGTATCATAAGGAGCAGCAGTCCTAAGCAGCAATCTTAAGGAGGCATCCCGATGATGGAGGTTCTGGAACGGAACCGAAATGATGTGACCTATCTGGCCGCAGACGGCTTCGAGGCCGCCGGCGGCGTGGCCCACGGGTTTTCCACCCGTCTGGGCGGCGTGTCCGAAGGTATGTGGGCGTCCCTCAATCTGGGGGTGAGCCGGGGGGATAACCCCGACCATGTGCGGGAGAATTACCGCCGTTTTCTGGGCGCCATCGGTGCCCGTGAGGGCAAGCTGGTGCTCAGTCATCAGGTGCATGAGGGGACGGTGCGCACCGTCACCTCCGCCGACTGGAAGGACGACCCCTACGACAAAGTGAATTATGACGCCGACGGACTGATGACCGCCACCCCCGGCGTGACGCTGGTCATCTTCTCCGCCGACTGCATCCCCGTCCTGCTGTACGACCCTGTGCGCCGGGTGATCGCCGCCGCCCATGCAGGCTGGCGGGGCACGGCGGCGGGTATCGTGTCCACCGCTGTGGAGCGGATGAGGGACGTGTACGGCTGCCGACCGGAGGATATTCTGGCCGCCATCGGCCCCGGTATCGGCCCCGATCAGTTTGAGACCCATGAGGACGTTCCCAATGCGCTGGCGGCTGCCATGTCCACCTCCGTTCTGTCCTACATCCGAGTGAAGGAGAACGGTAAATTTGCGGTGGATCTGAAGGGGATCAACGCCAAGCGGCTGGAGCTGGCAGGGCTTGACCCCACCAATATCGCCGTGAGCAGCGACTGCACCGCCACTCTGCCCGAAAAATACTGGAGCCACCGCAAGGTGGGCGGCAACCGTGGCTCCATGGCCGCCGCCATCCAACTGCTATGAAGCGGCTGTGTGCGTGGCTGCTGGCCGCCCTGCTGCTCACCCTCGCCGCCTGTGGTCAGCCCGCTGACCCTGCGGCGGGCAGTCAGCCCCCTGAACCCACACCCACTCCGGCGCAGACCCAGCCCTTTGCCCTGGCCTACGACCCCGATTCCTCCCTCCACCCCCTCACCGGGGACAGTCAGGTGAATCTGGATCTGGCCAGTCTGGTGTATGAGGGGCTGTACGAGCTGGACAACAGCTTCACCCCCCGGCCGGTATTGGCTCAGTCCGCACAGGTGGACGGCAGCGGGCTGGTGTGGAGCTTCACCCTGCGCCCCGATGCCGCCTTTTCTGACGGCACTCCCCTCACCGCCGACCACGTGGCCGCCTCCCTGCGGACGGCCAAAAGCAGCGCCCTCTATGGGAGCCGGCTGTCCGCCGTCACCGCTGTGCGGGCGTCGGACGGGGTGGTGACCGTCACGCTGTCCGCCCCCAACGGTGCCCTTCCCGCCCTGCTGGACATCCCGGTGGTGCTGGAGCAGACCGATGGCGCTCCTCTGGGCAGCGGACGCTACCGCTACGGAGAGGGGGAGGAGGGCCTGTGCCTCATCGCCAATGAGACGGGCACGCTGCCCTACGATACCATCCCCCTTCGGCCCGTCACCAGTGCTGACCAGCGCATCGCCGCCTTTGACAGCGGCGAAGTGACCGCCGTTTCCACCGATTTTTCCTCTGCCTATGCCCTGGGCTATTCGGGCAGCTACGAGACCTGCGACTATCCCACCACCACCATGCTCTATGTGGGCTTCCGTACCACCGGCGGGCCCTGCCGCTCGGCGCTGGTGCGGCGTGCCTGCTCCATGGCCTTCGACCGGGAGACGGTGGTGCGCTCCCAGCTCTCCGGCCATGGCGACCCTGCCAGCCTGCCCATCTCCCCCCTCCATGGGGAGTACAGCGCCGACCTTGCACACGGGCTGGACTACGACAGGCAGGGGGCGGCGGAGCTGCTGGCGCAGGCGGGCTATACCCTCCGTGAGGATGGTCTGCTCTATCAGGGGCGCAGCCTCCTGCGCATGACCCTCATCGTCAACAGCGACAGCGGGACCAAGTTGGCCATTGCCGACGAGCTGGCCCACAGCCTGAGCAATCTGGGCGTGACGGTAACGGTGCGCAAGCTGGTGTGGGAGGACTACACCGCTGCGCTGGCGGCGGGCAGCTTCGACCTGTACATCGGTGAAGTGCGTCTCACCGGCGACTTTGACCTGACCCAACTGCTGGCCGGCAGCCTGAACTACGGCTGGTATGACAGCACGGCGGCAGCGCCGCTGCTCAGTGCATGGCGGGCGGCCCAGGGACAGACCCGTGTCTCCGCCGCCGCTGCCCTCTGGGAGCGGTTTGCGCAGGATGTGCCCATCGCCCCGCTGTGCTTCAAGCGCAGCTCCATGCTGGTGCGCTGGGGCATGGTGACCAATTTACAGCCTACCCGCAGCGACCTGTTCCACCGCATGGAGGAATGGCAAGTTGTGGATGACACATAGAAAATGCTGCGAAATATAAGCAGTTAAGGAGAGAAATGGAATGAATCAGGTGTTTCGATGCTATGTGGAAAAGCGCCCCGGCTTCGATGTGGAGGCGGGTAAGGTGCTGCGTGAGCTGCGGGATCAGCTTGGCGTGACCGGGCTGACCGGGCTGCGGCTGTTCAACCGCTACGATGTGGAGGGCGTGAGCCGGGAAGTCTACGAGGCCGCCAAGCCCACCGTATTCTCCGAGCCCCAGTGCGATGACATCTTTGATGAGGAGCTGCCCCCTCTGGCAGAGGGCTGCACCCTGCTGGCGGTGGAGGCCCTGCCCGGCCAGTACGACCAGCGGGCCGACTCCTGCGCCCAGTGCATCATGCTGCTGGCGGGCGTGGCCCGTCCCGCCGTGACCAATGCACGGGTGTACGCCATGGAGGGTACCCTCACCGCCGCCGATCTGGACAGGATCCGGGGCTACCTCATCAACCCCGTAGAGTGCCGTGAGGCCGCCATGGACAAGCCTGCCACCCTGGCCCGTGAGTACGACGTGCCCGGCCGTGTGGCCACCATCGACGGTTTCACCGCTCTGGACGAGGCCGGTCTGAGCCGCCTGCTGTCCGACTACGGGCTGGCCATGGATCTGGCCGACCTGAAGTTCCTCCAGACCTATTTCCGGGACGAGGAAAAGCGTGATCCCACCATCACCGAGGTGCGGGTGGTGGACACCTACTGGTCCGACCACTGCCGCCACACCACCTTCTCCACCCACATCGACAAGGTGGAGATCCTGGACGAGGCCGTGGCCGCCTCCTACCAGCGGTATCTGGATGCCCGTGTGGAGGTGTACGGCGAGGAGAAGGCCGCCGTCCGGCCCCAGACCCTGATGGACATGGCCACCATCGCCGCCAAGACCCTGAAGAAGCGTGGTCTGCTCACCAATCTGGACGAGAGCGAGGAGATCAATGCCTGCTCCATCCATGTCACCGCCACCGTGGACGGCGAGGAGCAGGACTGGCTGCTCATGTTCAAGAACGAGACCCATAACCATCCCACCGAGATCGAGCCCTTCGGCGGCGCAGCCACCTGCATCGGCGGCTGCATCCGTGACCCCCTGTCCGGCCGTGCCTATGTCTATCAGGCCATGCGTGTCACCGGCGGCGGCGACCCCCGTGTGCCCATGAGCGACACGCTGGAGGGCAAGCTGCCCCAGCGCAAGCTGGCTCAGACCGCCGCTGCGGGCTATTCCTCCTACGGCAACCAGATCGGCCTTGCCACCGGTCTGGTCCACGAGGTGTACCACCCCGGCTACATCGCCAAGCATCTGGAGGTGGGCGCTGTGGTGGGCGCTGCCCCCAGCGCAAACGTGGTGCGTGAGCGCCCCGCCCCCGGCGACGTGGTGGTGCTGCTGGGCGGCCGCACCGGCCGTGACGGCATCGGCGGCGCCACCGGCTCCTCCAAGAGCCACAACAAGTCCTCCCTGGCCACCATGGCCTCCGAGGTGCAGAAGGGCAACGCCCCTGAGGAGCGCAAGATCCAGCGCCTGTTCCGTGATCCCTCCGTCACCCGCATGATCAAGCGGTGCAACGACTTTGGCGCAGGCGGCGTGTCCGTGGCCATCGGTGAGCTGGCCGACGGCCTGTCCATTGATCTGGACGCTGTGCGCAAGAAGTATGACGGTCTGGACGGCACCGAGCTGGCCATCTCCGAGTCTCAGGAGCGTATGGCCGTGGTGGTGGCCCCTGAGGACGAGGCCGCCCTCATCGCCGCCGCCGAGCAGGAGAATCTGGAGGCCTACCGTGTGGCCGTGGTCACCGAGAGCCCCCGCATGGTCATGTCCTGGAAGGGGCAGACCATTGCCGACCTGTCCCGTGCCTTCCTGAACACCAACGGCGCCGACAAGCACACCACCGTGTCCGTTCCTGTCAATGCCAAGGTCGCCCCCGCCCCCTTCACCGACCTGCGTGAGATCGCTTCCTCCCTGAAGTGCGGCTCCCGCCGTGGCCTCACCGAGCGGTTTGACGGCTCCATCGGCTCCGCCTCCGTGCTGATGCCCTTCGGCGGCCTCACCCAGCGCACCCCCACTCAGGTTATGGCCGCCACCTTCCCCGTGGAGCCCGGCAAGAGCACCGATATGTGCTCCGTCATGAGCTGGGGCTTCGACCCGGACTGGATGTCCGCCGACCCCTACACCGGCGCCACCGCCTCCGTGGTGCTGTCCATGGCCAAGCTGGTGGCCGCCGGCTGCGACCCCAAGGCCGCCTACCTCACCTTCCAGGAGTATTTCGAGAAGCTGCGTGAGGAGCCCACCCGCTGGGGCAAGCCCTTTGCCGCCCTGCTGGGCACCGTGGATGCCCAGCTCGGTCTGGAAGTGGCCGCCATCGGCGGCAAGGACTCCATGTCCGGCTCCTTCCTCGACATGGACGTGCCCCCCACCCTCATCTCCTTTGCCATCGCCCCCGCTTCTGCGGCGGACGTGCTTTCTCCCGAATTTAAGCAGGCGGGCCGTCCGGTCTACCTGTTCCCCGTGTCCCGTGTGGACGATTATGCCGGCATGAAGGCCACCTGGAGCGCCTTCTGCGGTCTGGCTCGGTCCGGCAAGGTGGCCGCAGCCTGGGCGCTGGAGTCCGGCGGCGTGGCCGAGGGCGTGATGAAGATGTCTTTCGGCAACGGCATCGGCTTCCGTGCCGACGAGGGCGTGGACGCCCCCTGGTACGGCCATATGCCCGGCGCCATCATCGCCGAGCTGACCGGGGACATCGACCTGCCCGGTGCGGTGCGCATCGGTGAGACCACCGACAACGGCCGTGTGTGCATCCACGGCGACTGCGCCGCCGTGGCCGAGCTGGTGGAGCTGTGCGAGGGCGTGCTGGAGGAGGTCTATCCCGCCGACCCCGGTACCGCCGACGAGGCCGTGGAGGTCATTGCCTGCGACCGCCGCTCTCCCGCCGTGTTCGGCGGCAAGATCGGCCAGCCCCGTGCCGTCATCCCCGTGTTCCCCGGCACCAACTGCGAGTATGACACCGCTGCCGCCTGCCTCAAGGCGGGCATCCAGCCGGAGATCCTTGTGGTGCGCAACCTGAGCCCTGAGGTGCTGGAGCAGTCCGCCGATGCGCTGGCTGCCGCCATTGCCCGCAGCCAGATGATGGTGCTGCCCGGCGGCTTCTCCGGCGGCGACGAGCCCGACGGCTCCGCCAAGTTCATCGTCTCCTTCCTGCGCAACCAGAAGCTCACCGATGCCGTCCACGACCTGCTGAAGAACCGTGACGGCCTGATGCTGGGCATCTGCAACGGCTTCCAGGCGCTGGTCAAGCTGGGTCTGGTGCCCTTCGGTGAGATCCGTCCCACCGATGAAAACTGCCCCACCCTCACCTTCAACCTCATCGGCCGCCACCAGAGCCGCTATGTCACCACCCGTGTTTCCTCCGTCCAGTCCCCCTGGATGCTCAAGAGCAATGTGGGCGACCAGCACTCCATCGTCATTTCCCACGGCGAGGGCCGCTTCGTGGCGCCCCGGAGCGTGGTGGAGGGGCTGATCGCCAACGGTCAGGTGGCTACCCAGTATGTGGACGCCGCCACCGGCAAGCCCTCCATGGGCATCGACTGCAACCCCAATGGCTCCGTGGCCTGCATTGAGGGCATCTTCTCCCCCGATGGGCGAGTGTTCGGCAAGATGGGCCATACCGAGCGCCGGGGCGACTTCGTGGCCAAGAACATCCCCGGTGACAAGCATCAGCCCATCTTTGAATCCGGTGCACTGTACTTCAAGTAAGCCAGCGCAACCCAACAGGAGCAGGATTTATGAGAAAGAGAATACAAAGCCTTGCAGCAGGGGTGACTGCGCTGGTGCTGCTGCTTGCCCTTGCAGGCTGCGGCGGCGGAGTCCCCGCAGCCACCCCCACTCCCAGCGAGAGCCAGCCCACCCCCACCCCTTCCCCCGTGGTGACAACGCCGGAGCCCACCCCGCCGGCGGTATCGGTGCCTCCCAGTGATGACCCGGAGGCGGGACGGGCCGCCGCCTTTGAAGCGCAGATCAGAAACACCCCCAATGTGAGCGAGGCTGCCTACTTCGATATGGACCGAAACGGCAGCGACGAGCTCATCCTCAAGGTGGGCGAGGTGGAAGCGGAGTTTGAATACCAGTTCTACGACTACTGGAACGAGATGGCGGTGCTCATCGGCTTCGAGGGTGGCGAGCACAGCTATCTGGCCTCCGACGGCGAAAGCCTCATCATCGCCGGCGGTCACATGGGTCACGAATGGGCCTACCGCATCTCCTACGACGGCGTGGCTGCCACCAGCGAGAAGCTCTTTGAGAAGAATGTGGCCAACGAGGATTATACCCAGTGGCCGTATATGCTGCCGGTGATCCATGTCTCCGATGAGGAGCATCCCAACGGCGAGGTGTATACCTCCCGTGCCAACGGCGGCTGGAGCCGCACCGTGAACCGCAAGCAGATCCAGAACCTCTATATTTATGAGGACGGTACCTTCACGGTGGCTGTGGTGGAGGGGGATATTATCACCGACACCGTTTCCGGCACCTACGAGATCATCGACGACGATGGAAAGTACCAGAGCTTCGTCTTCTCCGCCGGGGACAGCCTGTGGTCGGCCCGCATCTGGCAGACCAACATCACCGTGGGCGGCAAGCCCCACCCCGGCCTCATCTACTTCACCGAGGACGGCGAGCGCCTGCAATATACCGGCAACCGCTGGACGTAAACAAATGCAAAAACGCCCCCCGACATATCCTGTCTGCATCTGTCAAGTAAAAGTAGACACGAATAAAAAAGCATGGCTTCAGAACCCCAATTCAGTCCTGTACTGGATTGGGGTTTTGTAATTCAAGGCAGCGGCAAAACGTTCGGAGTTGAAGTATTGGACATATTGATCC
>JAZNQA010000037.1:0-12075 GCA_045589915.1 Candidatus Enterenecus sp.
AAACTGCTGGCCGAAGCCTACGAGGGGGAAAAGCTGGCCCTCATCGAGAACGAGTTCGGTGAGATCAGCGTGGATGGCGGCTTTCTGAAGGAGGCAGGCGTTCAGATCTCCGAGATCTCCTCCGGCTGCATCTGCTGCACGCTGGTGGGGGACTTTGGCACCGCCCTTCAGGAGCTGGAGGCGCAGTACCACCCCGACCGCATCCTCATCGAGCCCTCCGGCGTGGGCAAGCTGTCCGACGTGGTGGCGGCGGTGGAAAAGGCCGCCCTCACCAACCCCGCCCTCACCCTCAACAGCTTTGTCACCGTGGCAGATGCCGCCCGTGCCAAGGTGTACATCCGCAACTTCGGTGAGTTCTATGACGATCAGGTGTCCAGCGCCCAGACCATCATCCTCTCCCGCACCCAGAACCTCACCCCCCGCAAGCTGGAGGACACCGTGGCCCTCCTGCGGGAGAAGAACCCCTCCGCCAACATCCTCACCACCCCGTGGGACGAGCTGGACGGCAAGACCATCCTCTCCGCCATGGAGGGTGCTTCGCTGGAGCATGAGCTGCTGGAGCACATCCACGCCGGGCATGAGCACCATCATCATCACCACGACCACGGTGAGGACTGCACCTGCGGCTGCCATGACCACGAGCACCATCATCATGACCATGAGCATCATCATCACGAGCACGAGCACCACCATCATCACCACGACCACGGCGAGGGCTGCACCTGCGGCTGCCATGACCACGACCATGAGCATCACCACCATCACCATGCCGACGAGGTGTTTTCCAGTTGGGGACGGGAGACCCCCAAACAGTTCGCCCGTGCCGACGTGGAGGGCATCCTCACGGCGCTGGATTCCGGCGAGTACGGCACCATTCTCCGTGCCAAGGGCATCCTGCCCGGCACCGAGGGAGAGTGGCTTCACTTCGACTATGTGCCGGAGGAGCATCAGGTGCGCACCGGCCCGGCGGACTACACCGGCCGCCTGTGCGTCATTGGTGCGGAGCTGAATGAGGAAAAGCTGGCCGCCCTGTTCGGGCTGTAAGGAGGACTTGCCTTGGAGATCCCTGTTTACCTGTTCGCCGGATTCCTGGACTCCGGCAAGACCACCTTCATCAACGGCATCCTTGCCGACGGCTTCGCACGGGAGGATGCCACCCTGCTCATCTGCTGCGAGGAGGGCGTGGAGGAATATGACCCTGCCGCCCTTGACAACGTCACCGTGGTGACGGTGGAGGACGAGGAGGAGCTGACCACCCAATTCCTGCTGGACTGCGAGGAGAAGTATCAGCCCCGCCAGATCCTCATCGAGTATAACGGTATGTGGGGATTGGAGCGGCTATACTGGAAGGTGCTCCCCGACGAGTGGATCCTCTATCAGGTGATGACCATGGTGGAGGCATCCTCCTTTGAAATGTACGCCAGGAACATGGGGCAGCTCATGATGGAAAAGCTGGCCAATGCGGACATGATCGTGTTCAACCGCTGCAATGAGCAGCTCCGTCAGGCGCTGCGCAAGCGCAACCTGAAGATGGTCAACCGTCGGGCCGACATCTTTCTGGAGAACACCGACGGCACCAGCGAGAGCTATTCCACCGGCGACGAATGCCCCTTTGACCTCACTGCCGAGGTCATCGACATCCCCGACGACGACTACGGCGTGTGGTATGTGGATGTGATGGATCACCCTGAGCGGTACGACGGCAAGCTCATCCACGCCAAAATCCTGCTGTGCAAGGTGGACAAGTACCCCGGCCAGATGATCCCCGGCCGGTTCGCCATGGTGTGCTGCGAAAACGACATCGCCTTTTTAGGCATGGCATCCACCGGCGAGGGGCTGGACAACGGCGAGGAGCGCCGCTGGGCGGAGGTCACCGCCCGCATGGGCATCATCGCCCACCCCGCCTACGACGATCAGCCCGGCCCAGTGATGAACATCCTGTCCCACACCCCCTGTGAGGCCCCCAAGCCCGATGTAGTTTCGTTCTGAGCGGACACGATAAAAGCCCGCCCCGGATACCGCTCGGTATCCGGGGCGGGCTTTTGATTCATTTCTTCCTCTTTTGCATCGTGTCCTCAACCTACTTCCAGATATAGTGACACCTCCCATTTGAATGTATTATAAATGTGGCTAATAAGCAATATTTTAGTGAAGTTTGGGCTCCGCCCAAGTGAAGCCACGGCGTTGCCGCTGTGAAGTATCGTGCTTCGCACAAAGTGAAGTTAAGTGTACCACCCACGCCCGCAGGCACTTCACTTGCCGAAGGCATACTCCACGCACCGAAGGTGTGCTTATCGTGCCGCAAGGCACACTTAGTTCGAAAAAAGTCACCTTTGTCGGTAGACAAAAGTGACTTTTTTCGTGGCACCCCGAACTGGATTCGAACCAGCGGCCTTCCGCTTAGGAGGCGGACGCTCTATCCTGCTGAGCTATCGGGGCGAATGCTCCCCTATTTTACCCAATCACGCACCGTCTGTCAATGTAGGAAATCAGCCCTTTCCGCCAGTTCCTTCCAGTCAAATTTACCAAGCGAAACCAACGTGGGCAAAATTTATTTTAGCAGGTTGAAGAAAAAGTTTGCTTTCAGACATTTTGCATGATATAATGAGAGACAAATTCCTGTCTGTTGCCTTGGCATTCAAGGCAGGCTGCACGCAAAGGCCGGCCTTTGCGTCATTTTCTTTCAAGGAAATGTCATCCCTTAGCGCTGCCGGCGTGACAAAAGAATCGAGGCGAGAAAAAAGTGAATTCCAAAACCGCATTTTACATCCTGAAACGGATCCTGCTGGCGATCCTGACGGTCTGGGTGGTCATCACGGTCACCTTCTTCGTCATGCACGCTGTTCCCGGCGGACCCTTCGTGGGCGAAAAGGCCACCTCCGAGGCGGTACAAGCCGCTCTGGAGGCCAAATATGGTCTGGACAAGAAACCCCTTGAGCAGTATGCCACCTATCTGAAGGACATCGTCACCGGCTTTGACTTTGGCCCCTCCCTGAAGCAGCGTGGCCGCATGGTCACCGACATTATTGCGGATGGCCTGCAAACTTCGGTGAAGCTGGGTCTGATTGCGGCGTGCAGCGCCGCTGTGGTGGGCATTGTGCTGGGCGCCGTGGCTGCCCTGCGGCGCAACAAGATCATCGACAAGATCATTATGATCATCACCACGGCATTCGTATCCATGCCGTCGTTTATCATGGGCTCGCTGCTACTGGTGCTCTTTGCCGTCCACTTAAAGATCGTACCGGCCAACGGTGAAACGGCGGCAGGTCTTGTCCTGCCTATCATCACCCTGGCCCTCTACCCCATGGCGTACATCACCCGTCTGACCCGCTCCTCCATGCTGGACGTGCTGGGGCAGGACTACATCCGCACCGCCAAGGCCAAGGGTGTGTCCGGCGGACGCATCATCTTCGGCCATGCGCTGAAGAACTCTCTCATCCCCGTGATTACTTACTTTGGCCCCATGCTGGCCTACATCGTCACCGGCTCTCTCGTGGTGGAGCAGATCTTTGCCGTGCCCGGCATCGGCCGTGCCTTCGTCAACAGCATCACCGGCCGTGACTATCCCCTGATTATGGGCACCACCATCGTGCTGGCTACGCTGATCGTGGTCATGAACCTCATCAGCGACATCCTGTACAAAGTGGTCGATCCCCGCATCACCCTGGAATAAGGAGGCGAATCGAATATGGCTAAGAAACCCTTCAGTCTCCATGTGGATCTGGACGCCTTTACCCCCGCCACCAACGAGGAAAAGGAATACATGGTCCAGATGCGGCCCTCCTCCACTTTCTTTAAGGACGGCGTGAAGCGCCTGCTGAAAAACAAGGTGGCCACGGTGTGCTTCTTCCTCATTATCTTCATTACGCTGGTGGCCATCTTCCTTCCCTCCTTCTGGCCCTATGCGTATGACGCTCAGTTGGGTGTCCAGCCCGGCAGACCGGTGGATCCCTCCTTCAACAACCTTGCTCCCTTTGAATACGGTGAGACCGAGCAGGAGCGCATCGCCGCCGGCGAAAAGGTCTTCCCCCACATCTTCGGCACCGACTCCGCCGGCCGTGACTACTTCATCCGTGTGGTGTACGGCACCCGCATTTCTCTGGCCGTCGGCTTCTTCGCCAGTATCATCGTGCTCATCATCGGCATGACCATTGGCTCCATAGCGGGCTATTGCGGCGGCAAGGTAGACCTTGTCATCATGCGTATCGTGGACGTGATCTACTCCCTGCCCGATATGCTGATGGTCATCCTGCTGGCCTCGGTGCTCAAGGTCGCCCTGGGCGACGCATTGGACGGCACCATTCTGGAAAAGCTGGGCAGCAACATCATCAGTCTGTTTATCGTGTTCGGTTTGCTGTACTGGGTGTCCATGTCCCGCCTGATCCGTGGTCAGATCCTCTCCCTGCGTGAGCAGGAGTATGTTCTGGCCGCCCGTGCCACCGGCGCCAAGGGCTTCTGGGTCATCCGCAAGCACCTGATCCCCAACTGCATCAGCGTGGTCATCATCTCCACCGCCCTGCAGATCCCCAGCGCCATCTTTACCGAGAGCTACCTGTCCTTCCTGGGCCTGGGCGTCAACGCTCCCATGCCCTCTCTGGGTTCTCTGGCCTCGGATGCTCTGAACGGTCTGACCTCCTACCCCCACCGTCTGATCATCCCCGCTCTGGTCATCTCCCTCATCGTGCTGTCCCTGAACCTGTTCGGCGACGGCCTGCGGGATGCATTTGACCCCAAGCTCAAGAACTGAGAAAGGAGGAGGCATTCACTATGGCAATGTTAGAAGTCAAAGACCTGCACACCTCCTTCTTTACCCCTGCGGGCGAAGTCAAGGCTGTCAACGGCGTATCCTTTAATCTGGAACGTGGCAAGGTGCTGGGCATCGTGGGTGAGTCCGGCTCCGGCAAATCCGTCACCGCTTATTCCATCATGCAGATCCTCGCCTCCACCGGCAAGATCGTGTCCGGCTCCATCCAGCTGGACGGTCAGGAGCTGGTGAACTCCGGCGAGAAGGTGATGAAAACCGTGCGGGGCAACAAGGTGAGCATCATCTTCCAGGATCCCATGACCTCCCTGAACCCCACCTACACCATCGGCCGCCAGCTTATGGAGGCCATCCTGCTGCACACCAACCGCAACAAGAAGCAGGCCCGTGAGCGTGCCATCGAGATGCTCAAGCTGGTCAACGTCAACGTGCCTGAAAAGCGCATGAAGCAGTACCCCTACGAGCTGTCCGGCGGTATGCGCCAGCGTGTCATGATCGCCATGGCTCTGGCCTGCGAGCCCGACATCCTCATTGCGGACGAGCCCACCACCGCCCTGGACGTGACCATTCAGGCCCAGATCCTGGAGCTGATGAAGTCCCTCCAGGACGAGCTGGGCATGGCCATCATCATGATCACCCACGACCTGGGCGTGGTGGCCCAGATGTGCGACGAGGTCATCGTCATGTACGCCGGTTCCATCTGTGAGCAGGGCACCGCCGACGAGATCTTCTATAACCCCCGTCACGAGGACACCAAGGGTCTGATGCGCTCCATCCCCACCGCCAGTTCTGCCGGCACCAAGCTGCAGCCCATCAGCGGCACCCCCATCGACCTGCTGAATATGCCTGCCGGCTGTCCCTTCGCACCCCGCTGCGATGCAGCCATGAAGATCTGTCTGCGGGAGCGCTGCCAGCGCCTTCTCATCAACGACGACCATGCGGCCGCCTGCTGGATGAATGTGAAGATGGGCATCGAGGACGGTTCCATCGTGCCCGACAACACTCAGGAAGGTGGTGAAGCCCAGTGAGCGAAGTGAACAACAGCCAGCCCCTGATCGAAGTCAAGAACCTGAAAGAGCACTTCAACATCTCCACGGGCTTCCTGCGCTCCAAGCCGCTGAAGGCGGTGGACGACGTGTCCTTCAGCATCCGCAAGGGCGAGACGCTGGGTCTGGTGGGCGAGTCCGGCTGCGGTAAGACCACCGTGGGCCGCACCATCCTCCATCTGTACAAGCCCACCGCCGGCGAGGTGTGGTACAACGGCAAACAGATCAAGACCAAGAGCGACATCAAGGAGTTCCGCAAGAAGGCCACCATGGTCTTCCAGGATCCCTATTCCTCCCTCAACCCCCGTATGACCGTGGCCGACATCATCGGCGAGCCGCTGGATGTACACAAGATGTACAGCAGCAAGGCGGAGCGCCGTGAGCGCATCCTTGAGCTGATGAACCACGTGGGTCTGAACAGCGAGCACGCCGCCCGCTACGCCCACGAGTTCTCCGGCGGTCAGCGCCAGCGCATCGGCATTGCCCGTGCTCTGGCCGTCAACCCCGACTTCGTGGTGTGTGACGAGCCGGTGTCCGCCCTGGACGTGTCCATTCAGGCTCAGGTCATCAATATGTTCGACGAGCTGCAGGAGCAGATGAACCTGACCTACCTGTTCATCGCCCATGACCTGCTGGTGGTGCGCCATATCAGTGACCGCATCGCCGTCATGTATCTGGGCAAGATGGTGGAGCTGGCCGATGCAGACGAGATCTACAACAATCCCCTGCACCCCTACTCCAAGTCCCTGCTGTCCGCCGTGCCCGTGCCCGATCCCAAGATCGCCCGTGCCAACCAGCGCATCGTGCTCAGCGGCGACATTCCCAGCCCCCTCAACGCACCCTCCGGCTGCCCCTTCCGCACCCGCTGCCCCCACGCCACCGAGCAGTGTGCCGGCGAGATGCCCGCCTTTACCGAGGTGTCCACGGGTCACTTCGTGGCCTGCCACCGGGTCAACGAGCTGGGCTGACCCTCCCCTATCCGTCCAATGTGTGTGTTTGGAGCCATCTCTTGCCTTGCTGGCTCTGCGCATATCGGAATACATTTTAGAAAGGAAGATTTGCATGAAAAAGATCCTGTCCCTTTTGTTGGCTCTGGTCATGATGTTTGCTCTCGTCGCCTGCGGCGGCGGCAGCAAGACTCCTGCAAGCCAGAATCCCGACGCATCTGCCCCCACCGGCGAGATGACCGCTGCCGAGGCCGCTGCTGCCGAGGCTGAGATCCGCAGCGCCCTTGCCCTGCTGTTCGACCGCAACTACATCGTTGAGGAGATCGCTCAGGGCGGTCAGGTGCCCGCCTCCTCCTTCGTCGCCATGGGTATGACCAACCCCGACGGCTCTGAGTTCTATCAGACCTCCGGCACCAGCGACGAGTACTATGGCTACTACAACGTGTCCGCCGACGCTTTCGGCGACAACTACGCCAAGGCCATCGAGATCCTGCGCAAGTACTATGACTACGATGAGGCTTCCGGCAAGTTCACCAACTTCCCCACCCTCACCTACCTGTACAACACCGATGACAACCACAAGGCCATCGGCGAGTATCTGCAGTCCGCTCTGTCCGCCATCGGCATCACCATGAATCTGGAGAACCAGGAGTGGGCCACCTTCCTGAACACCCGTAAGAACGGCGACTTCTCCGTCGCCCGCAACGGCTGGGTTGCCGACTTCAGCGATCCCATCACCTTCCTGGATATGTGGACCACCGCCTCCGGCAACAACGACGTGCAGTACGGCAAGGGCGCTCACGCCGATCTGGCCGTGTACAGCCTGGATCTGACCTCCTACGGCTACGACATCAAGGTGGAGAACGCCACCTGGGCCGACACCTATGACGTGCTCATCGCCACCATCAAGTCCTGCACCGACAACGAGACCCGCTACGAGCTGATGCACCTGGCCGAGGACATCCTGATGGAGACCGGCTGCATCGTGCCTCTGTACTTCTACACCGACCTGTACATGCTGGACGACAGCGTGGAAGGCTTCTACGTCAACCCCCTGGGCTACAAGTACTTCATGAACTGCACCGTCAACGGCGCTACCGACACCATCTCCGTCTGTCTGGCTTCCGAGCCCGACACTCTGGATCCCGCTCTGAACTCCGCTCTGGACGGCGCCACCATGGTGTCCCACCTGTTCTCCGGCCTGGCCAAGTGGTCTCAGGACGAGAACGGCAACCTGGTGGTGGTGGCTGACTCCGCTGAGGAGCTGGTGGAAGGCGTCCTCAACGAGGACGGCACCGTCACCTACACCTACACCCTGAAGGAAGGCCTGAAGTGGTCCGACGGCAAGCCCGTCACCGCCGGCGACTTTGTGTTCGCCTGGAACCGTGCCGCTTCCGTGGATCTGGGCGCTGACTACGGCTACATGTTCGACGTTGTGGACGGCTACAGCGATGTCTGGGCCACCGATGACGACGGCAACTTCGTCAATCCCGACGCCACCCTGAACGTGGTCGCTCTGGACGACCGCACCCTGCAGGTCACCCTGTCCAACACCGTTGCTTACTGGAACGAGCTGCTGGCCTTCCCCACCTACTACCCCGTCCGTGAGGACGTGGTCTCCAACGAGGCCTGGGCCACCGATCCCTCCACCTACATCTGCAACGGCCCCTACACCATCTCCGCCTGGGATCACAACAGCGTCATCACCCTGACCAAGAATCCCAACTACCATGGCGCCGATTCCGTCACCATGGAGCAGATCAAGTGCCACCTGTCTGACGACAACAACAACATGCTCGTCAACTTCGAGAACGGCACCTGGCAGCTCATCGACAATATGCCCACCAACGAGATCCCCAACCTGAAGGTTGAGTATCCCGACGAGTTCGTGGTCACCGGTCAGATCGGCACCTACTACGTCTGCTGGAACATCAACGAGCCCCTGCTGCCCTGATCTGCTGTCCAACACAGCATATCCTGTTTATTGAGCGGAGCCCCGGCTATACAGCCGGGGCTCCGTTTTTGTGTGGGGGGTCTAAGCCTTCCCCCTTGGGGAAGGTGGCACGGCGAAGCCGTGACGGATGAGGGGAAAGAAATGCAGAATGCAGAATGAATGGGCGGTTCGAAAGCCTCCCCTTGAGGGGAGGTGCCCCGAAGGGACGGAGAGGTGTCAAACGGGTGGAACACCGGCCCGCCCCTACGGTGAACCTGCGGGATGCTCCGTAGGGGCCGATGCCCACATCGGCCCGCAAAGACCACGGCAAAGGCAGAGCCCTTGCCCTACGGGGTGCGGTCATCCGTGGAAACCACCGACCACGGCGGTCTGTTCGGGCGGGTCTCGGACCCGCCCCTACAAAGAATGGGATGACCTGCGATCATGTGGGAGCCGCCGCCCTCGGCGGCTCTAACCGTGCGGACCGATGAGGGCATCGGCCCCTACGCCAAACCTTCCTTGGCCCCGCCGAAGCCCAGTGCAGCGGGTTCGGTGGGGAGAGGAGGCACAGTAACGTGAACGAGTTTTCGCCAAGGGCGGAAACAAGTGGTACGGAGCTTGTGCCGACAATGTAGGGGCGCACCTATGTGTGCGCCCAAATACACGCAGGCAAGGAACCCCCACCCCGTACGGTCGGTCATCCATTCTGCATTCTCATAGGCCCTCATCAGTCTCGCTGCGCTCGACAGCTCCCCGGAGGGGAAGCCCAAGAGCCTTCCCCTCTGGGGAAGGTGGCACGGCGCAGCTGTGACGGATGAGAGACAACCATAAGGGTGGGGAGCCCCCGGCCTATCATCTTTTTCAGTATATTCCCACCATAAAAAATCCGCAAAACCGCCCCATTTGCGCACATTTCCAGTTGCATTCCCCCTAAAAGCGGGGTATAATAATTAGCTGTGTTTTGAATACATCAATCTGTAAAGATAGAGGGTTTTACTGTGCAGAACAATAAACTGAGAAACGTCGCCATCATTGCGCATGTCGATCATGGAAAAACCACGCTGGTAGACGAGATGCTCAAGCAGGGCGGCATCTACCGTGAGAACCAGGCCACCGTGGAGCGTGTCATGGACTCCAACGATCTGGAGCGGGAGCGTGGCATCACCATTCTGGCCAAGAACACCGCCGTGTACTACAAAGACACCAAGATCAACATTGTGGACACGCCGGGCCACGCCGACTTCGGCGGCGAGGTGGAGCGCATCCTGAAGATGGTCAACGGCGTCATCCTGCTGGTGGACGCCGCCGAGGGCCCCATGCCCCAGACCCGCTTCGTCCTGTCCAAGGCGCTGGAGCTGGGTCAGGGTGTCGACGTGGTGGTCAACAAGACCGACCGCCCCGACCAGCGCATCCACGAGGTGGTGGACGAGGTGCTGGAGCTGCTGCTGGATCTGGACGCCAACGACGAGCAGCTTGACTCCCCCATGCTCTTCTGCTCCGGCCGTCAGGGCACCGCTTCCTACTCCCCCGACGTGGCGGGCACCGACCTGACCCCCCTGTTTGAGACCATTCTGGAGTATATCCCCGGCCCCGAAGCGGACGTTGAGGCCCCCTTCCAGATGCTGGTGTCCTCCGTGGACTACAATGAGTTCGTGGGCCGCATCGCCATCGGCCGCATTGAGCGTGGCACCATCAAGCAGAATCAGGAGATCGCCGTGTGCAACTACCACACCCCCGATGTGCCCGCCAAGAAGGCCAAGGCGGTGTCCCTGTACACCTTTGACGGTCTGGCCCGCACCCCGGTCACCGAGGCTGCCGCCGGCGAGATCATCGCCATGAGCGGCATCGGCGAGATCACCATTGGCGACACCATCTGCACCCCTGCCGCTGTGGAGCCCGTGGAGTTTGTGAAGATCTCCGCTCCCACCCTGGAAATGACCTTCTCCGTCAACGATTCCCCCTTCGCCGGCAAGGAGGGCAAGTTCGTCACCAGCCGCCAGATCCGTGACCGCCTGTTCCGTGAGACTCTGAAGGACGTGTCCCTCCGTGTCACCGAGGTGGAGGACTCCACCGACTCCTTCAACGTGGCGGGCCGCGGCGAAATGTCCCTGTCCATCCTCATTGAAACCATGCGTCGGGAAGGCTACGAGTTCCAGGTCTCCCCTCCCCGTGTGCTCTATCAGGAGATCGACGGCGTGAAGTGCGAGCCGGTGGAGCGTGTGGTGGCCGACGTGCCCTCTGACAACGTGGGCGCCGTCATGGAAAAGCTGGGCTCCCGCAAGGGCGAGTTCCTGTCCATGACCCCCGTGGGCAACCGCATGAAGCTGGAATTCCTTGTCCCCTCCCGTGGTCTGTTCGGCTACCGCAACGAGTTCCTCACCGACACCAAGGGCGAGGGCATCATGGCCTCCGTCTTTGAAAAATACGCCCCCTTCAAGGGCGAGATCGCCCGCCGCAACACCGGCTCCCTCATCTCCTTCGAGACGGGTGATTCCGTGGCCTACGGCCTGTTCGCCGCTCAGGATCGTGGCGCCCTGTTCATCGGCGCAGGCGTACCCGTGTACGCCGGCATGGTGGTGGGCGTGTGCCCCAAGCAGGAGGACATCACCGTGAATGTCTGCCGCAAAAAGCAGCTCACCAATATGCGTGCCTCCGGCTCGGATGAGGCCCTGCGTCTGGTGCCCCCCAAGCAGATGTCTCTGGAGCAGTGCCTGGAGTTCCTGGCCGATGACGAGCTGCTGGAGGTCACCCCTGAGAACCTCCGTCTGCGCAAGAGCATCCTCAACCACGAGAAGCGCATGAAGGCGCTGAAGGGCAACAAGGGATGAGCACCCTGCTGCACATTTGCTGCGCCCCCTGCTCCGTGGCCTGCATCAAGCAGCTTCGGGAGGAGGGCGTGGAGCCGGTGGGCTTCTGGTACAACCCCAACATCCACCCTTTCTTAGAGTACAAGGCCCGGCGGGACACCCTGCGGCAGTATGCCCGGGACATCGGGCTGGATCTGCGTGAGGTGGACTTCTACGGCCTGCGGCAGTTTACCGCCGCCGTGGCCGCCGACTCCGACCACCGCTGCGGCTACTGCTACCGCTGCCGCATGGAGGAAACGGCCAGGTACGCCGCCGAGCATGGCTTCACCCGCTTCTCCACCACCCTGCTGGTCTCCCCCTACCAGAATCGGGAGCTGATCTGCGCCGTGGGCGCACAGATGGGCCAGAAGTACGGCGTGGAGTTCGTGCCCTACGACTTCCGCCCCCGCTTCAGAGAGGGTCAGGATGAGGCCCGTGCCCTGGGGCTGTATATGCAGAAATACTGCGGCTGCGTGTACAGCGAGGAGGATCGCTTCTCCAACCGCCGCAAGAAGGAGCTGCATAAACTCCATAAGCAGCA
>JAZNQA010000038.1:0-4793 GCA_045589915.1 Candidatus Enterenecus sp.
TCTACCCCCGGCGCAAGGGTCTTGTGGGTCTGTTCCATGGCACTTCTCCTTATCCCTGCCGAATCTAAGTTAAGATGTATTATACATCATCTTTTGCCATTTGACACCCATAACTTTCCCGGAAGCTCGTGAATTCCTCCCTCTTGTGGTTCCTGCCACTTCCCTTCCCCTGTTTTCTCACAAAGTTTGTATGGTTTTGACATAGTGTTGTGTGAAGGATTTTCCTTGACATACCACCCGTTGTGTGGTATAGTTGTGCATTGTAAAGGTGCTGTGCTTTACAGCGACACTTCAGGAGGTGTATGGATTTGAAAAATCAGGCCTACCGCATGGCGATGCTGTTTGATTTTTACGGCGATCTGCTGACCGACCGGCAGAAAGAATTCTACGACCTCTACTACAACGAAGACCTCTCTTTGGCTGAGATCGCCGAGAACTACGGAATCTCCCGTCAGGGCGTGCGGGATGTGATCGTCCGGGCTGAGGCGGCCATGACCGAGATCGAGGACAAGACCCACCTCATCCGCCGCTTCTACCAGATGCAGAAGGAGATCGCCGCCATTGACGAGGCGGCAGACCGTCTGCTCCGCTCGGTGAACGAGCGCAGCTATCACGACGGGATGCTGGACGAGATCGGCCACATCATCAAGGAAAACACCGCCAAGCTCAAACAGGAGTAAACCATGGCATTTGAGAGCTTAACCGAAAAACTTTCCGCTACCTTCAAGCGTCTGCGCGGCAAAGGCCGCCTGTCCGAGGCCGATGTCAAGGAGGCTATGAAGGAGATCAAGATGGCGCTGCTGGAAGCAGACGTCAACTTCAAGGTGGTCAAGAACTTTGTGGCCACCGTGTCCGAGCGGGCTGTGGGCACCGATGTGATGGAGTCCCTCACCCCCGGACAAATGATCGTCAAGATCGTCAACGAGGAGCTCACCGCCCTCATGGGCGGCGGCAGCAGCAAGCTGACCATCTCCTCCGCCCCGCCCACCGTGGTGATGCTGGTGGGTCTGCAGGGCGCAGGTAAGACCACCAACGGCGCCAAGCTGGCCGGTCTGATGAAGAAGCAGGGCAAGCGCCCCCTTCTCGTCGCCTGTGACATCTACCGTCCCGCCGCCATCCGGCAGTTGGAAGTGGTGGGCGGCCAGTTGGACATCCCCGTGTTCCAGATGGGTCAGACCGACCCCGTGGAGATCGCCAAGGCCGCCGTGGAGCACGCCAAAAAGCACGGCAACGACATGGTATTTCTGGATACCGCAGGCCGCCTCCATGTGGATGAGCAGCTCATGGACGAGCTGCGCCGCATCAAGGCCGCTGTCAACCCCACCGAGATCATGCTGGTGGTGGACGCCATGATCGGTCAGGATGCTGTCAACGCCGCCAAGGCCTTTGACGATGCGCTGGACATTGACGGCGTGATGCTCACCAAGCTGGATGGCGATGCCCGTGGCGGCGCCGCCCTCTCCATCCGTGCCGTCACCGGCAAGCCCATCAAGTTCGCCGGCGTGGGTGAAAAGCTGGACAACATCGAGACCTTCCACCCCGACCGCATGGCAAGCCGGATCCTCGGCATGGGCGATGTGCTCTCCCTCATTGAAAAGGCGGAGCAGAATCTGGATGCCAAAAAAGCGGCCGAGCAGTTGGAGCGGATGCGGAAGAACAAGTTCACCCTGTCCGATTTCTACGACCAGCTTCTTCAGCTTCGCCGTATGGGCTCCATGCAGGACATCGCCGCTATGCTCCCCGGCATGGGCGGCAAGAAGATGGACCTGAATGTGGACGAGAAAAACCTCACCCGCATCGAGGCCATCATCCAGTCCATGACCCCCTATGAGCGGGAGAACCCCTCCGTGCTCAACTCCAGCCGGAAAAAGCGTATTGCCGCAGGTTCCGGCACTCAGGTGGTGGACATCAACCGACTGCTCAAGCAGTTTGAGATGATCCAGCAGCTTACCCGCCAGTTCTCTAATCCCAAGAAGGCCAAGGGGCTGATGAGCCGCTTCAAGGGAATGGGACTGCCCTTCTGATCGTTGGTTCATGCCCATCGGGCATTGCCATATATGACTTTGTCAAAACTTTGGAGGTGAATATAAAATGGTTAAGATCAGACTGCGTCGTATGGGTGCCAAGAAAGCTCCTTTCTACCGTGTCGTCGTTGCCGACTCCCGCTATCCCCGTGATGGCCGCTTCATCGAGGAGATCGGTACCTACGATCCCCGCCAGGATCCCGCTGCCATCAACATCGATGTGGAGCGTGCTCAGGCTTGGATCAAGACCGGCGCTCAGCCCACCGACACCGTGCGTGACCTGCTGAAGAAGGCTGGCCTGTAATCGCACAAATGGAGGCCCTCATGAAGGAATTGCTCACTTATATTGCCCAGAGCCTGGTGGAGCATCCCGAATCGGTTTCTGTCACCGAGCACGAGACTGCCGCCGAGACGGTGCTGGAGCTTCAGGTGGCTCCTGAGGACATGGGTAAGGTGATCGGCCGTCAAGGCCGCATCGCCAAGGAGATCCGGGTGCTGATGCGCTCGGTCGCCCAGCGCCAGGGCAAAAAGATCTCGGTCGATATTATCGACTGAACAAACGGACAAGGCGGGGGCACAGCCCCCGCCTTTTTCACCATACAGGAGGTTTCCGCAGATGAATCATCAACTGTTAGAGTGCGGCCAGATCGTCAATACCCACGGCATCCGCGGCGAGGTCAAGATCGTCCCCTGGGCGGACAGCCCTGAGTTCCTCTGCCAGCTTCCCGCCCTGTATGTGGACGGCAAGCCGGTAACGGTGCGCTCCGCCCGTGTGCACAAGGGCAATGTCATCGCCCTGCTGGAGGGCATCGACGATGTAAACGCCGCCATGCTGCTGAAAAACAAGGTGGTTTCCCTCCACCGAAACGATGTGGAACTGGAAGAGGACGCTTTCTTCCTGGCTGACATCATCGGTCTGGACGTGGTGGACGAGTCGGGAGAGAAGCTGGGCGTGCTGGACGATATTCTGTCCCCCTCCCTCCAGCAGGTCTATGTGGTGAAGGGTGAACGGGAGATCATGATCCCCGCTGTGCCCGAATTCATTTTGGAGACCAACGTGGCGCGGGGTTATATCAAAGTTCGGCTCATTGAAGGGATGTGACGGCGTGTACCGCATCGACATCCTGACCCTGTTTCCCGATACGGTGGGAGATGTGCTGGGCGAGTCCATCCTTGGCCGTGCCCAGGAGCGGGACATTCTGCGCATCGAGACCCACCAGATCCGGGACTATACCCTCAACAAGCAAAAACAGGTGGATGACTACCCCTACGGCGGCGGTCGGGGCGCTGTGAGGCAGGCCGACCCCCTCTATCAGTGCTGGTCCCATGTGCACAGCCAGCACAACAGCCGCACCCGCACCATCTACCTCTCCCCCTGCGGAAAAACATTCACGCAGGCCGATGCCAAGCGGCTGTCCAGCGAATATGACCACCTCATCTTAGTGTGCGGACACTACGAGGGCATCGACCAGCGGTTCATCGACGGCTATGTGGACGAGGAGATCTCTCTGGGTGACTTTGTGCTCACCGGCGGCGAGATCGCCGCCATGGCAGTGGCCGATGCGGTGTGCCGTCTGGTGCCCGGAGTGCTGGCCGACCCGGAGTGCTTTCAGGACGAGAGCCATTGGGACGGCCTGCTGGAATATCCCCAATACAGTCGCCCCGAAGTGTGGCAGGGGCGTTCCGTGCCCAGGGAGCTGCTCACCGGCGATCACAACGGCGTGGCCCGCTGGCGGCGCAAGGAGCAGCTCCGCCGCACTATGGAGCGCCGCCCCGATATGTTTGCCAATTTCACACCCGCCGACAAGCTGGATGTGGAGCTGCTGAAGGAAATCGAGCGGGATAAGTCTCGCCCCGTGCTCCCTGATGTGATCCCCTGCCGCCCCGCCACCGAGGAGGACATCCCCGTCATCCTCGCCATAGCGGAGCAGGCATCCGGATCGCTGGCACGCCACAAGGTGGATCAGTGGCAGGGTGGTTATCCCGGACGGGAGGATTTTCTGGCCGACATTGCCAAGGGCAACTGCTATGTTCTGCTCTGCGAGGGCGAAGTGGGGGCATTTTTCGTCCTCTCTCCCATTCCTGAGGAAAACTATGACCACATCACCGACGGTAAATGGGGCGGTGATACGCCCTATGCCGTCCTCCATCGCTGCGCCGTGGCCGATGCGTGGCGTGGCTCCGACCTGGCCGACCGCATGGTGACAGAAGCGGAGCGGCTGACCACGGAACTGGGGCTGGACTGGCTGCGGGTGGACACCCACAAGAAAAACAAGCCCATGCAGAGCCTGCTGCGGCGGCACGGCTATCAGTACCGGGGCAATGTGCTGGTCAGCGTGGCGGAGGGGCATGACCCCCGCCGGGTGGCCTATGAAAAGCGGCTGAAGCGCAAGCCGTAACGGAGAGATTACTATGAATCTGACCAACATCAATGACATCAAGGCTCTGCTGGGACGGCATGGGTTCCACTTTTCCAAGTCTATGGGGCAGAACTTTCTGATCGAGGACTGGGTGCCCCGGGACATTGCCGAAGCCGCCGGGCTGGACGAGCAGTGCGCCGTGCTGGAGATCGGCCCCGGCATCGGCCCCCTCACCGACCAGTTGGCCCGCCGGGCGGGCAAGGTGGCCGCCATCGAGCTGGATCGCTCCCTGCTCCCCATTCTGGGCGAAACCATGGCAGAGCACCGCAATGTGGAGATCATCCCCGGAGACGCCATGAAGCTCGACTTTACGGAGCTGGTAGCTGAAAAGTTTAAGGGCTTTACACCC
>JAZNQA010000039.1:0-8839 GCA_045589915.1 Candidatus Enterenecus sp.
AATGGCGAACGCCCCGGAAGCGATACGCTTCCGGGGCGCTGCCAAAAGGAGAAACAAACAATGAAGTCAAATTAGAAGGGCATGGCGGGGGGAGGCAGCTGGTTCAGCAGCTCCATGAGCTTCACGTCGTGGTTGTTGCGGATCTCACTGTTGGTGGTGATGATCATGGTCTCGCCGTTCTCAGCGGTAAAGGCGGGCCAAGCCAGATCGTCGGTGCTGGGATCGCCGGTGCGGCAGAAGTTGCCCAGAGCGGTGGAGGCGTAGTCAGCGATCTTCTGAGCGTTGGCAGAGTCGCCGGCGATCATGTGGTCGATGTACTCCAGATTGTTGAACAGGAAGGGGATGTCGCCGCCGGTGTGCCAGGCCATGGTGCCGCCGAACAGGGGGAACTCATAGGCGAACACAGCCTGATAGGTGGCAGCGTCGGAGGACTTGGCGCGACCCTCAGCCATGCTGCGGCTGCCGGCACGGAAGCTGATGTCGATGAGGGTAACATCAAAGGCTTCCAGCTCAGGATAAGCCTCGGCGAAGGCGGCAACGATGTCGTCCTTCAGGTCGCCGTACTTGGTGGCCAGCTGCTGCTCCTTATACTCCTCGGTCATGTAGCTCTTGTTGATGGTGGGGATGTAGGTCTCCTCAGGAGAGGGCATCCAGGGAGTGGCGTTGTTGATGAGGGCGGAGATGGTGTTGTCGTCGATGGAGCCGGAGAACTCGGCGAAGGTGGAGGTGATCATCATGGGGATGTCATTGGCCATCTCGTGGAAGTTACCCTCGGCGTCGATGGGGGAGGCAACGATGAACTCGCCGTCCACGGTGGGGCCGTTGCCCACGCCGGTGTCAGCGGCCAGGGCGGCCAGCTCGGCATAGTCCATGGTGGCCAGCTTCTCCAGAGCCTCGGCGTCGGTGGCCAGACCGTAGGTGGTCTTGGTCTTCTCAACCAGAGCGGTGCCGGCAGCCTGAGACTGCTCGGAGGTCTGGCCGATGGCGCCGCCGCCGGAGCAGGCGATGGCCTTGTGGAACAGACCGGCAGCAGGAGCGGTGGTCAGCAGAGAGGTGACCTTGGAGCCGCCGCCGGACTGACCCATGATGGTGACGTTATCGGGGTCGCCGCCGAACTGGGCGATGTTGTCCTTGACCCACTGGAGAGCCAGAACGATGTCTTCCTGACCCAGGTTGCCGGAGTTCTTGTACTGCTCGCCGTAGGCGGACAGATCGGTGTAGCCCAGCACGTTCAGGCGGTGGTTGATGGACACGAATACCACGTCCTGAGACTTGGCGAAGTTGGCGCCTTCGTAGTAGGTCAGCTCGTTGGAGCCGCCGGTGGTGAAGCCGCCGCCGTGGATCCAGAACAGAACGGGCATCTCAGCGGTGGGCTCCATGGAGGTGGACCACACGTTCAGATACAGACAATCCTCGTCCTCAACATAGTTGGCGTTGGGGGTCATGTAAGAGGTGACATTGGTCACGGAGCCGGTGGTGGACTGGTTGCTGGTGGGGCAGGTGTTGCCATAGATGGTGGCAGCGTGCAGACCCTGGAAGGGTTCGGGCTTCACGGCGCTCTGGAAGCGCTCGGCCACGCCGTACTGGATGCCGACGAAGCTGTAAACGCCCTGCTCCTTGGTGCCCAGGTACCAGCCGGATTCGACCTTGACCAGAGCGTTATCGGTGGGCTCTTCTTCGGTGGTGCTGGGGGTGACGGGGGTGGACTCAACGGGGGGCTGAGTCTCGCTGGTGGACGGTTTGCTGCAGGCGACCAGACCAAAGGCCATGACCAGAGCCAGCAGCAGAGCAGCAAGCTTTTTCATTTTGTTACCTCCATGTTTTTGTGTTCTTTGGCAGAAAATCGCACATTTCCCGCCTTGTGATTATAGTTTATCACCAAAACCGTTACAGCTTCGTTACAACAGTATTTCTCAATCGTTACGCCGCATAGAGAAAAGGCTGCCATCCACAGCGGACGGCAGCCTTGAGCCTGTCGAAAAAGGCTTGCCTTTTTCGACAGGAAGTTTTGCGGCCTGCTGCAGCGCACTCGTTGTCCATACAGCACGGACAACTCGCACGTTTGCAGGCCGAGAAGTGTTTTCCCCGACGCACATGTCGCCGGAGAAAACGGCTTTCATTTTCTTTCGCCGCATTGCGGCGAAACTCTACGAGGTTGTTTGACAGTCTGAAGGCTGCCATCCACAGCAGACGGCAGCCTTGGGAGAACAGCCATGTTTAGTTTTTTCGGCGCATATCCGCCAAAGTTTGCTCCGCCCAATCGTAATCGGACATGTACTCCCCGAAGAACAGCTCTTTCTCTCCCTGCAGGTAGCGGTAGTAGTCGCAGGAGAAAAGGGCAGAGTTGATCCTTGCCTTTCCGTAGCCGCTTTCCACCAGAGGGTCAAGCCCAACTTCCTTCAGGGTCTGCTTCAGCCGGTGGAGTACCAGCCGGTAGTAGTTTTTGGCGCTCTTTTCGTCGCTGTCCCCGAACAGGGCGTAGATGATGCGGTCGGTGGTCACCCACGCACCCTGCATATGTACCAGATAGGCCAGCAGCTCCTTGGCCTTTCGGTTGTCGAAGGAGAGGGGAGCGCCGTCCAGCCACAGCTCGAAGCTGGGGAAGCAGTGGATCTCCACCGCCGGAGCGGATCGGGTCTGGTAGACCTGATTGCGACGGGTGGCCCGCTCCAGCGCACGCTGCACCTGTTCCCGTCCATAGGGCTTGAGCAGGTAGTCCACCGCATCGGAGTCCCACGCACGGACGGCGTACTGGGGGTACGCCGTTTCAAAGACCACGGCAGGGGGATCGGGCAGCTTCAAAAACTCGTCCGCAAGGTCAAGCCCATCCATGCCCGGCATTTCCACATCCAAAAATGCCACATCGCAGCGGTGCACTTTGGCGTAAGCGAGGGCAGGTTCTGCGGTATTAAAGGCGGTGATCTCCTGATGGCCCATATCCCGGAGGATGATCTCCAGCATATTGCTGGCCCGCTTTTCGTCGTCAACTATCATGATCCGCATGGAGCATCGCCTCCTTATATGGGAATTGCAGTGCAACGGTGGAGCCTCTGCCTGGGGCGCTGTCAATGCGCACTTCGCCCCGCATGGCTCCTTCCACCCGGCAACGGATGTTTTCCAGGCTGCGGGAATGTACCGTCTCCACATCGAAGCCTTCTCCGTCATCGGTGACGGCGATGACGATGTCCCGTTCCTTGCGGCGGACGGTGAGGGTCACCGTGCCGTGGCCGTTGTGCTTGCGGATGCCGTGGCTGATGGCGTTTTCGATGAGGGGCTGCACGGTGAGGGGCGGGAGCATAAACTGGTCAAACTCGATCTTCTTTACAAATTTGATGGCGTCACCAAAGCGGGCACGCTGGATGTCGATATAGTTTTCGATGTGGCCCATCTCCACGGAGAAGGGGATCTTGTCCTTGTACTCCATGAAGTCAATGTTCTGGCGCAGATAGTTGGAGAAGCGCACCACCGTGTCGGCGGCCTGACGGGGATCGGTATAGCACAGCTCCTGTATGCTGGTCAGGGTATTATAGAGGAAATGGGGCTGGATCTGGCTGGCGAGGAAGGCTGCCTGGGTGCGTGCCGTGGCCTGCTCGGCGTTCAGGGCCTTCTGCATCAGGGCAAGCTGGTGCCTGTGGCTCACCGAGATCATCAGCGACCAGCACACCAGAGAGACCAGTAGGCAGATGGGCAGCACCATTTGGTACGAGAAGGTGGCCTGAGCGCCGATGCTCAGTTCGGCAAAGAGGAAGCCGGTGAATATGCTGAGGTTGCCGATGGCAGGGATGAGGGCCCGATGGCCCCACTCCCGAATGCTTACCACGGCAAAGATCACGGTGGCCGCTGCGGTCACACCGGCGCACAGGCAGAACACCAGCAGAGCGGTCTGCCGGGGCAGCCAGATGAGGGCGCACAGGGTCACAGCCACAAGCACGATGGCAGCGAAGCTCATCCGCTGCTTGCGGCGGCCGGACAGAAGATTCCTGCACAGGTTGAGCTGGGTGTAGCACAGGGAGAGGAACAGCAGCAGCAGGGACAGAATGCGCAGGAGGAACAGGATACGGGGTGCCACCACCGCCTCCACATATCCGATGATGCCGTAGTACCACAGGGTCTCCAGCAAAAAGGCGACCAGCCCGACGCAGCCGGATATGGTAAAGTATCGCAGGTACTTATCCCGGTGGAATTTGTACAGGATGGGGAGAATCACAAAGGCGAACAGCAGCATCCCCAAAAATACAAGGAACACGATGCGCACGCCGAAATAGGTGTTGAATTGCAGGTCGGTGTCGCTGAGGGTCGGGCACTTGTCAAAGCCGAAGAAGCCCGGTTGGTCGATCTCCAGAATGACCTCCTGAGTGGAGCCTGCGTCGCCCCAGACGTTGACGAACTGGAAGTGGTTGGGGGAGAGCGGCGCAATGGGGTCGGCGCACAGCTCACCGTTCAGATAGATCTGATACTCTCCGTAATAGGACGGGAAGGACAGGATGAGCATGGCGTCCTCCTGGACGTTGGTAAACAGGATGCGGAAGCTGGCCTTGCCGTTCTCCGGGATCTCCGCTCCTCCGCCCAGTGCCCGCATGGGCAGGCGGAGCCACTGGGCGGGGGGAGCTCATCCGTGGGCTCCGAGGCGATGAGCTGGCCGGGGTAGTACTCCCATTCGCCGTCCAGATAGATCATGTCGTCATCAAATCTCTGGTGATTGGTGAGATCCAGGTGACCGTTTTCCATGACAAACCCGCTGCGGGGCGTGTAAAACCGCCCAAAGAGCAGCAGCGCCGCCGACAGCGCCGCCAGCAGAACAAAGGCCAGCAGTTGGGGCGTATATTTTGTTGTGGAGAGGGTGGCAGACTTTGCTTTCATAATGAAAACTCCCTTAAAGTCTGATTTTGGAACGGTGTATATGCAAGAACAGTATAACCTGTCCGTCTCCAATGCGCAAGGGTGAATGGCGGGATGCCTACTTTCGTCTACGGGCGCATATCCTCTACCAAGACAGGAGGCGAGGCCGTTGGCGAAAGGAAAACAGGACATCATCGTGCGCTGCGAATTTGCAGAGGAGGGGAAAACGGTGCGGGAGCTTGTGCTGGACTGCTTCCGCATCTGGCTGGACAGAAACCTCACAAAGCCATGAGCAGCGGGATGTCTTTTAAGCTGAACAGCCCTGAGGGCTATCATGCGGCATTGTACATCAGGCTGTCCAAGGAGGATGAGAACGAGGGGCCGTCGGAGAGCGTCACCAACCAGAAGTCCCTGCTGAATGAATTCGTGCGGCAGCACCGGCTGTCCGTCTATGATACCTATATTGATGACGGATGGAGCGGCACCAATTTTGACCGGCCGGAATTTCAGCGGATGATCGGGGACATCGAATCGGGGAAGGTGAACATGGTCATCACTAAAGACCTCAGCCGTCTGGGGCGTGACTACATCATGACCGGGCACTATATGGAGCGGTACTTCCCGGAGAAGCGGGTGCGCTACATCTCCCTGCTGGACGGCATCGACACCGGGGTGGAATCCTCCGCCAATGACATCACCCCCTTCCGGGCCATCATGAACGATATGTACGCCAAGGACATCTCACGGAAAATCAGGAGCGTCAAGCAGGATAAGCAGCGCAAGGGACAGTTTATCGGCGGAAAGCCGGTGTACGGCTACAAAATGCACCCCACGGAGAAGAACAAAATCGTCGTGGATGAGGGGGCGGCCCCGGTGGTGCGCCGTATGTTCGCCATGGCGCTGGAGGGGATGAGCTGCCGGAGGATCGCAGCGACGCTCAATGAAGAAGGTGTTCCCACACCGGCCGCCTATGCCGGCTGGAATACGGGGCGCAAAGGCCCCTATGCCGGTCTGTGGTCAAGTGAGCGCATCTCCGAAATGCTGCGCAATGAGACCTATATCGGCAATATGGTGCAGGGGCGCTCGGTGAAGATCAGTTACAAATCAAAAAAGTGCGTGAAGCAGGACAAAGAAAACTGGGTGGTGGTGGAGGGCACCCATGAGCCGCTGGTGAGCCGGGAGACCTTTCAGGCGGTGGGCAGGCTGGTGGACAGCCGCAGGCATACCCGCAGCAGAACCTATGACTTCCTGCTGAAAGGTTTGATCTTCTGCCACGAGTGCGGCTGCCCCATGGCGGTACTCAACCGCAGAAACGCCGCAGGGGAGGACGTGCTCTACCTTGTGTGCCGCACCTATCAGCGCTTCACCAAAGCAGGGGTGTGTACCTCCCACTCCATCAAGGAGCAGACCGTCACCGAGGCGGTGGTGGCCAAAGTGCATGAGGTGTGTCAGGCCAACCTTGACCCGGACGAGCTGTTTTTCACGGCGCAGGGGGCTGTGGAGATGGGAAGAAAAAGGGACATCCAAAACATGGAGCGGAGGGCCATCCAGTCCAGGCTCGACAGCCTGACCGCCAACCTTGACAAGATGTATATGGATAAGCTGGGGGGTGTTCTGGCGGAAGAGGACTTCCGGCGCATATATGAGAGAGCGAGGGGGGAGCGTCGTGCTCTGGAGCAAAAACTGGAGAGCTTAGAGGCACAACAGGAAAGTCAGGTCAGCACCGAAGATCGGGCCAGAACGTTGGTTCAGCAGTTTGCGGACACAGCTTGTACCGGCAGAGAGCTGTTGGTCAGTCTCATCCGGCGGGTGGAACTGACGGAGGACAAACAGGTCATCATTCAATTCCGCTTCCGTGGGCCGGAAGCGATCTTTTAGGGGAAAATCGCTTACATTAGGCGGGGTGCGATGTATCCCGCATTGAGAAAAAAGCGCTGGAAAAGCTGCGGGAGGAATATGAGCGGAACTGAAAAAGAGGCTGGCATAACTGCCAGCCTCTTTGTGTTGAGATGGGGCGATAATAGCCCATCTTGTTGAGCGGATGTGGTGCGCTGCGTCACGGGGAAAAGTGAAACGGGCTGGTCTTTTGGCCAGCCCGTTTCGGTGCATCAAACGATTTACTTGTTCTCCGGCAAATCGAGCTGAAGGATATACATCCCGTCGTGCCAGGTGTCCATGTAGATATAGCCACGGTCATCCACCACGCAGTCCTCGGTGGTGGCGATCATGGGGCCGGGCACGGGCACGTCGAAGAGCAGCTTCTCCGGGTTGGGCGGGATGAAGTAGGCCAGCTCCTTGATATAGTAGGGGTCGGACACATCATACACACGCAGACCGGCGTGGAAGTAGCAGTTGTACACCAGGTTGGGGTCATCCTGCAGCCAGGGCTTGCCCATGGGCTCGTGGACATTGTGGGGGCCGAAGGGGCCGGGCGCACCGATGCCGCAGTCGTTGAAGTTGGGGTAGGGGAAGTCGGCGGGCACTTCGGGATAGGGGAACTCAGCAACCAGAGTGGGATCGGCGGGGTTGGACACGTCGATCATGTGCAGGTTGTTCATGGGCTGGGCGCCGGAGGCCTCCACCTTCTCCTTGGTGAAGAAGGGGAACCGCTCGCCCTCATTGGTGAGCACGGCGAAGTTGCGCCCGGTGAGGGGCAGGTAGGTGTGGCAGCGGGCGCCGCACAGCTTGCCGGCGAAGGGGGGCTGCATCATAAGCTGGGAGATGAGCTTGGGACGGGTGGGATCGGAGATGTCCAGAATGATGCCGCCGCCGCCGAAGTAACCCATGTACAGCTCGTTGGGGCGGTCGGCGGAGATGGTGCAGGCGTGGCACATGGCCCAGTCCTTCTCGGCGGCGTGACCCACGGGATAGGTGCCCTCAATCATGCCGTCCTTGAACTGTTGGGGCATCCACCAGCGGCCCGCCTCCACGGGGTTGCAGGGGTCGGAGATGTCCAGAATGCGGACGATGAAGCCCACAAAGCCGGGGCACTCGGCGGGCATATAGACATACTTGCCGCCGTTATAGGCAAAGCGGTGGACGCCCATGCCGTTGGGCACGCCGGTGTCCCAATGGGAGAGCAGCTTGGGGTGGACGGGATCCTCCCGCAGGTCGTAGATCTGCAGGCCGCCCAGAGCGGGATCGCCCGGCTTGATGCCGTGGAGGAAGGGTACGCCGCCGCCCAGAGCCACGATCATCAGACCGTCTGCCACCTGGATCTTGGGGGTGGACTGGGCGAAATACACCTTGGGGTCGCTTACCTCCACATAGTTGAGAACCACGGGGTTGGTGGGGTCGGTGACATCCAGCACGTTGACCCCTGCGCCCTTGAAGGAGCCGCAGTACATATAGTACTTGTCCTCCGTCTTGTACAGCGCCATCTGGAAGGCGTTGATGCCGTTGAGGTCGGAGAAGCCGACCACCTTCATGTTCTTGATGTAGCCCTGGTTATGCTCGCTTTTGGCATAAAAGGGAATGGACATGGTATACCTCCTCAAATGTTGATCTTCTAAGGATAGGTTATCCAACCCGTGGGCGTTTGTCAACGAAATTCCCGCTCAAAGCACTATATCTTTTTTGCTCAAACGGATAACAAAAGCGGGCAGATCAGCCCCACAGCATCAGTTTGGTGAGGGCAAAGGCGAGCAGACCGCAGGCGGGGAAGGTGAGGACCCATGCCCCGGCGATCTGTCCGGCGGAGCGCAGGTTGGGACGCCGCCCCGCACCGCACACGGCAGATACCTTGGCATGGGTGGTGGACACCGGCAGACCGAGAATGGAGCACGCCCCCAGCACCACCCCCGCCCCCAGATCGGCGGCCAGCCCGTCGGTGGGGGAGAGTGCGGCCAGATCGGTGCCCACCTTGTCCACGATGGGCTTGCCCCCCAGCGCCGTGCCCAGCGCCATGGTGCCCGCCACCAGCAGCAGCAGGGGCAGGGTGGGGGAGGCGTCTACCCCGCCCAGCCCGTCCGCCATGAGCAGCAGGGCGAGGAACTTCTGC
>JAZNQA010000040.1:0-5699 GCA_045589915.1 Candidatus Enterenecus sp.
CGCCATCTACGGTGCGTACCACCACATCACCGTGCTGGGCAAGGAGAACGCTCCCTGCGACCACAAGTACGACGTGGTGGGCTCCCTGTGTGAGAACAGCGACAAGTTCGCCATCGACCGTATGCTCCCCGCCATCGACAAGGGGGACATTCTGGTCATCCACGACACCGGCGCCCACGGCTTCTCCATGGGCTACCAGTACAACGGCAAGCTGCGCTCCGCCGAGCTGCTCCTGCGGGAGGACGGCAGCGTGGAAATGATGCGGCGGGCGGAAACTCCCGACGATTACTTCGCCACCCTCGTTTGGTGACAACAAAAAATCAGGCTCGCCCTGCGGCGAGCCTGATTTTTTTACTTTTTCAGCCGTTCCATGATGGCAGCCTCGATGCGGTCGCCATACTTCATGGCCAGCACGAACAGGGCGATGCCCGCCCCGCCCAGCAGCGCCATGCCCCACAGGGGGATATCCAGCGCAGAACCGCCCACGGCGGAAGCCACCAGCAGTCCCCACGGACGGGCCAGCAGGCACAGCAGCAGGAAACGCTTCCACGAAATATCGGTCAGCCCCGCCAGAATGCAGAGGATGTCATCGGGGAAAAAGGGGAACAGGAAGGCCAACAGCAGAAAGGTATCCTGCTTGCGGCGGATGAGATCCAGATACTTGTCGGACAGCTTTTTGCCGATCAGGTTGTTCACCTTTTTTTGCCCCAGTCCACGAGCCAGCAGGAACACCACCATGGAACCCAGCACCACTGCCCCCCATGTGAGCAGGAACGAGGGGATGGTGCCGAACAGCACGCCTCCCACGGCGGCGCTGATATTGCTGGGGATGGGCGCCAGCACCACGGAGATGAACTGCACCCCGAAGAAGGCCAGATGGGACCACGGGGCACAGGCTGCGATGTACTCCTCCAGCGCCTCACGGGATGTGATGGCTCCAAAGAAGCCGCCGGCATACAGCCGCCAGATCACCACGCCCAAAATGACTGCCACAGCGCTCCATTGCAGCACCGTGCGTGTGCGTGTGCTCATCTGCCTCCACCTCCTTCCACGGTACAAGAATATTGTACCAAACGGACAAATAAGAGGAAAGGAACAAATTCTTACAAATTATTTAAGTTTCGCAAAAAATCGTTACTTTTGCAGGCAGTCCCAATGCTCGGCCATCTTGCCGTCCTCCAGACGGTAGATGTCGGTCACCAGAGCACGGCTGCCGTCTGCAAAGGTCACGTCCACATAGACGGCCACCATGTCGCCCTCCTCCAGAGCGATGAGGATGTTGTGGTTGGCCTTGCGGGTAAAGAAGAAGTCCAGAAACTTCAGCAGACCCTCTCTGCCCTGCTCCACGGCGGGGTTGTGCTGAATGTAGTCCTCCTTCACATAGTCGGGCACACGGCTCTTGTCATGGGCATTCCACACATCACGGTAAAAATTCAGAACGATCTCCTTGTTGGTCATGGGTATAGCCTCCTTATTATTTTTTATCCCTCCGCTTCCCGCATCAGGCGGGTACGCAGGGCGGAATAACGACGGGTCTGGCGATCATTGGCCACCATTTGGGCAAGCAGTTCCTCGCTGCCAACCACGATGAACAGCTCCCGTGCACGGGTGATGGCGGTGTACAGCACCCCCCGTGCCAGCAGAGAGGGGGGCACATCGCTCAGCGCCAGAATCACTGCACGGTACTCGCTGCCCTGAGATTTATGCACCGTCACGGCATAGGCGGGCTCCAGCTCCCCCAGCAGCTCGGCGGGATAGACCACCAGCCGCCCATCGAAGGACACGGTGACACCGCCGTTGTCCGCCTCCAGGATCACGCCGATGTCGCCGTTGAATACCCCCAGATCCTTCTCGCCGGTGTCCGGGTTCTCCCAGAACAGGTCGTAGTTGTTCTTCACCTGCATCACCCGGTCGCCGGTGCGGAAGATATACTGCCCGAAGACCCGCTCCCCCTTCCCCTCGGCGGCGGGGTTGAGGGCCTCCTGCAGGGCACGGTTGAGGGCGGCGGTGCCCGCTCCACGCCTGCGGGTGGGGGTGAGCACCTGTATTTGATCGGCAGGGATGCCCATGTTGTTGGGCAGACGGCTGCGGCACAGCTCCACGATGGTGTCTGCCGTGCGCTGGGCGTCCCGACGGCCCATATAGAAAAAGTCCCGGCTCTTGTTGGTGAGGTCAGGGGTCTGCCCCCGGTTCACCCCGTGGGCGTTCATGACGATGGCGCTCTCCTGGGCTTGACGGAAGATCTCCGTCAGGGACACGGCGGGCACCACTCCGCTGCGCAGCAGATGATCCAGCACGTTGCCCGGCCCCACGGAGGGGAGCTGGTCTGGATCGCCCACCAGCACCAGCCGGCAGTCCGACCGCAGGGCGGCCAGCAGAGCAGACATGAGGGAGATGTCCACCATGGACGTCTCATCTACGATAACAGCATCAGCGGCCAAAGGGTCGTCCTGATGCTTGGTAAAGGCGAGCTGACCGGTGAGGGGATCCAGCTTTGTCTCCAGCAGACGGTGGATGGTGTACGCCTCCTGCCCGCAGGTCTCCCCCATGCGTTTGGCAGCCCGCCCGGTGGGAGCGGCGAGGGCGGTCTCCAGCCCCAATTGCTCAAACAGAGCCAGCACCCCCCGCAGGGAGGTGGTCTTGCCCGTGCCGGGGCCGCCGGTGAGGAGCATCACCTGACGGGATGCCGCCAGCTCCACCGCCAGCCGCTGCTGGGCGGCGTAGGTGATGCCCTGCTCCCGCTGGATGCGGTCAATGAGCCTGTCCAGCCCCTTGGGGGGCGCCAGCTCCGCCCGACACATCTCCCCCAGCCGCATAGCCACATAGCACTCCGCCCCGTACAGCCCCGCAGGATAACAGGCGGTGACACCGGCAATGTCCTCCTGCACCACCTCCACCCGCTCGATGAGGTTGTCCAGCCCGTCGGCAAGGCAGTCCCCCTCCACGCCGATAAGGGCGGCGGTGGCATCCAGCAGCTTGTTGCGGGGGAGGAACACATGGCCGTTGTCGGCGTTGTGATATAACTCAAACAGCAGGGCAGCCTCCACCCGCTGGGGGTCATCCCCCGCCACACCCAGCTCCACCGCCATGGCATCCACCTGAGCGAAGGAGATTTCAAAGCTGCGGTCGGTGAGCAGATAGGGATTGTCCCGCACCACATCAGCGGCAAAATCGCCAAACCGCCGGTACAGGGGCATGGCAGCGGTGAGGGGAAGCTGATGCTCCGACAGGAACTGGGCCAGCCGCCGCATTCCCATCTGCTCCCGAAATGCCTCGCCGATGGCCCGTGCTTTTTTGAGAGAGATGGTGCGTACCTCCGCCAGCCGCTCCGGCTCGTGCTCGATGATCTCCAGCGTCTGCGCCCCGAATTTGTCCACGATCTGTCGGGCCAGTCCCATGCGGATGCCCTTTATCGCCCCGGAAGCCAGATATTCAAACACCGCCTTTTCCCCCACGGGGAGATGGCGGGCGATGGTGTCCGCCTTGAACTGTTCACCGTAGGTGGGGTGGCGTCCCCAGCTCCCGGCCAGCTCCAGTGTCTCGCCGGGAGCGACGCCGGGCATACAGCCCACCACGGTGATCTCCCCCCGCTGGGGGCAGTCCAGCCGCAGCACAGTGTAGCCGTTCTCCTCATTGCGGAAGAGGACGGCGGACACGGTGCCCTCTACCTGATTCAGGGGGGCTTGAGCGGTTCTTTCATCAGTCATGGCAGCGGCTCCATTCAAACAAATGTTTTACTAATTATAACAGCAAATCCCATGGCTTTCAACCATCCTTTTGGGGCACACTACGGTCGAGGTGATGGCAATGTTAAACGAAGCACAGCTGCTCAACCACATTTACCAGACTGCGGAAATGGGCTGCGAGGGCATCCAGTCGGTGCTGAAATACGCCGACGAGCCCCGCATCGTGGATGCGCTGAACAATCAGCTCTCCGAGTATCAGAAGCTCCAGAACTCCGCCGAGACCATGCTCCACGCCCGGGGTGAACACCCCAAGGGCATCGGCGCCTTGGCCAAGATGGGTTCCGAGGCCATGTCCACCATGAAGACCATGATGGATCACTCGGCCACCAAAATTGCCGAGATGATGATCCAGGGCTCCACCATGGGCGTGACCAAAAGCCTGCGCACCATCCGGGACTGCGACCTGAAGGACGAGCGCGTCCGGGACCTGGCCGACAAGCTGCTCAAGACCGAGGAAGCCAACATCACGGAGATGAAGAAGTTTCTGTGAAAGCAAAAGTGGGTGCCCGATCGGGCAGCCACTTTTATGTTTATCTGCTGACGATAATTCCCTTGCCAGCCCAGAGAATTACTGATATAATCGACATGAAACAAAATGACTTACAAGGGCAGCTTTGTTTCATGCCCAATATATTAGAGAATATGGATTTGGGGTAATCTGCAGTTGGTTTTCATTTGCGAGATCAAAAAAGGGATGAGCGTATGGACACAGTAGGATTAAAAGAGTATTTAGGAATTGTTGTTGATATGGAGCAGAGCATCTATATGCAAAAACAACTTTCTAAACGTCTGGATGATGAAATTGATGCACTCTCAATGCCGAAGCAACTCAGTGCACCACGTAAACCTAACTGTCCTGAAGCGCCGAGAGAACCAGTTAAGACTGGTAATAGCTTTTGGCTGTTGTTTGCATGCCCCATTGTATGGATTCTATCCATGATTCCATGTGCATTGGTGAATACAATAGATGGTGCGGAGGCTGTGACTGAAATTCTGATGATTGCCTCAATAATTCCGCCGATTTTGTTGATTTGCAGCACTGTGTATGCTAATCGCAAACCATGGAAAAGATATGAGATTGAGCTTGCTGAACATAATGTAAAGTACAAAGAATATCAGGTACAAATGTGCATTTATGAGCAAGAGCTCGAGAGATTCAAAAGGGAACTGGAATCGCAGAAAAAAGAGCGTAAAATTAAAATAGAGATTCTGCGTGAGAGGCAGATGTTGCTCCACCGAAAGATAGAGGATTCGTCTCGATTACTGAATGATATTTATAAAAAAAATATTGTTTTCCCCAAGTATCGTAATCTGATTATGGCATGTTCTTTGTATGAATATATCTGTGCAGGTCGTTGCGTTACATTAGAGGGTCATGAAGGCGCCTATAATATCCTCGAAATGGAAATTCGTCTGGATCGTGTTATTACCCAATTGGATGAGGTTATTGTAAAGCTGAACGCCATTCAACAAAACCAATTTATGCTATACTCCGCCATTCAGGAATCTAAGCAACAGGTTGATACCATTTTGAAATCTACGCACAATATGGCTGAGCAGCTCTACACTATCCAGAAGCAAAGTATGCTTCAGGGAGAGGAGCTTAATGCCCAAATTGTGCAGCTTCAAAAATCCTCTGCGCTGTCTGCTTATTATACTGAGCGTGCGCATAAAGAAATACACTACCTGAACCGAATGAACTATCTATCAGGTAAAAACGACGGCGTTTTCTTTAATCAACCACCAATGTAAAAAAGGTGCTGAGAATCCAGTTCTCAGCACCTTTTTTACTATTATATCCTCTTCCACACCGCGCCGCCGGGCACGTCGGTGATCTCGATGCCCTGGGCTTTCAGCTCGTCACGGATGCGGTCGGCCTCGGCGAAGTTCTTGGCCTTCTTGGCCTCGTAACGGGCCATCACCTGAGCGTCGACGGCGGAATCGCCCTCACCC
>JAZNQA010000041.1:0-4245 GCA_045589915.1 Candidatus Enterenecus sp.
CACACAGGTGCGCCCCTACGGCAAATTTGTGGCATGCTTCGTAGGGGCCGATGCCCTCATCGGCCCGCAAACACGGCAAGGGCAGAGCCCTTGCCCTACGGGGTGCGGCTGCGCCGTAGGGGCGGGTCCCAGAGCCGCCCGAATTGACACCTCTCCGCCCCTTCGGGGCACCTCCCCTCAAGGGGAGGCTTCGGGGTCGACGAGACGCCGCCCCCTACGGCGCATCTTTCGGGTTGTTCGAAGGGGCAGGACACTGGCCCCCCCGCAACCCCCCCACCCGCCCCCGCGTGCGGCGGTCCCACCTTCCCGGGAGGGGAAGGCTTTTGGCGGTCATTGAGACGCCGCCCCCTACGCCGGACGAGTCGCAGTCCGCATGGTGCAACACATAACTTTTTCTTCATCATAAATCATATTTGCAACTTGTACAGTTACAAATATAATATTTTGCGTTGTCCAACTAATTGCCTCATGCCTATAAACTATGTATGGGTGATAGTATGGATCAATTGCATCAAGAAAAGTACCGAAATCTGGGGCTGAACATTGCGCTGTACCGCAAGCGCAGCGGCTTATCTCAGGAGCGCTTGGCGGAGCGCATTGAGATCAGCCGCACCCACATGAGCCGCATTGAGACGGCGGACTGTGCGGTGTCGCTGGACGTGGTGTTCTCCATCTGCGATGCGCTGGGCGTGGAGCCGTCCAAGCTGTTCGACTTCCGCCAATGATGCACCGTCAGATCGAGAACAGGCTGCGCTCCTTAGGGCTGAGTGCCGTGTATCAGGGCTACACCTGTCTGGTACACGCCGCAGCGCTGGCCATCGAGGAACCCCATCGGCTGACGCTGGTGACCAAGTGGATCTACCCCGATGTGTCCAAGCTGTGCGGGCTCACCCCCGGACAGGTGGACAGCACCATCCGTGCCGCCATCCGGCTTTGCTTCCGGCGCTGCGGGGCGGAAGTGACCCGTATGTGCGGCATCGTGGGCGAACCCTCCGTCACCCAGTTCCTCACGGGGCTGACTATGTGGGCTCAGGAGGGAAGTCTGCGGTAGACCTTGCCGTTTTGCGGATCAATGCCCCGCAGGTGGAACAGCTCCTCCACCGTCACCAGTCGGAAGCCCCGTGCCATCAGTCCGTCCACCGCTTGCAGGGCGGTGTCCACGCTGGAGGGGTAGATGTCGTGCAGGAGGATGATGTCCCCGTCCTGGGCCGCTTCCACAATGGCGGCGGTTTGGCGGGCCACATCTTCGTCCTCCCAATCCCGTGGATCCACCGACCAGAGGATGATGGGAGCTTCGATCCGGCTGCGCAGGGTGTCATCCACCTCGCCGTAGGGAGGGCGCACCATGAAGTCGGTCTGTCCCGTCAGGGCGGTCAGCCGTTCCTGCAGAGCGCCCACCTCCCGGTACACATCTTCGCTGTTCAGGCCGGTGAGGATGCGGTGGTTCTGGGAGTGGATGCCCACCTGATGCCCCTCCGCCTCCATGCGCAGGATGAGCTCCTCATTGCCGTCCACATGGAGCCCGATGAGGAAAAAGGTGGCGTGTACCCCCCGTTGGGCCAGCCCGTCCAGCAGGGCGGCGGTGGTGGTGCGCCGTGGGCCGTCGTCAAAGGTGATGGCCACGCAGGGGGGCATCCCGTCGGCAGACACCGCCACGGTGCGGCCGCCACGCCCCGCCATGCTCACGGCGCCGAAGCACAGCCACGGCACCACGGACAGCATCAGCACCACCAGCGCCAGTACCCCCATCCGCACATCCCGTTTCCAGCCGGACAACGCCATCACCGCCCCTTCCACATACTTTCCGTCAGTATGCGCAGGGCGGCGGTTTGTTATGCCTAAAATCAGAGCGCACACGCAAGTACGCCCCTGTCAAAAACCAGAACCCTTTGCGTAAGGCCCGTTGCCCTCATTGTGCCAAACAGCGACGAGGTGTGAAACGGGCGGCTCTGGGAGCCTCCCCTACGGCAGACCCGCAAAACGGTTCGTAGGGGTCGGCGTCTCGACGACCCAAAGCCTTCCCCTGGGGGAAGGTGGCACCGCCGCAGGCGGTGACGGATGAGGGCTTTGCGGGCGGGCCAGTGTCCCGCCCCTACGAACAAACCGAAAGATGTGCCGTAGGGGTCGGCGTCTCGACGACCCCAAAGCCTCCCCTTGAGGGGAGGTGCCCCGAAGGGGCGGAGAGGTGTGAAACGGGCCGCTCAGGTATGCGGCCCCTACATCGTCGGCACAAGCTCTGTATCATTTGTTTCCGCCCGTGGCGGAATCACACCCGTCCCTTCCGATTTGCAGCAAAAAAGGCTCACGCCGACTGGCGTGAGCCTTTCTTTTATCCTTCGTTCTGCCTTTTGATGACTTTCAGGCGGACGAATTCTTCCCGTTCCTTTTCCTCCAGCGCCTCGGTGATGACACGGATGGTGCGGTCAAAGTCGGGAATGACGATGTTTTTCAGGGCGTTAGCCCGCTTTTGGGACTTTTTGATGGCGGCGGCCAGGCGGTAGATGGAGGTCTCCACCTCCGCCATGCGGCGGGTGAGGTCTTTCACCTCGGCAAAGCGGATATACGCCTGGTCAAAGGCCGGAGAGGTGAAGCCAAAGCCGTAGTCCGGACGGGGCGGGGGCGAATTGTCGGGGATATGGGGCAGCTCCACGCCCATAACGGAGCGCCAACGGATATCCAGACTGTTGTCCGGCTCCACGCCCTCGGCAATGCGGTCGCACAGACCCAGCTCGATGTTGGCACGGGCCAGCGCAGCGTAGGCGGACTGAAAGACCTGATCGATCTCCCGCTGGATGGCGGCGGCATCCTCCATGAGGGCCATCATCTCACGCACCAGAATGTTGCGTTTGCGATCCATGAGCTCATAGCCCGTCTGAGCCAGCGCACGTGACCGCTTGGCGGCCATCAGGTTTCCTTTTGTGGGTAGTATGGCAGCCACGATGACCACCTCCGTTTCTCATATCAGATCTCGCCCAGGGTCTCAAATGCGCCTTCCTTGTAGTGGGCGTCCAGTTCCTTGTCGGACACACGATCCAGCTCGCCACGGGGCAGGATGGACAGCAGCGCCCAGCCCAGCTCCACCGTCTGATCCAGGGTGCGATCCTCCTGCTGACCCTGACGGACAAAGTACTGCTCGAAGGCACGGCCGAACCGCAGATACTGCTTATCCAGCGCAGACAGCTCATCCTCACCGATGACCGAGGCCAGACTGCGGGCATCCTGCACCTTGGAGTAGGATGCGAAGAGCTGGTTGGACAGGCCGGGATGGTCGGCACGGGTGAAGCCCTCGCCGATGCCGTCCTTCATCAGACGGGACAGGGAGGACAGGATGTTGATGGGGGGATAGACCCCCGACTGATCCATGTTGCGGTCCAGCACGATCTGACCCTCGGTGATGTAGCCGGTCAGGTCGGGGATGGGGTGGGTGATGTCGTCATTGGGCATGGTGAGGATGGGCACCTGAGTGACAGAGCCCTTCTTGCCCACCAGCATACCCGCCCGCTCGTACAGGGAGGCCAGATCGGAGTACAGGTAGGCGGGGAAGCCCTTACGGGAGGGGATCTCACCCTTGGAGGAGGAGAACTCACGCACCGCCTCGCAATAAGAGGTCATATCGGTCATGACCACCAGCACATGGTAGCCGTGGGTAAAGGCCAGATACTCGGCGGCGGTAAGGGCACAACGGGGGGTGAGGATGCGCTCGATAATGGGATCGGAGGCCAGGTTCAGAAACATGACCACCCGCTGGAGGGCGCCTGCCTCCTCAAAGTTGCGGCGGAAGAACTCAGCCACGTCGTTTTTCACGCCCATGGCGGCAAACACGATGGCGAACTCCCCGTCGTCACCTGCCACGTGGGCCTGCCGCACCATCTGGGCGGCCAGCTCGTTGTGGGCCATGCCTGCGCCGGAGAAGATGGGCAGCTTCTGGCCACGGATGAGGGTAGAGGTGCCGTCGATGGCGGAGATGCCGGTGTAGATGCAGCTTCGGGGGTACTGGCGGCTGATGGGGTTGATGGCGGAGCCGTTGATGTTGCGCCGCTCGTCGGGGTAGAGCTCACCCAAACCGTCGATGGGACGGCCCGCACCGTCAAACACACGGCCCAGCATCTCCTTGGACAGGGCGATGTCCATGGGCTTGCCGGTGAAGTGGGTGCGGGTATTTTCCAGCGAGATGCCACGGGTGCCCTCGAACACCTGGAGCACCACCCTGTCCCCCTCGATGAGGATGACACGGCCGTAGCGGCG
>JAZNQA010000042.1:0-9096 GCA_045589915.1 Candidatus Enterenecus sp.
TTTTTTCTTGGAAAAACCCGCCGGTCGCCCCCTCCCACGGGGCGGTTTGGGTGTAATTTTAGGCCATGGCGGAGAGCTGATCCTCGATCTTGGCGATGAGGGTTCGCAGCTTTTCGGCACGTTCCTGTTCGGCGGCCACCACGGCTTCGGGGGCCTTGGCAAGGAAGCCGGGGTTGGACAGCTTGCCCTCCAGACCCTTCAGCTCGCCCTGCTTCTTGCCCAGATCCTTGGTCAGGCGGGCCTTTTCCTTCTCGATGTCCACCAGCTCGGCCAGAGGCATATACACCTTGGCATCGTGGGTCACGTCCACCACCATGCCGGCGGTGTCGGTGGGCTCGGACTGGGCGATCTCAATGGAGGAGGCGTAGGCCAGACGGGTGAGGAAGCCACGGCCGGAGGCGAACACCTCGGCCTTGGGGGTGACGATGGTGAGGGCCGCCTTCCTGGAGGGGGGCACGTTCATCTCGGCACGGCGGGAGCGGATGACACGGATGACATCCATGACAGATTCCATGGCTTCTTCAGCGGCGGCGAAGTCCAGCGCATCGCTGTACTCAGGCCACTTCTGGAGCATCAGGAAGTCGCCCTCGTGGGGGAGGGCCTGCCAGATCTCCTCGGTGAGGAAGGGCATGAAGGGGTGGAGCAGCTTGAGGGTCTCGGTGAGGACGTACACCAGCACCTGCTGGGCCTGCACCTTGGCGGCCTCGTTGTCCCCCTGCAGGCGGGCCTTGGTCAGCTCGATATACCAGTCGCAGAAGTCGCTCCAGATGAAGTCGTACACCTTGGCGGAGGCCACGCCCAGCTCGTAGGCTTCCATGTTCTCGGTGACTTCACGGACCAGGCGGTTGAGCTTGGACAGGATCCACTTGTCCTCTCCCTCCAGATCGGCGGGGAGGGCGCACCGGTCGATGGTCAGGTTCATCATGACGAAACGGCTGGCGTTCCAGATCTTGTTGGCGAAGTTGCGCATGGCCTCGCACTTCTCCACATAGAAGCGCATATCATTGCCGGGGCTGTTGCCGGTGATGAGGTTGAAGCGCAGAGCGTCGGCGCCGAACTTGTCGGCCATCTCCAGCGGGTCGATGCCGTTGCCCAGAGACTTGGACATCTTGCGCCCCTTGTCGTCACGCACCAGACCGTGGATGAACACGGTGTGGAAGGGAGTCTGCTTCATGTGCTCGCAGCCGGAGAAGATCATGCGGGCCACCCAGAAGAAGATGATGTCGTAGCCGGTGACCAGCACGTCGGTGGGGTAGAAGTACTTGAGATCCTCGCTGTCCATATCCGGCCAGCCCAGAGTGGAGAAGGGCCACAGGGCGGAGGAGAACCAGGTGTCCAGCACGTCGGGGTCACGCTGGATATTCTTGCTGCGGCAGTGCTCGCACTCGGTGGCGTCCTCCCGACTGACGGTCATGTGGCCGCAGTCGGCGCAGTACCACACGGGGATCTGGTGGCCCCACCAGAGCTGGCGGGAGATGCACCAGTCGTGGACGTTCTCCATCCAGTTGGTGTAGGTCTTGGAGAAACGGTCGGGGACGAAGCGGGTCTCTCCCTCGTTGACCACACGGAGAGCCTCCTCTGCCAAGGGAGCCATCTTGACGAACCACTGGGCGGACACGATGGGCTCCACGTCGGTGCCGCAGCGGTAGCAGGTGCCCACGTTGTGCTGGTGCTCCTCGATCTTCTCCAGCAGACCCAGCTCGTCCAGATCGGCGATGATGGCCTTGCGGGCGGCGTAACGATCCATGCCGCAGTACCTGCCGCCCTTCTCGTTGACCACGCCGTGGTCGTCCAGCACACGGATGGTCTCCAGATTGTGGCGCAGACCCACCTCGAAGTCGTTGGGGTCGTGGGCGGGGGTCATCTTCACGCAGCCGGTGCCGAATTCCAGATCCACGTACTCGTCGGCCACGATGGGGATCTCACGATCCATGAGGGGGAGCAGGCACTTCTTGCCCACGATGTCCCTGTACCGCTCGTCATTGGGGTTGACGGCCACGCCGGAGTCGCCCAGCATGGTTTCGGGACGGGTGGTGGCCACGATGACGTAGCGGCCCGGCTCGCCCACGATGGGGTACTTCAGGTGCCACAGGTTGCCCGGCTTGTCCTTGTACTCCACCTCGGCATCGGACAGGGCGGTGACGCAGTGGGGACACCAGTTGACGATGCGGGAGCCCTTGTAGATGAGCCCCTTTTCGTAGAGGGAGACGAACACCTCACGTACGGCCTTGGAGCAGCCCTCGTCCATGGTGAAGCGGGCACGGTCCCAGTCGCAGGAGGCGCCCATCTTCTTCTGCTGCTGGACGATGCGGTCGCCGTACAGCTTTTTCCACTCCCAGACACGCTCCAGAAATTTCTCACGGCCCAGATCGTGGCGGGTGAGACCCTCCTTGGTGCGCAGCTCCTCCTCCACCTTGATCTGGGTGGCGATGCCGGCGTGGTCGGTGCCGGGCACCCACAGGGCGGCGTAGCCCTGCATCCGCTTGAAGCGGATGAGGATGTCCTGCAGGGTGCAGTCCATGGCGTGACCCATGTGGAGCTGGCCGGTGACGTTGGGGGGCGGCATGACGATGGTAAAGGGCTTCTTGTCGGGGTCACGGTGACCCTGGAAGCAGCCGTTTTGCTCCCACATCTCGTAAATGCGGGACTCCACCTCCTGAGGTTCGTAGACCTTGGACAGTTCTTTCTTCATTGGTGCAACACTCCTTTTCGGGGCGAAGATGCAAAAAATCGCCCCGAGCAATCTTGCTCAGGGCGATTTGTAAAACCGCGGTACCACCTGAATTTCCTCGCAGGGAGGACACTCATTTTCTCTGTAATGGGAGAACCCATCGCCTCCTACTGGGGTTCAGAGACGAAGCTCCGGGACGACCTTCCACGCTGACAGGGGACGCCTTGCACCGACCGGCGACTCTCTGAACCCTGGGAGGCGTGTACTCCTTCCCTTCCAAGCCTTTTACAGCTATCCAGTATAGGGGAAACGGGGGGATTTGTCAAGACATTCCGGTGGGCGGTTCGGCCCGATGAGGGCATCGGGCCCTACGGGGCAGCGTTCACCTCTCCGCCCCCTTCGGGGGCACCTCCCCTCAAGGGGAGGCTTTTTGTTCCCTCATCCGCCCCCTACAAGGTCATCATTACCCCATGAGGGAGCAGACCAGCTCGGTGTAGGCGGCGGGGTCGTCGATGGGGAGACCGGCGATGAGAAGGGCTTGATGGTACAGAATTTTGGCGTACTTGGCAGCCTTGTCGGTGTCGCCGCTGTTCAGGGCGGACTGGAGGGCGGCGAAGGGGGCGGACTGGGCGTTGAGCTCCAGCACACGCTGGGCCTTCATGCCCTGATTGCCGTCCAGCTTGCTGAAATACTTCTCCATTTCCAGCGTCATGGGGCCGTCGGCGGTCATGCAGACGGGGGCGGACTTGAGGATGCGGGAGAGGCGCACCTCGTGCACCAGATCGCCCAGAGTCTCCTTCACGAAGTCCAGCACGGGCTTGGCTTCCTCGCTCTGCTTGTCCTGCGCCGCCTTTTCCTCGTCGCTTTCGGGGAGGGCGTCGGGGTCGGACACGGACTTGAGCTGCTTGCCCTCCACCTCGGCCAGAGCCTGCATCACGAACTCGTCCACCTCGTCGGTGAGGCAGAGGATCTCGTAGCCCTTGTCGGCCACACGCTCGGCCTGGGGCAGACGGACGGCCTGATCGGCGGAGTCGGCGCAGACGTAGTAGAGGTAGGGCTGATCCTCCGCCATGCGCTCCACATACTCGGACAGGGTGGTGAGCTTGCCCTCGGCGGAGGAGGTGAACAGCAGCAGGTCACGCAGCAGCTCCTTCTTGGCGCCGTAGCCGTCCACCACGGAGAACTTGAGCTGACGGCCAAAGGCGGCCCAGAACTGCTCGTACTTCTCCCGATCGTCCTTGAGCAGCCTGGCCAGCTCGTTCTTGATCTTCTTTTCCAGCGCATTGGCGATGACCTTGAGCTGGCGGGTGTGCTGGAGCATCTCACGGGAGATGTTCAGGGAGAAGTCGGGGGAGTCCACCACGCCCTTGACAAAGCGGAAACAGTCGGGCAGCAGGTCTGCACACTTGTCCATGATGAGCACGCCGGAGGAGTAGAGCTGAAGGCCCTTTTCGTACTCACGGGTGTAGAAATCGAAGGGGGTGGCGGAGGGGACGAAGAGCATGGCCTTGAAGGTGACGGTGCCCTCGGAGGAGGTGGTGACGGTGGCCAGAGGGGGCTGCCAGTCACCGAACTTCTCCTGATAGAAGCGGTCGTATTCCTCCTGCTCCACCTTGGAGCGGGGGCGCTGCCACAGGGGCACCATGGAGTTCACCGTCTGCTCCTCCACCACGGTCTCCCACTCAGGTTTGTAGTCCTCGCCGGCGTCGGCGGGCTTGTCCTTCATGCGGTAGTCCTCCACCATCATGCGGATGGGGTGGCGGATGTAGTCGGAATACTTCTTCACCAGCTCCTGTAGGCGGCGGGAGTCCAGATACTCGGAGTAGTTCTCCTCCTCGGTGTCCTCCTTGACGTGCATGATGACATCGGTGCCGGAGGTGAGCTTGTCACAGTCGGTGATGGTATAGCCGTCGGCTCCCTCGGACTGCCAGCAGTGGGCGGTATCCTCGCCGTGGCGGCGGGTGAGGACGGTGACCTTGTCGGCCACCATGAAGGCGGAGTAGAAGCCCACGCCGAACTGGCCGATGATGTCCACGTCCTTCTCCTTGTCCATCTCCTGCTTGAACTGGAGGGAGCCGCTCTTGGCGATGGTGCCCAGATTCTTTTCCAGTTCCTCGGCGGTCATGCCAATGCCGTTGTCCGACACGGTGATGTTGCGGGCATCCTTGTCCACGGTGACGGCGATGCGCAGATCGCCCCGTTTCACCTGCACCGAGTCGTCGGTGAGGGAGAGGTAGGCCAGCTTGTCGCAGGCATCGCTGGCGTTGGAGATAATCTCACGGAGGAAAATCTCTTTGTGGGTGTAGATGGAGTTGATCATCAGATCCATCAGGCGCTTGGATTCCGCTTTGAATTGCTTTTTTGCCATGGTTGGGTACACCTCGTATATCATAAATTTTTTTATAAACAGCATTTAGCACTCTTTGACGGCGAGTGCTAAACATACTATAATACGATTGATTGGAAATTGCAAGGCAGTTCGCAGAAAATTCACAATTGCGGGGTGGGGACGGGGATAGAAAAAGGGGGATTTGGGGAAGATTGGATGAGGGAACAGAAGATAGAAATTTTTTGGTTTTTGGTTGCGTTTATTTCGCCACGGTGCTATACTATAAACGCAATAAACTGCGTTGGTATGTCATTTTGCGTGTTTGGCGCAAAATTTTGCCCCTCCGCCTGCGGGTGAAAGGGATACAAACGATATTTCATCCATCGGGGATGACAGCAAACCGGCCATGCCGGGAGTAGAGGTGCAGCTGTGAAAAAGTATGTGATTCGTGGCGGGAGACCGCTTTATGGTAAAGTTGAGATCAGCGGCGCAAAGAACGCCGCCGTGGGCATCATCCCCGCCGCCCTGCTGGTGGAGGGTGTGTGCCGCATCCAGAATATCCCCCAGATCAGCGACGTCACCGCCCTGCTGAAGATCCTGGAGCAGCTGGGTGCGAAGGTGCGCTTCCTGACCAAGAGCGATGTGGAGGTGGACTGCACCCACATCCGCACCACCCATGTGCCCCAGGATCTGACCCATAAGATCCGTGCCTCCTACTACCTCATCGGCGCTCTGCTGGGCCGGTTTGGTGAGGCGGAGGTGTCCATGCCCGGCGGCTGCAATTTCGGCAGCGTGCGCCCCATCGACCAGCACATCAAGGGCTTTGCGGCCATGGGTGCGGACATCCGTGTGGGGGACTTCATCTGCGCCAGGGCAGAGGGCGGACGCATGAAGGGCGCCAACGTCTATCTGGATGTGGTGTCCGTGGGTGCTACCATGAATATTATGATGGCCGCTGCGCTGGCTGACGGCGTGACCACCATCGAAAATGCGGCCAAGGAGCCCCACATCGTGGATCTGGCCAACTTCCTCAACTCCATGGGTGCCGACATCAAGGGCGCAGGCACCGACACCATCCGTGTGCGAGGCGTGGAGCAGCTCCACGGCGGCACCTATGCTATCATCCCCGACCAGATCGAGGCGGGTACCTATATGGCGGCGGTGGCAGCCACCGGCGGCGAGGTGCGGGTGTGCAACGTCATCCCCAAGCACATGGAGTGCATCACCGCCAAGCTGGTGGAGATGGGTGTGCAGGTGGAGGAGGACGGCGACAGCCTCATCGTCCGCCGCAACGCTCCCTTGCAGCGCACCAACGTCAAGACCATGCCCTATCCCGGCTTCCCCACCGATATGCAGCCCCAGATCGCCGCCGTGCTCTGTCTGGCGGAGGGCACCAGCGTGCTCACCGAGGGCGTGTGGGACAGCCGCTATCGCTATACGGAGGAGTTCCGCCGTCTGGGCGCACAGATTCAGGTGGATGGCCGTGTGGCCATCATCGAGGGCGTGGCGCAGCTCACCGGCGCACGCATGGAGGCCTGCGACCTGCGGGCAGGTGCGGCGATGATCATCGCCGGTCTGGCGGCGGAGGGGATCAGCGAGGTGTCCAACGTGAAGTATATCGAGCGTGGCTACGAGGCCATCATCGAGAAGCTGGCCGGCATCGGGGCCGACATCTGGGTGGAGGAAGTGCCCGACCCGGAGGAAAAAGTGGGCGCCGCAGGCTGACGGACAGCAATCAACAGAGAACAGGAAGGGGGCGGCTGTGCCGTCCCCTTTTTTGCGGGAGGAAATCAGTATGCTGAAGGTGGCCACGCTGGCCAGCGGCTCGTCGGGCAACTGCGCTGTGGTGTCCGACGGACGGGTACATATTCTCATAGATGCGGGCATTTCCGCCCGACGCATTGTATGCGGTCTGCGGGAGCTGGGGATCGAGGCGGGGGAGCTGTCCGCCGTGCTCATCACCCATGAGCACAGCGACCACATCAGCGGTCTGCCCGTGCTGTGCAAGCAGTTCAATACAGAGCTCTACACCACCGAGCCCACCGCACGGCACATCTGCTACCGCACGGCGGGACTGGAGGAGCGGTTTCGGGTGTTTGACCCCGGCGACCGTTTTATGCTGGGCGATCTGATGGTGGGCAGCTTTTCCACCAGTCACGACTGCGTCTGCCCCGTGGGGTACACCGTCACCGACGGGAAGCGGAAGCTGGCCCTGTGTACCGACACAGGGGTGGCTGACCGCACGGTGCTGGAGGGGGTGCGGGGGGCCGACCTGCTCATCGGAGAGTTTAATTATGATTTGGAAATGCTGCGGGCGGGGAGCTATCCTCCCTACCTGAAGGAGCGCATTTTGGGCCAGCGAGGGCACCTGTCCAACGAGGCGGGGGCCGAGCTGGCCGGATGGGCGGTGGAACAGGGCACCCGCCAAGTGGTTCTGGCCCACCTGTCCAAGGAGAACAATCTGCCCGCCGTGGCGCTGGAGGCGGCCCGACGGGGGCTGGAAGCGGTGGGGGCACGGGTGGGGGCCGATGCGTTGCTCACCCCGGCGCCCAGGGATACCAGCTCCGGCTGGCTGGAGGTGTGAGGGCATGGTGAACGTATCGGTCATCTGCGTGGGCAAGATGAAGGAAAAGTTCTATATCGAGGCGGCCGCCGAGTATGTGAAGCGGTTGGCGGGCTATTGCAAGCTGACGGTGGTGGAGCTGCCCGAGCAGCGGCTCCCCCAGAACCCCACCCAAGGGGAGATCGACGGGGCGCTGGCCAAAGAGGCGGAGGCCATCCGTGCCAAGCTCCCGCCCAGCGCCAGCGTGGTGGCCATGTGCGTGGAGGGCAAGCCCCGCTCCAGCGAGGAGCTGGCACGGCTGGTGGCAGACTGGACCCAGTCCAGCGCCAAGCACCTGGTGTTCGTGGTGGGGGGCTCCTACGGGCTGCATCCGTCCATCAAGGAGCTGGCGTGGCTCAGGCTGTCCATGTCCCCCATGACCTTCCCCCACCATCTGGCGAGGGTGATGCTGCTGGAGCAGATCTATCGGGCGTTCAAGATCCAGGAAGGCTCCGGATACCATAAATAATGAAACGAACAAGAGCGAAATGCTGCGTGAGTGCGGCATTTCGCTCTTTTTTATTTTCTGCGTTGCACCGAAACGGGCAACAAAACGGCGTGTGCGGGGAGGGGTGCGGAGGGAGCGTGGAGCATGAAGCGGCAAAAAATCGTGAATGAGCTGCGAAAGTTAGCCAACAGCAAGAGCAATGACGTGGTGAAGCTGGCCTACCTCACCGAGGAGGACATCGACAAGATCGACGGGCTGGATCTGCGGGGACTGGTGGAGCTGAAGCGCAGCGGAAACGGAGCGGTGGAGGTGAAGCTGGTGAATCGCCTGCAGGTGCTGGAGCTGCTGGATAAGCTGCACCAGCGGGAGGATGAGAAGCGGCTGGATGACTTTTTGGCCAGCATGAGGAAGGGTGAGGAGGCGTGACGCTGCCCCGATTTTCACCCAGACAGCGCACGCTGTTCTCCTGGTGGCAGGGGGAGCAGGACGCCGTCATCTGCGACGGTGCGGTGCGCTCCGGCAAGACCTTTGCCATGGGGCTGGCCTTCTTCCTGTGGGCCATGACCTGCCATCGGGGGCGGCAGTTCGGACTGTGCGCCTCCACCCTGAACGGGGTGCGGCGCAACCTGCTCATGCCGGTGCTGCCCATCCTGCGGCAGCTGGGGTTTGAAGTGGAGGAGCGGCTCAGCCGTAATCAGGTGGTGGTGCGGCTGGGGATGCGGGAGAATACCTTCTTCCTCTACGGCGGGCGCAATGAGGGCAGCTATTCCTTGATTCAAGGCGTGACGCTGGCGGGGGTGCTGCTGGACGAGGTGGTGCTGATGCCCCGCTCCTTTGTGGAGCAGGCCTGTGCCCGATGCTCGGAGGCGGGGAGTAAGCTGTGGTTTTCCTGCAATCCGGCGGGGCCGGAGCATTGGTTTTACAAGGAGTGGATCTGCGCCGCAGAGGAGAAGAACGCCCTCTACCTCCATTTCACCATGGAGGACAACCCCAGCCTGACGGCAAAGGTGCGGCGGAGATACCACCGGATGTTCCAGGGGGTGTTT
>JAZNQA010000043.1:0-9357 GCA_045589915.1 Candidatus Enterenecus sp.
GTGCTGCGGGCCTCCCGCCAGCCTGCGTGGCTGATGTACGATGTGGCGGACAGCCTGCCCATCCAGAATTTGATGGAGACGCTCATCTGGTCCCTGCTGGAGGAGCGGCCGGAGCGGCTGGAGCTGGAGCGGGCCACCATGGCGCTGCTGTTTCGGGAGCTGATGGCGGACGGACGCAGCCCCGCCGGTGACGGCGACGAGGGGCGGGCGCTGGTGCTGCGGGCGCTGCAATATGTGGAGACTGACTACCGCAACGCCTCCCTGGCCGAGCTGGCCGAGCGGGAGGGGGTGGAGGTGTACCACCTGAGCCGCCGCATCAAGGCGGCCACCGGCTGCACCTTTCGGGAGCTGGTGCAGACCACCCGGCTGCTCCGGGCTGCCACCCTCCTGCGCCAGACCGACCTGCCCGTCAGCGATATTGCGGCGGCGGTGGGATACAGCAACCTGAGCTGGTTCTATCGGGGCTTTGCCCAACGGTATGGGGCAACTCCGGCACAATACCGGGATGAGTGCAGGATTTAGGGCGAAGGATGCAGATTTGGGCGTGTTCTACCTTAAAAAATACATATCAGTCATCGACGCCAAGGGCCGGTCACACGACCGGCCCTTGGTTTTGTTTTTGTTTCAAACAGACTTACTGTTTGTTTTTGGTGGGATGTGCCCGCATGGGCTGGATGTAGCCCGACAAAAAATGTTGGATTTTCTTTTGTTTTTGTTGGTTTTGTATTGACTTCCTTCCGTTTGCGTGTATAATGGGGGCAGAGAATTATCAGTTCACCAGAAAAGAGGTTGGTCTATGGAAACTTTCTTTTGTGGCTCTGTCCCTAAATCAGAGCGTATTCCCCGCCTGATCCAGCATCTGTATGCCAAGCTGCCGGAGATCGAATCGGCCCGTGCCAAGATCGTCACGGCTTCCTATCAGGCCACCGAGGGTGAGCCCATCATTGTGCGCCGTGCCAAGTGCTTCGAGGCCATTTGCCGTGAGCTGCCCATCATCATCCGTCCTGAGGAGCTCATCGTGGGCAGCAATACCCTTGCCCCCCGTGGCTGCCAGACCTTCCCGGAGTACTCCTACGAGTGGCTGGAGGCGGAGTTTGACACGGTGGAGAAGCGCTCGGCCGACCCCTTCTACATTGCGGAGCAGACCAAGCAGGATCTCCGTCAGCTCCACCCCTACTGGAAGGGCAAGACCACCAGCGAGCTGGCCACCGCCTACATGGCGCCGGAGGCCAAACGCTCCATGGAGCACAACATCTTCACCCCCGGCAACTACTTCTACAACGGCATCGGCCACATCTGCGTCAAGTACGACGAGGTGCTGGCCATCGGCTACGAGGGCATCCGCCGCAAGGCGGAGGACAAGCTGGCCCAGTGCCGCCCCGGTGACGGCGACTATCCCCAGCGTTCCGCCTTCCTCCAGTCTGTGATCCGAAGCTGCGATGCCGCCTGTACATACGGCCGCCGTTATGCCGAGCTGGCCGAGAAGGAAGCCGCCGCCTGCAAGGATCCTGTCCGCCGTGCCGAGCTGGAGCAGATCGCCCGCAACTGCCGCCGGGTGCCCGCCAAGGGAGCCACCTCCTTCTACGAGGCGTGCCAGTCCTTCTGGTTCGTGCAGATGCTCATCCAGACCGAGTCCAGCGGCCACTCCATCAGCCCCGGCCGCTTCGACCAGTATATGTACCCCTACTTCAAGAAAGATCTGGACGAGGGCAAGATCACCAGAGAGTTCGCTCAGGAGCTGCTGGACTGCATCTGGGTCAAGTTCAACGACCTGAACAAGTGCCGTGATGCGGTGTCCGCCGAGGGCTTTGCCGGTTACTCCCTGTTCCAGAACCTCATCGTGGGCGGTCAGAACGAGGAGGGGGAGGACGCCACCAACGACCTGTCCGCCATGTGTCTGGAGGCTGACATCCATGTGCAGCTCCCCGCACCCTCCCTGTGCATCCGTGTGTGGAACGGTACCCCCCACGCCCTGATGATCAAGGCTGCCGAGCTCACCCGCACCGGCGTGGGCCACCCCGCCTACTACAATGACGAGGTCATCATCCCCGCCCTGCTCAACCGTGGCCTGCCCCTGCAGGATGCCCGTGACTACTGCATCATCGGCTGCGTGGAGCCCCAGAAGGCGGGCAAGACCGATGGCTGGCACGATGCGGCCTTCTTCAATATGTGCCGCCCCATGGAGTTGGTCTTTACCAACGGCATGGACAAGGGGGTGCAGATCGGCCCCCGCACCGGCGATGTGGAGAGCTTCACCACCTTCGAGCAGGTGTTTGATGCCTACAGGAAGCAGCAGGAGTATCAGATCGAGCTGCTGGTCAACGCCGACAATGCCATCGACACCGCCCACGCCGTCCGCTGCCCGCTGCCCTTCCTGAGCAGCATGGTGGACGACTGTATGGACAACGGCCGCTCCGTGCAGGAGGGCGGCTGCCACTATAACTTCACCGGCCCTCAGGGCTTTGGCATTGCCAACAACGCCGACGGCCTGTACGCCATCCGTGAGCTGGTGTTCCGCCAGAAGAAGTACACCCTGGGCGACTTCAAGCGGGCCATGGCCGCCAACTTCGGTCAGGGTCTTACCGCCGATGCCGCCGCCGAGCTCACCCTGCTGGTGGTGCAGAACATGAAGGACAGCGGGGTGGAGGTCACCGAGAACGACATCGCCGCCATCCTTGCCACCACTCTGAACGGCGGCATCTCCCCCGAACAGCAGGCTTTCTACCAGCAGATGCTGGACGACATCAACGCCCTGCCCAAGTTCGGCAACGACATTGACGAGGTGGATCAGCTCGCCCGTGAGGTGGGCAACTCCTATGCCAAGCCGCTGGAGAACTACCGCAACCCCCGTGGCGGGCAGTATCAGGCAGGCCTGTACCCCGTGTCCGCCAACGTACCCCTCGGCCGGCAGACCGGTGCCACGCCGGACGGCAGACTGGCGGGCACCCCCGTGGCCGACGGTGTGTCCCCCGCACAGGGACGAGACGCCAACGGCCCCACCGCCGCCGCCCTGTCGGTGGCCAAGCTGGATCATCTGGTGGCCTCCAACGGCACGCTGTACAACCAGAAGTTCCACCCCTCTGCGCTGGAGGGCCGCTCCGGTCTGGAGACCTTCACCGCCCTCATTCGGGGCTACTTCGACCGCAAGGGTATGCACATCCAGTTCAACGTGGTCTCCCGTGAGACCCTGCTGGACGCCCAGGCCCACCCCGAGCGCTACCAGCATCTGGTGGTGCGTGTGGCCGGTTACAGCGCCCTGTGGAACACCCTCTCCAAATCCCTGCAGGACGACATCATCGCCCGCACCGAACAGGGGTGGGGCGGATGAGCGCAGACGCAGGCGCAGTCAAAGGCCGCATTTTTGACATCCAGCGTTACAGCGTACACGACGGCTCCGGCATCCGCACCATCGTGTTCCTCAAGGGGTGTGTGCTCCGCTGCCGCTGGTGCTGCAACCCGGAGTCCCAGTCCTACGACATCCAGCAGATGAAGCTGCTGGACGGTACGGTGAAGACCATCGGCCGTGACGTGACGGTGAGCGAGGTGCTGGACATTGTGGAGCGTGACCGCTCCTTCTACCGCCGCTCCCGTGGAGGGCTGACCCTCTCCGGCGGCGAGAGCCTGTGCCAGCCGGAATTTGCCCGTGCGCTGCTCAGCGAGGCCAAGGAGCGGGGGCTGACCACCGCTCTGGAGAGCATGGGCTGCGCCAAATGGGAGGTCATCGAGAGCATCCTGCCCTACCTTGACCAATATCTCATGGACATCAAGCACACCAACCCGGAGAAGCACCGGCTGTTTACAGGCCGCTCCAACGAGCTGATGCTGGAAAACGCCAGGAAGATTGCCGCCTCCGGCAAGACCGAGCTCATCATTCGGGTGCCCGTCATCCCCACCTTTAACGAAACGCCGGAGGAGATCGCATCCATCGCCTCCTTCGCCGCCACCCTGCCGGGTGTGAAGAAGCTGCACCTGCTGCCCTACCACCGGCTGGGACAGGACAAGTACTGGGGACTTGGACGGGAATACACCATGAAAGACGTTCCGCTGCTGACCGGCGAGCACATGAAGATTCTCCGTGAGACGGCGCAGCGTGTGTCAAATCTTGAAGTACAGATAGGAGGTTGATGCCATGGAAGACGTACTGTCCGTACAAAATAAGATGCGCCTGGTGCAGGAGACCGTACCCGGCAAGCAGCTTACGCTGGCCCACATCATCGCCAGCCCCGACAGCGTGATCTACCGCAAGCTGGGCCTTGACCCCAAGGTGGATTACGCCCACGCAGCCATCGGCATTGTGACGGTCTGCCCCAGTGAGACCACCATCATCTGCGCCGACATCGCCATCAAGTCGTCCGGCGTGGATCTGAGCTTTGTGGATCGCTTCAGCGGCACGCTCATCTTCACCGGCACGGTGTCCCAGGTGGAGTCGGCCATGGAAGCGCTGTGCAGCTACTGCCGGGACAAGCTGGGCTATGTGGTGTGCCAGATCACCAAGACATGAGAAAGATCATTTTCATGGGACGCAGCGAATGCGGAAAGACTACCCTCAAGCAGGCGCTGCGTGGTGAGAACATCCACTACCACAAGACCCAGTATATCTACCACTACGACCAGATCATCGACACCCCCGGCGAGTATGCCGAAAGCAGACAGCTTGGCCGTGCTCTGGCCCTGTACGCTTACGAGGCGGATGTGGTGGGGCTGCTGCTCTCCTCCACGGAGCAGTACTCCATCTACTCTCCCGGCATCACCGCCTCCACCAATCGTGAAGTCATCGGCATCGTCACCAAGATCGACCGCTCCGACGGAGACCCCGATCAGGCAGAGCGCTGGCTGCGGCTGGCAGGCTGCAAAAAGATCTTTCGGGTCAGCGCACGGGAGGGCATCGGTCTGGAAGAGCTGATTGATTATCTCAACAGCGACGGGGAGCCCAACGAAGCTCTCTGATCCCATTCCACCACAAACTATTTCACAGGAGGAAAAAGATATGGTAAACGAGTTTGCAATCAAGAAAGAAATCTGCGAGATCGGCAAGCGTATCTACGACCGGGGCATGGTGGCCTCCAACGACGGCAACATCTCCGTCAAGCTGAACGACCACGAGTTCCTGTGCACCCCCACCGGCGTGTCCAAGGGCTTCATGACCCCTGAGTTCATCTGCAAGGTCAACGAGAAGGGCGAGGTCATCGAGGCCAACCCCGGCTTCAAGCCCTCTTCCGAGATCAAGATGCACATGCGTGTATATGAGAAGCGCCCCGACGTCAAGAGCGTCGTCCACGCCCACCCCATGTACGCCACCGCCTACGCCATCGCCGGCAAGCCCCTGACCAAGCCCATCATGCCCGAGGCCGTCATCGCTCTGGGCTGCGTGCCCCTGGCCAAGTACGGCCGCCCCTCCACCGACGAGATCCCTGATGCCGTGGAGGAGTACCTGCCCTACTTCGATGCCGTCCTGCTGGAGAACCACGGCGCTCTGAGCTACTCCGACTCCCTGCTGGCCGCCTACCACAAGATGGAGGCCGTGGAGTTCTACGCCCAGCTGCTGTACCTCTCCACCCAGATCGGCGGCCCCAACGAGTTCTCCCCCGAGCAGGTGGAGGATCTGTATGAGATCCGCCGCAAGTTCGGTATGTCCGGCAAGCACCCCGCCAACCTGTGCCCCAGCCTGAAGGCCGGTCAGCCCTCCTGCCACAACTGCGCCGGAAGCTGCGGCTCCAAGGGCGTGTCCACCGGCGCTGCCGACCCCAAGCTGGTCGCTGAGATCACCAAGAAGGTTCTGGCCGCCATGGGCAAGTAATTGAGGTGGCGAGCATGACGGAACAGCAGATTCAGGCCGTTGTACAGGCCGTGATCGCCGGCATCCAGAAGAGCCCTGTTTCCGTGGTCAGCGATGGTGTGTTCGACACCATGGAGGAGGCCATCGCTGCCGCCATCGAAGCGGAAAAGGTCGTGCGGACCATGTCCCTCGATCACCGTGAAAAGGTGATCGCCAACATCCGCAAGACCCTGCACGAGAATGCAGAGACTCTGGCCAAGCTGGCTGTGGAGGAGACCGGCATGGGCAATGTCGGCCACAAAATCCTCAAGAATCACCTCACCGCCGAGAAGACCCCCGGCACCGAGGACATCAAGACCCAGGCGTGGTCGGGTGACCGTGGCCTCACCCTCACCGAGATGGGCCCCTTCGGCGTGATCGGCGCCATCACCCCCTGCACCAACCCTCAGGAGACCGTGTTCTGCAACACCATCGGCATGTTTGCCGCGGGCAACACCGTGGTGTTCAACCCCCACCCCAAGGCGGTGAAGGTGTCCAACCTGGCGGTCTCCCTCATCAATAAGGCTTCCGTGGAGGCGGGCGGCCCCGCCAACATCTGCGTCTCCACCCACAAGCCCACCCTGCAGGCTGCGGACACCATGATGCACCACCCGGAGATCCAGCTCATCGTGGCCACCGGCGGCCCCGGCGTGGTCACCACCGTGCTCTCCTCCGGCCGCCGTGGTATCGGTGCCGGCGCAGGCAACCCCCCCGCTCTGGTGGATTCCACTGCCGACGTGCGCAAGGCCGCAGGGGACATCGTCAACGGCTGCACCTTTGACAACAACCTCCCCTGCATCGCAGAGAAGGAGATCGTGGCCGTCAAGGACATTGCCGACGAGCTGATGCACTACATGGTCACCGAGCAGGGCTGCTACCAGATCGACAAGGCTCAGCAGGACGCTCTCACCGCCGTGGTGCTGGACAAGAAGGGCGCTCCCGCCCGTGACTGCGTGGGTCGCAGCGCCAAGGTGCTGCTCTCCCGCATCGGCGTGGAGGTGGATGACAGCATCCGCTGCATCGTCTTCGAGGGAGAGAAGGAGCACCCCCTCATTGCGGAAGAGCTGATGATGCCCATTCTGGGCATGGTTCGGGCCGAGGACTTCGACGATGCCGTAGAGAAGGCCGTCTGGCTGGAGCACGGCACCCGCCACTCCGCCCACATCCACTCCAAGAACGTGGACAACATCACCAAGTACGCCCGTGCGATGGATACCGCCATCCTCGTGAAGAATGCCCCCTCTTACGCCGCCCTCGGCTACGGCGGAGAAGGCTTCTGCACCTTCACCATCGCCAGCCGTACCGGCGAGGGTCTCACCAGCGCAGCCACCTTCACCAAGAAGCGCCGCTGCGTCATGGCTGACGCCCTGTGTATCCGATAAGGAGGTAACAGTTTTGGCTTATACCGAAAACGAGATCGCAAAGATCATTGAACAGGTCATCGCAAGCATGGCCTCCGACAGCACCCCCAAGGCCGGCGGCTCCGCCGGCGTGCCCAAGACCGCCCGTGTGGCCATGCTCACCAAGGCCGACCCCAAGGGCGGCAAGATGGAGCTGTTTGAGTACCCCATTCCCGCCCTGGGCGATGACGACATCCTCGTCAAGGTGGAGGGCTGCGGCATCTGCGGCACCGACCAGCACGAGTACAAGGTCGATCCCTTCCACTACTTAGACGGCGGCAAGAAGATCGCTCTGGGCCACGAGGGCACCGGCGAGATCGTCGCCATGGGCAAGAACGTCAAGGTGGACTCCGCCGGCAAGCCCGTCAAGGTGGGCGACAAGGTGGTCACCTGCATGATCTTCAAGGACGAGCCGGACATCACCATGTTCGACCTGAACAAGAAGAACGTGGGCGGCGCCGACGTGTACGGCCTGCTCCCCGACGACGACTACCACCTGAACGGCTGGTTCGCCGACTACATCTTCCTGCGTGGCGGCGACTTCGGCACCACCTTCTTCAACGTGTCCGATCTGGATCTGGACTCCCGCATCCTCATCGAGCCCGCCGCCGTGCTCATCCACGCCGTGGAGCGTGCCAAGACCACCGGCATCCTGCGCTTCAACTCCCGTGTGGTGGTGCAGGGCTGCGGCCCCATCGGTCTGCTGTGCGTGGCCATCCTGCGCACCATGGGCATCACCGACATCGTGGTGGTGGACGGCAACCAGCAGCGCATGGACTTCGCCAAGCGGCTGGGTGCCAGCGCCAGCGTGAACTTCGCTGACCACAAGGGCATCGACGCTCTCACTCAGGCCGTGGCCGACAAGTTCGACGGCCATCTGGCTGACTTCGCCTTCCAGTGCACCGGCTCCCCCGCCGGCCACGCCAACATCTACCACTTCATCCGCAACGGCGGCGGTATGTGCGAGCTGGGCTTCTTCGTCAACGGCGGCGATGCCACCATCAACCCCCACTTCGACATCTGCTCCAAGGAGATCACTCAGGTGGGCTCCTGGGTGTACACCCTGCGGGATTACCCCAACACCTTCGCCTTCCTGCGCAGCGCCAAGGCGCTGGGTCTGCCCATCAGCGAGCTGATCACCGACCGCTACCCCCTGGAGCAGATCGACGAAGCCTTTAAGAAGGCCATCGCCATGACCGGCCTGAAGATTGCGGTGGTGAATCAGTGATGACTGGAAACGCAACTGGAATGATCGACGTTTACGGCTTCACCGCTGCCTGCGCCGCCGCTGATGCCGGATGCAAGGCGGGCGACGTGACCTTGGAGATCTTCGACAAGAACAAGCCTGCCAACGCCGACGCCCTGCCCGTGCCCCTGCTGGTCACGGTGAAGTTCCGTGGCAGCGTGTCCAACGTGAAGGCCGCTGTGGAGGCCGGTATCCGTGCCGCCGAGACTGTCTCCGGCGTGGTCACCAGCCATGTGATCCCCGCCCCCGAAGAGGGCACCGCCAAGATGCTCAAGATCAACGGACTTGACAAGAATTGAGGTGAACAGCATGATCGATGCATTGGGCTTTATCGAAATTTCCGGCACCGTGGCTGCTGTTGACGCTCTGGACATCATGTGCAAGGCCGCTGACGTCCATCTGGTCACCTGGGAGCGCAAGCTGGGCGGACGACTGGTCACGCTGGTGGTCACCGGCACGGTATCCGCCGTCTCCGCTGCGGTGGAATCTGCCAGAGAGAAGGCCATCAAGAACCCCGTGGCCTACAACGTCATCCCCCGTCCCCACAGCGAGCTGATCCGGATGCTCCGTCAGAGCATCAACTTCCAGCACGATCTGGAGGAGGCCCCCGCCAAGGCGGAGGCGCCCAAGGCTCCCGCCAAGCCCCGGGCCCGCAAGAGCACCGCTGCCGCAAAGACCCCGAAAACCGAAGCAAAAACCGAAGTAAACACCGAAGAGTAAACTCAAATTGATATAACATTCAGGAGGTACAAATTATGAATCAGGAAGCTTTAGGTATGGTTGAGACCCGTGGCCTGGTGGCCGCTATCGAGGCTGCCGACGCAATGCTGAAGGCCGCCAACGTCGTTCTGGTTGGCACCGAGAAGATCGGTTCCGGCCTGGTGTCCGTCATGGTC
>JAZNQA010000044.1:0-16423 GCA_045589915.1 Candidatus Enterenecus sp.
ATGCCAAATGGGGTACACGAGCACCGTCACAAGCAGGCCAACCGCTATCATCCGCATCATGTTATAGAGTTCCTTCATAAAATGCCCCCGGTCATATGCAAAACGCCTTGTCCTCGCTCCACGCTTGGAGCTTGTGCTGAGCACCAGAAGCAGTTTGCCCCAAAGCAGATACATCATACGCTCCCGGACATCAAACAGTGGTTTTTAGGGCACCCTCTTTGCCAATATACCGCACGGTTGGTTCCCTCCATGGGCCATGATTGCTGAAGATGGGCCCCGACGCAACAAAAAAGTCCCCCCACCTGAGGGTGAGGGGAGTTTTTTCAGCAGAATTACACCAGCTGGATGATAGCCACCTCGGCGGCGTCGCCGCGGCGGGGGCCCATCTTCAGCACACGGGTGTAGCCGCCGTTGCGGTCGGCGTACTTGGGGCCGATCTCGTCAAACAGCTTCTTGGCCACATCCTCCTTGGTCAGGAAGGACAGAGCCTGACGGTAAGCAGCCAGGTTGTTCTTCTTCGCCAGGGTGATCATCTTCTCGGCGATGGGAGCGACCTCCTTCGCACGGGCGTAGGTGGTCTTGATCTGACCATTCTCCAGCAGGTAGGTGGTCATAGCACGCAGCATGGCGCGGCGCTGATCGCTGGTCTTACCCAGCTTGCGGTAGGTAGACATTGTAAACTCTCCTTCGACCTCGCACGGCGAGATCCTGATAAATTCGTTCTGGCACCCTTTCGGGACAGTTGTGTACGGGGAGGAACGTTACATACCCCCGCACTGCCTTGTGCGCCCCGGAAGCCCGGAGCTTGCTGGTATCATGCGGCTATCCTCCGCACTTAGGCATTCTCGTCGCTGGCGAGAGCCAAGCCCATCATGGCCAGCTTGTTGATGACCTCTTCCAGGGACTTGCGGCCCAGGTTGCGCACCTTCATCATCTCGTCCTCGGTCTTGGAGATCAAGTCCTCCACGGTGTTGATGTTGGCACGCTTGAGGCAGTTGAAGGAACGGACGGACAGGTCGAGCTCCTCGATGGTCAGCTCCAGCACCTTGTCACGCTGCGCCTCGGCCTTCTCCACCACGGTGGCCTTGGAGCCCATGGTCTCGGACAGGTCGGTGAACAGGGTGAAGTGATCCACCAGGATGCGGGCCCCCAGGGAGACTGCATCACGGGCGGAAATGGTGCCGTTGGTCCACACCTCAAGGGTCAGCTTGTCGTAGTCGGTGGCGTCGCCCACACGGGTGTTCTCCACGGTGTAGTTGACCTTGCGCACGGGAGTGTACACAGAGTCCACCGGGATCACGCCGATGATGGTCTGGGCGGGCTTGTTGCGGTCAGCCGTCACATAGCCGCGACCCTGGGACAGGGTCAGCTCCATGTTCAGGGTGGCATCGGGGCCCAGAGTGGCGATGTGGTGATCGGGGTTGAGCACCTCCACGTCGCTGTCCGCCTTGATGTCGCCGGCGGTGACAACACCCTCGCCGGAGGCCTCAATATAGACGGTCTTGACGCCTTCGCTGTACAGCTTGGCGATGATACCCTTCACGTTGAGCACTATTTCCGTCACGTCTTCCTTGACACCGGGGATGGTGCTGAACTCATGCTGGACGCCGGCGATCTTGATGGTGGTCACCGCCGTGCCGGGCAGAGAGGACAGCAGGATGCGGCGCAGGGAGTTGCCGATGGTGGTGCCGTAGCCCCGCTCCAGAGGCTCGACCACATACTTGCCGTAGGACTCGTCCCCGGCGTTCTCAATGCACTCGATACGCGGCTTCTGGATTTCTACCATATCGTGTTTACCCTCCTTTTACTGTGGCAAATCAGTTGCCTGAAATAGTTCGGTGTGATGAGGGCTGCTATATTACTTGGAATACAGCTCCACGATCAGGTTGACGGACACCTCGAAGTCGATGTCGTCACGGCCGGGCATGGCAACGACCTTGCCCTCCAGAGGAGCGTTCTTGCTCTTCTCCAGCCACTTGGGGGCGGCGACAAACTTGTCGTCCTCCACCAGCTTCTTGAACTTCACGGAAGAACGGCTCTTCTCGCAGACGGCGACCACCTCGCCCACCTTCACCAGGTAGGAGGGGATGTTCACCCGCTTGCCGTTGACGGTGAAGTGGCCGTGGTTGACCAGCTGACGGGCCTCGCGGCGGGTGTTGGCCAGACCCAGACGGTACACCACGTTGTCCAGACGGCGCTCCAGCAGGGTCATCAGCTCGTCGCCGGTGTTACCCTTCATGCGGGCGGCCTTCTCGTAGTAGGAGCGGAACTGCTTCTCCAGCACGCCGTAGATGAACTTGACCTTCTGCTTCTCGGTCAGCTGCAGAGCGTACTCGCTCTTCTTGCTTCTCCGCTGGGGGCCGGGATTCCGGTTGGACTCCTTGTTCACGCCCATGACAGCGGGAGAAATGCCCAGCGTTCTGCAACGCTTCAGATAGGGCTGCATATTCTTAGCCATTTCGGTTTTCCTCCTTCCAGATTACACGCGGCGGCGCTTGGGCGGACGGCAGCCGTTGTGGGGAACGGGAGTCACGTCCTTGATGAGGGTGACTTCCAGACCCACGGCCTGCAGAGCCCGGATGGCGGCCTCACGGCCCTGACCGGGACCCTTCACGTACACTTCCACGCTCTTCAGACCGCACTGCTCGATGGCAGCGTTGGCAGCGGTCTCAGCGGCGGTCTGGGCGGCAAAGGGAGTGGACTTGCGGGAGCCACGGAAGCCCATCTCACCGGAGGAAGCCCAGGACAGGGCGTTGCCCTGCATATCGGTGACAGTCACCATGGTGTTGTTGAAAGAGGAGCGGATGTGCACCTGACCCTTCTCAACATTCTTGCGCTCACGGCGGCGCTTGATCGTCTTCTTAGCAGTAGCCATGTATTAATCCCTCCTTACTTCTTCTTGTTAGCGACGGTGCGCTTGGGACCCTTGCGGGTACGGGCGTTGGTCTTGGAGCGCTGACCCCGGACAGGCAGACCCTTGCGGTGACGGACGCCACGGTAGCAGCCGATCTCAGTCAGGCGCTTGATGTCCATCGCAACATTGCGGCGCAGGTCGCCCTCCACGACATAGTCGCGGCCGATGATCTCACGCAGCTTAGCCTCCTCGGCGTCGGTCAGGTCTTTCACACGGGTGTCAGGGTTGATGCCCGCAACTTCCAGGATCTTGGTGGCGCTGGTGCGGCCAATACCATAGATATAGGTGAGTCCGATCTCGACTCGCTTTTCCTTCGGCAGATCAATGCCGGCAATACGTGCCATATTCTCTTACGCCTCCTTTAACCTTGTCTCTGCTTGTGCTTGGGGTTTTCGCAAATGACCATAACTTTGCCCTTGCGCTTGATGATCTTGCACTTCTCGCACATGGGCTTGACAGACGGTCTGACTTTCATGTTTTTAACCTCCTGTTAATGCCTGAATGGCCCCTCGTCGCCGCAAGCTCCACAGCACTCGTTCCGCCTGCCGGCAGAACTCGTTTGTTGCGCTGCGTCTCCTCTCCCCACTCAGCCCACTTCGTTGGGCCTGAGCGGGAACCCCTTTTTACGGAGGCAAGGCCCCGAAAGGGAGCGAGCTGACGGCAACTCGGTCGTTGATACTTACATTGTTGCGGCATACTGCCGCGGGGATTATTTAGTCCGCCAGGTGATGCGGCCGCGGGTCAGGTCGTAGGGGGACATCTGAACCGTGACTTTGTCGCCGGGCAGGATGCGGATGAAGTTCATCCGCAGTTTACCGGAAATGTGGGCCAGGATAATGTGACCATTACCGATGTCCACCTTGAAGGTGGTGTTGGGCAGGGCTTCGGTGACGACGCCCTCCAGTTCGATCATATCATCTTTTGCCAAAGCGTCATACCTCCATCGTGTCTCGAATGGCAGCCAGAGCGCACCGCAGTTCACGGTCGCCCACGGGCTGGCCGGCTCGGACTTTTTGAATGGTTGGGTGATCCCACCCGCCCGCAGGAGCAACGTGTTTTGCGCTCTTGCGCTTGGGGCGGCTCACCCGCCGCCGCTTCCCGTCGGCCAGAAGCAGCCATCCGTCCGCCGCGTCCATGACGCAGTAGAGGGTGCCGCTGTCGTGCCCACGCAGGGAGCGGACGATCTGGGCTTTCTCGAAACTCATGTTACATCTCTCCGCAAACGGTGAGAATCTCAGGTTCGCCTTCGGTGATGAGAATGGTGTTCTCATAGTGGGCTGCAAGGGAGCCGTCCACCGTGACGGTGGTCCAGCCGTCCTTCAGCACACGAACGTGCCAGTCACCCTGGCACACCATGGGCTCCACCGCAAGGGTCATGCCCGGCTGGAGCCGGGCCCCATGACCGGCGGGGCCAAAGTTGGGCACCTCAGGCGCCTCGTGGAGCTTCGTGCCCACACCGTGACCGACGAAGTCCCGCACCACGGAATACCCGTGGCGCTCCACATACTGCTGCACAGCATGGGAGATGTCGGACACTCGCTGGCCGGCTCTGGCGAACTTCATGCCTTCCCAGAAGCTCTGCTCGGTGACCTCCATCAGCCGTTTGGCCTCGGGGGACACCTCGCCGCAGGCAAAGGTGGCGGCACAGTCGCCGTGGAAACCGTCGATGCAGGCTCCCACATCTACGCTGACGATGTCACCCTCTTTGAGCACCACCTTTTTGTTGGGGATGCCGTGGATGACCACGTCGTTCACCGAAATGCACGCCGAGCCGCTAAACCCGCCGTAGCCCAGGAAGGAGGGTTTCCCTCCCTGGCTTTCGATAAACTTGCGCACTGCGGTATCTATCTCAAGGGTCGTAATGCCGGGGACTACCAGTTCTCCCGCAAGCTTGCGGGCCGCCGCGGTGATCCGGCCGGCTTTTCTCATACAGTCCAGCTCTCTGGCGGATTTCAGCGTGATCAGTTCCATATCAGATACTGAGCGCCTCCATGACCATTTTGGTGGTCTCCTCGATAGCGGACTGATTTTCCACCGTCCGCAGCAGTCCACGCTGGGCGTAGAACTCCTTGAGCGGTTCGGTGGCCGCATGGTAAATTTCCAAACGCCGCCGCACAGTGGCGGGTTTGTCGTCCTCACGCTGATCCAGAGTGCCGCCGCACTTGTCGCACACGCCGTCCTTCACAGGGGGGGCGAATTTGACATGATAGGTGGCGCCGCAGGCAATGCAGAACCGGCGGCCTTCCATCCGCTCCTCGATCACCTCATCGGCGATCTCGATGGACAGCACATGGTCAACGTGGATGCCCACCTGCTCCATGGTCTGGGCCTGGACAAGGGTGCGGGGAGCACCGTCCAGGATGTAGCCATGGGCACAGTCGGGCTGAGCCAGACGCTCGGTAAGGATGTCCAGAATGAGATCATCGGGCACCAGCTTACCGGCATCCAGATAGCTTTTTGCCACGGCACCCACGGCCGTCTCGTCCTTGACGGCGGCACGCAGGATATTGCCGGTGGAAATGGTCGGGATATTCAGCTTTTCGCTCAAAACAGCGGCCTGAGTACCTTTACCGGCGCCGGGGGCGCCAAGCATGACCAGCTTCATACGATCACCTGCTCTTACTCAAGGAAGCCCTTGTAGTGGCGCATCATGAGCTGAGCCTCCAGAGCCTTGACAGTCTCCAGAGCAACACCGACCACGATGATGACGGAGGTACCGCCGATGGCCAGACCTGCACCGGCGCTGGAGCCGAATGCACTCATGATGTTGCCGGTGATGGCGGGCAGCAGCGCCACCACGCCCAGGAACAGGGCGCCGAAGATGGTGAGGCGGGAAACGACCTTCTTCAGGAAGTCGGCGGTGGGCTTGCCGGGACGGAAGCCGGGGATAAAGCCGCCGTTCTTCTTGATGTTGTTGGAGATCTCCACGGGGTTGAACTGAATGGTGTTGTAGAAGTAGCTGAACAGGACGATCAGCAGGAAGTACACGATGCAGTAAATGAGGCCGGTGGAGTCAAACACCTTCAGGAAGCCGTTCCAGAAGGTACCCTTGGTCTGAGCGCTGGGCACGAACATGCCGATGGTGGCGGGGATGGAGGCAATGGCCTGAGCGAAGATGATGGGCATGACGCCGGACATATTCACCTTGATGGGAATATGGCTGGACTGACCGCCGTACATCTTACGGCCCACCACCCGCTTGGCATACTGCACGGGGATGCGGCGCTCGGCATTGGTGATGAACACGATGAACACCACCAGAGCCAGCATACCAATGATGATCAGGGGAATGAAGGCGGGGTGCAGGGTGGAGGCGCCCTCAGTGGTGACGCCGTTGGCCCAGTTGCGCACGCCGCTGATCATGGAGGAGACCATATTGGGGCCGCGGGCAATGATGCCGCCGAACAGGATGATGGAGATGCCGTTGCCGATGCCGAACTCGGTGATCTGCTCACCCAGCCACATCACGAAGGCAGAGCCTGCGGTGAAGGCGGCGATGATCACGATGGCGGGCCACACACCGGACTGCACCAGACCGAAATTGCGGATCATGGTGTAGTAACCGAAGGCCTGCAGCAGAGCGATGGCCACGGTGACATAGCGGGTGATGGCGGCGATCTTCTTCTTGCCCTCCTCGCCGCCGTCTCTGGACAGACGCTCCAGGGGGGGGATGGCGATGGTCAGTAGCTGAATGATGATGGATGCGTTGATATAGGGCTGGATGGACAGGGCAAACAGGGTGGCGTAGGCAAAGGCATCGCCGCTCATGACGTTGAGCAGGCCGAAGATGCTGGCCGACTGAGAGCCCATATAGGCGCTGAGAGCCTCCGAGTTGATGAAGGGCACCGGGATGGCGGAGCCCACACGGAAGATCAGCAGGGCGAAGAGAGTGAACAGGATCTTGTTGCGCAGCTCCTGCACCTTCCAGGCGTTACGAATGGTCTGAATCATATCAGATCACCTCCGCCACGCCGCCTGCCTTTTCGATCTTCTCTTTGGCGGAGGCGGAGAAAGCGGAAGCACGCACGGTGAGCTTCTTGGTGATCTCGCCGTTGCCCAGAATCTTAACGCCGTACTCGCACTTGGAGAGGATACCCTTTTCCAGCAGGTCGCAAACGTTCACAGTGGCGCCGTCCTCGAACTGGTTGAGGGCGGACACGTTGATGGCTTCCAGACGCTTGGCAAAGATGTTGTTGAAGCCACGCTTGGGCAGGCGGCGGACCAGAGGCATCTGGCCGCCTTCAAAACCGATGCGGACACCGCCGCCGGAGCGGGCCCACTGGCCCTTGTGACCACGACCGGCGGTCTTGCCGTTGCCGGAGCCGGGGCCGCGGCCCTTGCGCTTACCCACCTGGGTAGAGCCGGGGGCGGGAGACAGTTCATGCAGATTCATTTGGGGCACCTCCTTAGGCGTTCTCGGTCACCTGCAGCAGGTAACCGATGCTGGCGATCTTGCCACGGGTGGCGGCGTTGTCGGGCTGGGTGGTCACGTCGCCGATGCGGCGCAGGCCCAGAGCCTCGGCAGTCGCCTTATGCTTGGCCAGACGGCCGTTCAGGCTCTTGACGAGCTTGATCTCGATAGTGTTAGCCATGGTCGTGAGCCTCCTTAACCCAAGATTTCTTCCACGCTCTTGCCACGGATGCGGGCAACTTCAGCGGGGCTGCGGAGAGCCTTCAGACCCTCCATGGTAGCTGCGACCACGTTCTGGGGATTGTTGGTGCGCAGGCACTTGGCACGGATGTCGGACACACCGGCAGCCTCCATCACGGCACGCACGGGGCCGCCGGCAATGATGCCGGTACCCTTGGAAGCGGGCTTCAGGAGCACTCGACCGGCGCCGAACTCGCCGATAACCTCGTGGGGGATGGTGGTGCCGGACAGGGTCACAGTCACCATGTTCTTCTTGGCATCCTCGATGCCCTTGCGGATGGCCTCGGCCACCTCAGCGGCCTTGCCCAGGCCGTAGCCGACCTTGCCCTTCTCGTCGCCAACGACGACCAGGGCGGAGAACTTGGCTACACGGCCGCCCTTGACGGTCTTGGAGACACGGTTCAGGTACACGACCTTCTCCACGAACTCCTTGGGTTCTCTTTCAAAACGAGCCATTATTCTTCCTCCTCCCTTAGAACTGCAGGCCGCCCTCACGGGCGCCCTCGGCCAGAGCCTTCACACGGCCGTGATACAGGTAACCGCCACGGTCGAACACGACCAGGTCGATGCCCTTGGCCTTGGCACGCTCGGCGATGACCTCGCCCACCTTCTTGGCGGCGTCGGTCTTGGTGCCGTCGCACTCGAAGCCCTTCTCCAGAGAGGAAGCGGAGACCAGAGTGATGCCCTTGGTATCGTCGATGATCTGGGCATAGATGTTGGTCTCGCTGCGGAACACGTTCAGGCGGGGACGCTCGGAGGTGCCGGACACCTTGCCGCGAACACGCTTATGACGATGCAGGCGCTGAGCCTTGGTATTGGGTCTGTTAATCATATCGGCACACCTCCTGATTACTTCTTCACGCCGGTCTTACCAACCTTGCGGCGGATGACCTCGTCAGAATACTTGATGCCCTTGCCCTTATAAGGCTCGGGGGGACGCTTCTCACGGACCTTGGCAGCGAACTGGCCCACCAGCTGCTTGTCAAAGCCGGACACAACGATCAGGTTGGGGTTGGGAACCTCCAGAGTGATGCCGGCGGGAGCCTCCATGATGACCTGGTGAGAGAAGCCCAGGTTCATGACCAGCTTGTTGCCTTCCAGAGCCACACGGTAACCAACACCGTTGACCTCCAGGGTCTTCTTGTAGCCCTCGGTGACACCGACAACCATGTTGTTCAGCAGGCTGCGGGTCAGGCCGTGAAGGGCACGGTTCTCCTTCAGATCGTTGGGACGGGTAACGGTCAGCACAGCACCCTCCTGAGCGATGCTCATGTTGGGGTGGAACTGCTGAGTGAGGGTGCCCTTGGGGCCCTTCACGGTGACGACATTGTTGTCGCCCAGAGTGATCTCCACGCCGGCGGGGACGGTGATCGGAGCTCTACCAATTCTGCTCATTTCGATTTACCTCCCTTACCACACGAAAGCCAGGACTTCACCGCCGACATGAGCTGCACGAGCAGCCTTGTCGGTCATGACGCCCTTGGACGTGGACACGATGGCGATGCCCAGACCACGGAGCACACGGGGGAGCTCCTCGGCACCGGCGTAGACACGCAGGCCGGGCTTGGACACACGGCGCAGACCGGAGATGACCTTCTCCTTACCGGGCTGCAGATACTTGAGGGTGATGCGAATAACGCCCTGAGTACCGTCATTGATGATCTGGAAGTTCTTGATGTAGCCCTCGTCCAGCAGGATCTGAGCGATGGCCTTCTTCATGTTGGAAGCAGGAACGTCCACGGTGTCATGCTTGGCGTTGTTCGCGTTGCGGATGCGGGTGAGCATATCCGCAATGGGATCGGTGATTTGCATGAGTTTTTACCTCCTTACTAAGATTACAGACAGGAACCCTGCCTGTACAGGCGGAAAGGTATCGAAGAGTAGGCATCCTTCCTCGACCTTTTATCCGTCTTTCCGCATTCTGCGGGAATATATCAAACCGCAAAACTCCTAATAAATAGCCGCTTTACGGGTTTGACCGATGCCTGCCTTTGCAGCCCCTTAATCGCACCAAAACCCCGTACCCGTGGAGGTTTGCTCCACAGTTTACGGGTTTGTGACACTCCCGGATGCGTTGGAAGTGATTATTGGTAAAAGGCGCTATGCGCAAAAGCAGTTTATTATACCGCACTTCTTTTGGAAATGCAAGTCTTTTTCTGTCCGCACGCACGAGAGCGTGGACAGAAAAATCCGCAAATCAGCTTCTGCCGGGGAATTTCCGGCAGAAGCTGATCGTCAGCGGATTCAAATCGTTGGTTGCTTCCGGCGGTTTTGAGGGGCTCCGGCGTTGTCCCGCTGGGCGGGAACTGCCGTTTTTATCCCTCCGACTCTCTTGGTGAAGATCGTTTTGTCAGGCGAGGCGGCACGGCGCAGACAGTACGAAAGTACGGCAAGCCGGGCCAACGAAGCATGACGGAACGAGATTTACCAAGATGCCTTCTTGACGCCGGGGATCTGGCCCTTATAAGCCAGCTCACGGAAGCAGATACGGCAGATGCCGTAGTCACGCAGGTAGGCGTGGGGGCGGCCGCAGATCTTGCAGCGGTTGTTGCGGCGGCTGGAGAACTTGGGCTCACGCTGAGCCTTCAGGATCATAGATTTCTTAGCCATAACTGTTCTTCCTCCTCTTAGCCGTTGGTGGTGGTGAAGGGAGCGCCCAGGAGAGTCAGCAGCTCCTTGGCCTCTTCATCAGTCTTGGCAGTGGTGCAGATGACGATGTCCATACCACGGATCTTGTCGATCTTGTCGTACTCGATCTCGGGGAAGATCAGCTGTTCCTTCAGGCCGAGGGCGCAGTTGCCACGGACGTCGAAAGCGTTGGGGTTGATGCCACGGAAGTCACGCACACGGGGCAGGGCCACGTTGAACAGACGATCCATGAACTCCCACATCTTGTCGGAGCGCAGGGTGACCTTAGCACCGATGGGCATGCCCTCACGGAGCTTAAAGTTGGCCACGGACTTCTTGGCCTTGGTGATGATGGGCTTCTGGCCGGTGATGGTGCCCAGATCACGCACCACGGACTCCAGAACCTTGGCGTTGTCACGGGCCTCGCCGCAGCCGCAGTTGACCACGATCTTCTCGATGCGGGGGATCTGCATGGTGGACTTGTAGCCGAACTTCTGCATCAGAGCAGGAGCGATCTCGGCATTGTACTTAGCCTTCAGATTGGGGTTAGCCATTTCTTACTCCTCCTCTTTCTCAGATTTCAGCGCCGCAGTGCTTGCAGACACGCACCTTCTTGTCGCCGTCCATCTTGTGGGCGACACGGGTGGGCTTATCGCACTTGGGGCACACGGTCATGACCTTGCAGGCGTAGATGGGGGTCTCCTTCTGGATGATGCCGCCCTCTTCGCCCTGCTTGCGGGGCTTCTGGTGACGAGAGGCCACGTTGACCTTCTCCACGATGACCTTGCCGGCCTTGGGGTCAACGGACAGAACCTTGCCCTGCTTGCCCTTATCCTTGCCGGACAGGACAACGACGGTATCGTTCTTCTTGACGTTCATACTCATACCTCGTTACCCCCTTACAGCACTTCGGGCGCCAGGGACAGGATCTTCATATAATCCTTGTCACGCAGCTCACGGGCCACCGGGCCAAAGATACGGGTGCCACGGGGGTTCTTGTCTTCCTTGATGAGGACGGCGGCGTTGTCGTCGAAACGGACATAGCTGCCGTCGGCACGGCGCACGCCACGGGTGGAGCGGACGATGACGGCCTTGACCACGTCGCCCTTCTTCACCTGGCCGCCGGGAGCGGCCTTGCGCACGGAAGCGACGATGACGTCGCCAATGTTGCCAAACTTGCGCTTGGAGCCGCCCAGTACACGGATGGTCTTAATCTCCTTGGCACCGGTGTTATCGGCAACCTTCAGATAGCTTTCTTCCTGAATCATACTGGCACCTCCTTACTTCGCCTTCTCGATGATCTCGACCACACGCCAGCGCTTGTCCTTGGACAGGGGGCGGGTCTCCATCACCCGGACGCGGTCACCCACGCCGCACTGATTCAGCTCGTCATGAGCCTTCAGCTTGTAGGTTCTCTTAACGATCTTCTTGTACAGAGGATGGGCCACGCGGTCGGCGATGGCGACCACAACGGTCTTATCCATCTTGTCCGAAACCACCAGGCCGACTCTGGTCTTACGAGAAGAGGTTCTCACTTCACTCATCGTTTACTCCTCCTTATCGGCCCTGCTGCTCACGCAGGATGGTCTTGACGCGGGCAATGTCTTTCTTGACTTCCGCGATACGGATGGGGTTTTCGAGCTGATTGGTGGCGTGCTGAAGACGGAGGTTGAACAGGTCCTTCTTCAGCTCCACCAGCTTGGTCTCCAGCTCGGAGGCGCTCATTTTACGGACTTCGTTAGCTTTCATCTTCATTCACCACCATTCTCGGTCTCTTTCTTGATGATCTTGCACTTGACAGGCAGCTTGTGGGCGGCCAGTCGCAGAGCCTCACGGGCGACTTCCTCGGAAACGCCGGCGATCTCAAACATCACACGGCCGGGCTTGACCACGGCCACCCAGTACTCGGGAGCGCCCTTACCGGAACCCATACGAGTACCGAGAGCCTTCTTGGTAACGGGCTTGTCGGGGAAGATCTTGATCCAGACCTTACCACCACGCTTGGTGTGACGGGTCATGGCCACACGGGCAGCCTCGATCTGGTTGCCGGTGATCCATGCGGGCTCAGTGGTGACCAGGCCGTACTCACCGTAAGCAACGGTGTTGCCGCGGCTGGCGACGCCGGTCATGCGGCCACGGTGCACACGGCGGTACTTGACTCTCTTAGGCAGCAGCATTACTGAGCGCCTCCTTCCTTAGAAGCAGCGGGGCGGTTGCCGGCGGGACGGTTGCCGCCCTGACGGTTGAAGCCGCCCTGACGACGGTCACCACCCTGACGGTTGAAGCCGCCCTGACGACGGTCACCGTCACGGCGATCCCGACGGGGACGCTGCTCACGCTCCTTGTAGTTCTTGGTGTCGATGGTGCGGGGGGTGGTGCGGAGGGTCTGGGTGAGCACCTCGCCCTTGTAGATCCACACCTTGATGCCGATGCGGCCGTAGGTGGTGGCAGCCTCAGCAAAGCCGTACTCGATGTCGGCACGGATGGTCTGCAGGGGGATGGTACCATCGTGGTACTGCTCGGTGCGGGCGATCTCAGCGCCGTTCAGACGGCCGGAGGCCTGCACCTTGATGCCCAGAGCGCCCATGCGCATGGCACGGCCCATGGCGTTCTTCATGGCGCGGCGGAAGGCAATGCGCTTCTCCAGCTGCTGGGCGATGTTCTCGGCCACCAGCTGAGCGTTCATGTCGGGATTCTTGACCTCGACGATGTTGAGAGCCACGGCCTTGCCCAGCTTCTGCTCCAGCTCGGCACGCAGCTTCTCGATCTCCTCGCCGCCCTTGCCGATGACGACACCGGGACGGGCGCAGTGCACATAGATCTTGACCTTGGCGTTGTCACGCTCGATCTCGATCTTGGGCACGCCGGCGGAGTACAGGCGCTTCTTCAGCTCCTTGCGGAGATTGTAGTCCTCAACCAGGAGGTCGCCCACTTTTTCATTGCGGGCATACCAACGGGAGTCCCAGTCCTTGATGACACCCACACGAAGACCGTGGGGATTCACTTTCTGTCCCATTACTCTTGACCTCCTTCTTAGCGCTCTTTGACCACGACGGTCACATGGGAAGTTCTCTTGTTGATGCGGTAGGCGCGACCCTGGGCCCGGGGCATGAAGCGCTTGATGATGGGGCCGGGGGTGGCAAAGGTCTCAGCAACGTAGAGCTTCTCGGGATCCATGCCGTGGTTGTTCTCGGCGTTGGCGGCGGCACTCTTGACCAGCTTGGCCAGAGGCTCGGCGGCAGCCTTGGGAGTCAGAGCCAGGATGGCGTTGGCCTGAGCGATGCTCTTGCCACGGATCAGGTCGCACACGATGCCGACCTTGCGGGGAGAGATACGAATGTATCTCAGAGTTGCTTTAGCTTCCATTCTGTCTCTCCTCCTTACTTACCGGTCTTGCTGCCAGCGTGACCCTTGAAGGTACGGGTGGGAGCAAACTCGCCCAGCTTGTGGCCGACCATGTCCTCGGTCACGTAGACGGGGACATGCTTGCGGCCGTCGTGGACGGCGATGGTGTGACCCACGAAGGAGGGGAAGATGGTGGAGGCACGGCTCCAGGTCTTCAGCACCTTCTTCTCGTTGTTCTTGTTCATCTCGGCGACCCGCTTCAGCAGCTCAGGAGCGCAAAAGGGGCCCTTCTTGATACTTCTGCTCATCTTTTACTGCCTCCTTACTTCGCATTGCGGCGCTTGACAATGAACTTGTCAGTGGGGTTCTTCTTCTTGCGGGTCTTGTAACCCATGGCGGGCTTGCCCCAGGGGGTCACAGGGCCGGGACGGCCAACAGGGCTCTTGCCCTCGCCGCCGCCGTGGGGATGGTCGTTGGGGTTCATGACGGAGCCACGAACGGTGGGACGCCAACCCATGTGGCGCTTGCGGCCGGCCTTACCGATGTGGATGTTGGCCCAGTCGGTGTTACCCACCTGACCGATGGTGGCCTTGCACTCCTCACGGATCAGACGCACCTCGCCGGAGGGAAGGCGGACCTGAGCCATGCCGTTCTCCTTCGCCATGAGCTGGGCGGCGGTGCCGGCGGAGCGGACGAGCTGAGCGCCCTTGCCGGGGTACAGCTCGATGCAGTGGATCATTTCACCAACGGGGATGTTGGCGATGGGCAGGCAGTTGCCGGGCAGGATGTCGGAGTCGGGGCCGGTCATGATGATGTGGCCAGCCTTCAGGCCGACAGGAGCCAGGATATAGCGGCGCTCGCCATCCTCATACTCCAGCAGAGCGATGTTGGCGGAACGGTTGGGGTCGTACTGCAGGTTGATGACAGTGGACTTGCCGTTCTTGTCACGCTTGAAGTCGATGATGCGGTACTTGCGCTTGTTGCCGCCGCCACGGTGGCGGACGGTGATGCGGCCGTAGCTGTTGCGGCCGGAGTTCTTCTTCAGGGTCTCCAGCAGGGAACGCTCAGGCTTGGCCTTCTTGTCGATGCCCTCGAAGGCAGACACAGTCATGTGACGGCGGGAGGGCGTTGTGGGCTTATAAGTTCTGATAGCCATTTCTCAATTTCCTCCTTACACCATGCCTTCGAAGAACTCGATGGTCTTGGAATCGGCGGTCAGGGTGACCATGGCCTTCTTCCAGCTGGCACGACGGCCGGCGGGGTAACGGCCCAGACGCTTGGCCTTGCCCTGCATGTTCATGGTATTGACCTTGGCGACCTTCACGCCGAAGATCTCCTCAACAGCCTTGGCGATCTCGATCTTGTTGGCGTCCTTGGCCACCTCGAAGGTGTACTTCTTCACGGTGGCGGCCTCCATGGACTGCTCGGTGATGATGGGGCGCTTGATAATATCGTAAGCGGTCTTCATCAGGCGAACACCTCCTCGATGGTAGCCAGCGCAGCCTTGTCGATGATGAGCTGGTTGGCGTTGACGATGTCATAGACATTGATCAGGTTGGCGGGGCTGGTGACCACGCCGGGGATGTTGCGGGCGGACTTGACCACGTTGGCGCAGCCGGTGACCACGACAGCCTTGGTGGCGCCCACCTCGTTCAGGAAGGACTGGAAGGTCTTGGTCTTGATCTCGTCCATGCCCAGACCGTCCACCACCAGCACGTTGCCGGCAGCAGCCTTGGCGGACAGGGCGGACTTCAGAGCCAGACGCTTCACCTTCTTGTTCAGGGTGTAGCTGTAATCACGGGGCTTGGGAGCGAACACGATGCCGCCGTGAGTCCACTGGGGAGCACGGGTGGAACCCTGACGGGCGTGACCGGTGCCCTTCTGGCGCCAGGGCTTGCGGCCGCCGCCGGAAACCTCGGCACGGGTCAGAGCGCTCTGGGTGCCCTGACGGCAGTTGGCCAGATGATTCTTGACCACATCGTGAACAACGTACTGGTTGGGCTCAATGCCGAAGATGGCCTCGGAGAGCTCAATCTCGCCGATCTGCTTGCCGGCCATGTTAAACACTTTAGCGTTAGCCATGATTTATACTCTCCTTTCTTACTTGTTACGCGCAGAGGCCTTCTGGGGATTGACACGGGCGGAAGCCTTCTGGGGATTGACACGGCCCGCCTCGGTGACCTGAGCGATCTTGACCTTCTTCACGCTGGAGCGCAGAGCGACCACGCCGCCCTTGGGGCCGGGGATGGCGCCACGCACAGCGATGACGCCCAGCTCCTCGTCCACCTGAACGATGTCCAGGTTCATGACGGTGACCTGCTCGTTACCCATCTGACCGGCGCCGTTCTTGCCCTTGAAAATGCGGGAAGGATCGGTGGCGGCGCCCATGGAGCCGGAGTGACGGTGGACAGGGCCGCCGCCGTGGGTCATCTTCTGGATGGCGGTGTTGCAGCGCTTGACAGCGCCCTGGAAGCCGTGACCCTTGCTGATGCCGGTCACGTCCACGCGGTCGCCGGCGGCGAACACGTTGGCGGTGATCTCGTCGCCCACGTTCAGGTCGGCGGCGTTATCCAGCTTGAACTCCTTGAGGACACGCAGAGCCTTGCCAGCCTTCTTGCTGTGACCCAGCTCGGGCTTGGAGAGCTTGCGCTCAGGGACTTCCTCGTATCCCAGCTGAACGGCGGTGTAGCCGTCCTTCTCCTCGGTCTTCTTCTGCACCACGGTGCAGGGGCCCGCCTGAATGACGGTGACCGGGATGACCTTGCCGGCTTCATCGAAGATCTGGGTCATGCCCACCTTCTTGCCGATAATGGCCTTTTCCATGTGTATTCCTCCTTAAAGGTTATTGGTTGAGAGAGTTAGCCGCAACCATTGGGCTGGTGCAT
>JAZNQA010000045.1:0-3378 GCA_045589915.1 Candidatus Enterenecus sp.
AGACCCACCACGGTGAAGCCCATGACGGAGCCGGAGGAGAAGGCCACACGCAGGCCACGGTTCAGGCTCTCGGAAGCGGCCTGAGCGGTGCGGGCGTTGGAGTTGGTGGCGATCTTCATGCCGATCAAACCGGCCAGCATGGACCAGATGCCGCCGGTGAGGAAGGCGAAGGGGGTAAACCAGGTGTCCAGCAGATCAAACCAGACCAGAACCAGCAGGATCACAAATACAACTGCAAAGACCTTGAGAACGGTGGAATACTGGTGCTTGAGATAGGCGTTTGCGCCCTCCCGGATAGCGCCTGCGATCTTCTTCATCTGGTCGTTGCCCTCGGAGTAGGACATGACCTTGCAGCGCTGGATCCAGGCAAAGAGAAGCGCAACCACAGCGCCGATCACGCCGACCCAAATGAGGTTTTCCATGTACAATGCAACTCCTTTTCCTATGTGGTGTTACGAACAGCACAGGGGGTTTACTGTTTACTATTTTACACAAGTTTGATGTATTTTGCAAGATATAGTTTAGGAGATTTGAAAGAAAAACATAACTTTTCTTCGTGAAAAATAAGACAAACAGGAAGTTACGACTTTTTCCAGGCATTTCGGCTGAACAGCACCAGAATGGGGAACATCTCCAGTCGGCCGACCACCATGCACAGCGTGAGCACGATCTTGCTCAGATCGGAAAAGGCGGCATAATTCCCCATGGGGCCTACTGCCTCCAGTCCTGGGCCCACGTTGCTTACGCAGGAGATGACGGCGGTGAGGGTGGTGCCGAAGGAGGCATTGTCCAGACCCACCACCAGAGCGGCGCCGAACACGAGGAACAGGTAGATGATAAAGTAGGATTGAGTGGTGCGCACCGTGCGTTCCGGCAGCGCAGCGCCGTCCAGCCGAACCACACGCACCGAGCGGGGGTGGATGATGGAGCCGATCTCCCTTCGGGCAGAGCGGAACAGCACCAGCACACGGGAGCATTTCATGCCGCCGCCGGTGGAACCTGCGCAGGCACCGATGAACATGAGGATGACCAGCAGCATCCGTGAAAATTCCGGCCACAGATTGAAGTCCACCGTGGCGAATCCGGCGGTGGATATGATGGATGCCACCTGGAAAGCGGCGGCCCGCAGAGCATCGCCCAGATGGACAAAGCCCGGAGCGATGTTGATGGTGATGAACAGGATGGACACCGCCACCACGCACAGGAAGAACCGCAGCTCATCGCTGCGCAGGGCCTGCCTGATCTTGCCGGTGAGGATGAGGAAATAGACGGCGAAGTTGATGGAGAACAGGATGAGGAACACGGTGATGATGATCTCGATGGCGGGGCTGCCGTAGGCACCCACCGACAGGTTGCGGTTGGAGAAGCCGCCGGTACCTGCCGTGCCGAAGGCGTGGATGAGGGAATCGAACCACGGCATTCCCGCAATGCGCAGGCACAGCGTCTCCACCACCGTCAGCACCAGATAGATGGTGTACAGGATCTTGGAGGACTGGGAGGCACGGGGCACCAGTTTGCTCTTGACGGGGCCGGGGCTCTCCGCCCGAATGAGGTGATTGGAGCTGATGCCCAGAGACGGGAGGAGGGCGGCGGTGAGGATGAGCACTCCCATGCCGCCCAGCCAGTGGGTGAAGGAGCGCCAGAACAGCAGCCCGAAGGGGAGACCCTCAATGGCGGTGAGAATGGACGCTCCCGTGGTGGTAAAGCCGGAAATACACTCGAACAGGCAATCCACATAGTTTCCGAACAGGCCGGAGAGGTAAAAGGGAAGGGCCCCGAACACGCCGAACAGGATCCAGATCAGACCCACGGTGAAGAAGCCCTCACGGGCATAAAAGCTCCCCTTGCTTTTCAGCAGGAAGGCCAGCCCGGAGCCCACCACCAGCAAAACGCCGATACTGATCAGGAAGGGGGTGGGATCCTCCCCATAGATCAGCGACACCAGCAGCGGCAGCAGCATCGCTGCTCCCTCGATGAGCAGCGTGAAGCCGGTGATGCGCAGCACCAGTTTGAAATTCATGGTCAGCCTCCCATGCCAAAGCCGTCGGCGTAGATGTCGTTTAAGTCCAGAATGCCGCTGTCCTTGGCCACCACGATCACCGAGTCGCCTTCCTCCAGGCAGGTGGAGCCCTCCGGGATGATGACCTGACGGCCGCGAACCACCACGGCGAGGAGCACGCCCTTCTTCAGCCGCAGCTCCTTCAGGGGGATGCCCAGGTTGCGGGTGGCGGCGCTTACCTCAAATTCCATGGCCTCGGCACGCCCCTCAGCGATGCGGTACAGGGAAGTCATCACCGTGCCCATGGAATTCTGGATGCCACGGATGAGCCGCAGGATCTGTGCGGCGGTGGTCAGCTTGGGGGACACCACCGATTCCACTCCGGCGGAGCGGGCAATGGAGGCGTAATTCTGCCGGTTGGACTTGGCCACCACCTTTTTCACTCCCTGCTGATGGGCGTAGAGGGAGATGATGAGGTTGTCCTCATCCCGGTCGGTGAGGGCCACAAACGCATCGTTGAAGGCCATGCGCTCTTCGGTGAGCAGCTCCGGGTCGGTGCCGTCGCCGTGGATGATGACGCTGCGGGGGAACTGCTCGGCCAGTTGACGGCAGCGGGTTTCGCTCTTCTCCACCACCTTGCAGTCGATGCCGTGCCGCTCCAGAACGGACAGCAGGTAGAAGGTGATGCGTCCGCCGCCCACGATGAAGGCGGAACGGGATCGGTGGGTATGGCGTCCCAGCAGCTTGAAGAACTGGCTGACGCCGGCAGGAGTGCCGGCGATGTAGGCCTTGTCGCCCTGCTCCAGCGTGGTGCTGCCGTGGGGGATGAACACCTCGTCCCCACGCTCTACGGCGCAGAACAGGATGGGCAGGTCACGGATCTTGGAGGACAGAGAGGCCAGCGTGTGCCCCACGAGAAAGTCCTCCGGCTGGATGTGGAAGGAGATGATCTCCACCCGGCCACGGGCAAAGGTGTCGATATTGGCAGCGGTGGGGAAGCGGAGCAGACGGGAGATCTCCACAGCCGTAGCCAGTTCGGGGTTGACCAGCTTACTGATGCCCAGATCGGCCTTCAGGTTCTCCAGATCGTTGGCGTATGCGGCGCTGCGCACCCGTGCCACCGTGTGGGGCACACCGATGCGGTGGGCGCAGTGGCAGCACAGCAGATTGATCTCGTCGGAGTTGGTGGCAGCGATGACCACGTCGGCCCGCTCCGCACCGGCTTGTACCAAAATGTCACGGGAGGAACAGTTGCCCTTAATGCACATCACGTCGAACTGATTGGATACCCGCTCCAAGGTGGTATCATTGGTGTCGATCACGGTGACGCTGTGTTCCTCGGCGGCCAGATGCTCCGCCAGCGTTTGACCCACTTTGCC
>JAZNQA010000046.1:0-8916 GCA_045589915.1 Candidatus Enterenecus sp.
CGGCCCCGCCATTGGCGTGACCCTCACGGGGGTGCCCGCCGGACTGGAGCTGGACTGGGACTTCATCCGTTCCGAGCTGGCCCGCCGTGCTCCGGGCAAGAACGCCCTGTCCACCGCCCGCAAGGAGGCGGACGAGCCCAAGATCCTCTCCGGCGTGTTCGAGGGCAAGACCACCGGCGCCCCCCTGTGCGCCGTCATTGAGAACACCGACACCCGCTCCAAGGACTACGCCGCCACCAAGGATCTGGCCCGTCCCGGCCATGCCGACTATGCCGCCCATGTGCGGTATAATGGCTGCAACGATTATCGGGGCGGCGGGCATTTCTCCGGGCGGCTCACCGCTCCGCTGGTGTTCGCAGGAGCGGTAGCAAAGCAGATCCTCGCCCAGAAAGGCGTGTTTGTGGGCGCTCACATCAGCTCCATCTACGGCATTTCCGACGCTTCCATGGAGGACTGGGACAGCCTGCACGCCGTGGCCGCCAAGGACTTCCCCGTTCTGGACGACGAGAAGGGCCGTGAGATGCAGGCCGCCATTCTGGAGGCCAGAGAGGAGCAGGACTCGGTGGGCGGCTCCATCGAGTGCGCCGTGTTCGGCCTGCCCGCAGGTCTGGGCGCGCCCGACTACGGGCAGAACGCCGAGGGCATCTTCTCCCAATACCTGTTCGCCGTGCCTGCGGTGAAGGCGGTGGCCTTCGGCGCAGGAGTGGCCTTCGCCCTCATGCGTGGCTCGGAGGCCAACGACCCCTTGTATATGGACGACGACGGCACCGTGAAGGGGGAGCAGAACTGCGCCGGCGGCATCACCGGCGGCATCACCAACGGGATGCCCATCACCTTTGAGGTCACCATGCGCCCCACCCCCTCCATCGCCCGCACCCAGTTCACCATCGACATGGCCAAGAAGGAAAACGCCGTGCTGGAGCTCAAGGGCCGCCACGACCCCTGCGTGGTGCACCGTGCCGTGCCCGTCATCGAGGCGGCGGCGGCGCTGGCCACCTGCGAGCTGATGGGCATTTGACGGAGGTAGATCACCATGGAATTGCATGAACTGCGGCAGGAGATCGACCAGATCGACCGCCAGATCGTAGACCTGTTCCGCCAGCGGATGGACGTGACCCGTCGGGTGGGGCTGTACAAGGCCGCCCACAACATCCCCGTGCTGGATCAGGAGCGGGAGCGGCAGGTGCTCCAAAACAAGGGCGAGCTGGCGGGGGAGGAACTGCGCCCCGCCGTCATCACCCTGTTTCAGGCCATCATGTCCATCTCCCGCCGTCAGCAGCGGGATATGCTCAAAGAGCGGGCGGACAACCCCGGCCCCCGACGGTATGCCGATGCCCGTGCCCAGCTCCGCCAGCCGGTGGAGGACCCACGGGTGGTCTATCAGGGCGTACCCGGCGCATACAGCGAGCAGGCCTGCCTCAACTTTTTTGGCAGCGGTGTGCACTCCACGGGCTTGGAGCAGTTCGAGGACTGCTTCACCGCCCTGAAGGAGGGGCGTGCCGACTACGCCGTACTGCCCATCGAGAACAGCTCCACCGGCGCCATCCGCCAGATCTACGACCTGCTCACTCAGTACGAGTGCTACATGGTGGGCGAGACCACCGTGAAGGTGGAGCATTGCCTCATGGCCCTCAAGGGGGCCACACTGGACACCATCACCCATGTCTACTCCCATGAGCAGGGTCTGTTCCAGTGCGAGCACTACCTGAACGCTCACCCGAACTGGCATCAGGTGCCTCAGGCAGACACCGCAGGCTCCGCCCGGATGGTGGCCGCCACCGGCGACATCACCAAGGCGGCCATCTGCTCGGCACGGGCAGCCGAGCTGTACGGGCTGGACATTCTGGCCCACGCCATCAACCACAACAGCCGCAACACCACCCGCTTCGTGGTGGTCTCTCCCCGCATGGAGCTGCGTGACGGTGCGGACAAGATCAGCACCGTGTTTGTCCTCCCCCACGAGGCAGGCTCCCTCCACGAAATTCTCACCATCTTCGCCGTCCACGGCCTGAACATGGTGAAGCTGGAGTCCCGTCCCATGCCGGAGCGGAGCTGGGAGTATATGTTCTTTCTGGAGTTCAACGGCAATCTGGACGAGGCAGTCACCGCCGATGTGCTCCACGAGCTGACCCAGACCACCGGCGACTTCCGGGTTCTGGGCAATTTCAAATCAAACTTGAACTGACAACCAGCCTTTTTTCACAACCCCTCCGGCGGCTTCGCCGCCACCTCTCCTTACACAGGGGAGGCTTATTCCAAAACAAAACTGGTCTGAGAGCAACCTCTCAGACCAGTTTTTTCATCATTTCCGCCACTTCTGCGGGCGTATACAGCGCATTGAGAACGGTGAGCAGCGCCTTGGCATTCATATGCTGGGGCAGCTTCAGCTCCCGCAGCAGCGCAGCACGGCGGGAGGCGGCATCCGGCGTGCCGGTCAGCCCCAGTACGAACAGGTCGGCAGGGGTCAGCTCTCCTCTCGGTTCGGTGCGTTCCTCTCCTTCGATGGTGGCTCCGGCTCGGATGAGGGCTTGCCGCAGCACCTCCGGCGGCATCCCCTCCACCCCCAGCTTGCCCTCCTTGCCGGGGGTGCGCTTGCGGCGTTCCTTGCCGTACACGTCGGGGATGTAGGCGTGCTTCACCTGTTCCGGCGGGATGGCACCCTTGAGGAAATTGCGGATGACAAAGCCTGCTCCATCCGAATCGGTGAGGATGATGAGCCCCCGCTGAGCTGCCAGACGGCGCAGCAGCTCCAGCTTTTCCTCATTTTTGAACACGCCGAAGCCGGCAGTCTCCAAAATCACTCCGTCCACCATCTGGGAGAGGGTGTTCTTGTCGTACCGCCCCTCCACCACGATGGCTTCCCTGATCTTCAGCATGGGATGGCCCTCCGTCCGGCGGCCAGCTCCATGAGCAGACCCACCAGCAGCTCCCGCTCCTGTCCGTAGGCGGATTTCAGCGCCAGCTCAGTCTCGCTGCACCGGCGCACCGCATGGCGGCACCACACCAGCGAGAATTTGCGGGCGGCATCCAGCAGCTTGTCCGCAGGATAGGTATTCTTCATGCCCCACAGGGCCATGAAGTCCCCACGGCTGCGGTTGTGTTCCAAATACAGTCGGGCGGTGTAGAGCTGCCGGAAATACTTGCCCATCACCGACAGGATCATCACCGGCGGTTCCTGACTGTGGAGCAGGTCGGCCAGCACGGCAGCGGCCTTGTTGAAGTCCTTACGAGCCATGGCATCGGTCATCTGGAACACCACGGCGTCGATCTGCGGAATGGCCACCGCATCAATATCCCCCCGTGTGACCCGCTGGGCAGAGGCATAGGCGGCGATCTTCCCGATCTCCGAGGCCAGATTGTTCATCAGATCACCGCACAGGAAGATGAGGTAGCGGGCATCCTCGGTGTCGATGGAGTGCCCCGTGGCCTTGAAGCGGCGGCAGATCCAGTCGGTGAGGTCGCCCTGCTCCTGCCGCTGGAAATTGACCACCGCACCGTGGCTCTTGATGGCGGCCGCCAGCTTGGAGCGCCCGTCCGCCTTGTAGGGCAGCAGGTCGTACACGAACACCACGCAGCAGTAGTCGGGCAGATCGGTGAGCAGAGCGGTGAGTTTGTTTTTCTGGCTCTCCCCCAGGGCATAGATGTCGAAATCGGTGACCAGCACCAGCGTGCGCTCGCTCATCATGGGCAGGCAGTCGATGGCCTGCTCAATCCACTCCACCGAACATTCCTTTCCCTGCGCCGCGTGGAGGTTGAAGTCCTCCAGTCCCTCCGGGAGCAGGGTCTTTTTCAGCTCGCCCAGATAATACTCCCGCAGGTAGGCCTCCTCGCCGTGGAACAGGTAGAGCCGTCCCGGTGCGCCCGCCTTTAGCGCCTGCTTCAGCTCCCGCATGGCGGTGTTGTCTGTTTTCTGTTTGGGCGGCATGGCCGTCACCTCGTTTTCCTCATTTCCTGCACCGCCACCCGCCCACGGGACAGGGTGATGGTGACGGCACCGCTCTCATCGGTGCGATAGATCTGCGCCCCGGCAAGCTCCAAACGCTCCAGCGTTTCCTTCGGCGGGTGCCCGTAGCTGTTCTCCCCCGCCGAGATCACCGCCAGCTCCGGCCGCAGGGCATCCAGCAGCTCCTGACAGGTGGAGCCTTTTGCGCCGTGATGTCCCGCCATGAGCACCTCGATGTCGGGCAGGGGGTAGTATTTCACCAGCATCCGCTCCACAAAGGAATCGGCATCGCCGGTCATCAGTATGTCAAAATCTCCCGCCGAGCACAGGGCAAACAGCCCCTCCTCGTTGGAGGTGCCCCGTCCCAGCGGCGGGTAGAGGGTGAATTGAGCCTCCCCCAGCGGGATGGTCTGCTGCTCCGTGACCAAAATCAGCTCTGCACCCTCCTCACGGGCAAGTTCGGCCAGCCACGCCAGCTTCTCCCCATGGGTCTCCACATCGGGCACGGCCACCTGCGCCACATCCAGCCGATAAAAAAGCTGCGCCACACCGTTGCAATGGTCGTCATCCAGGTGGGTGAGCACCAGCAGGTCGAGCCTGTGCCGCCCCATGGCGGCCAGATGGTCGGCTGCCGTATCCCCCGCCAGATCTGCGCCGTTGCCGCCGCAATCCACCAGAGCGGCACACCCGCCGGACACAAACAGGGTGGACGCCCCCTGCCCCACGTCCAGCGCCGTCACCGTCAGGTCGGCACGGCGGCTGTCCCCATCATTGAAAACCACCGCCCCGCCCAGCAGCAGGGCAGCGCACAGGAGGGCGATCCCCGCCTGCCGCCAGCGGCGCTTGCTGAACACAAAGGCGGGGAGATACAGATACACCGCCGCCAGCCAGATGCGGAAGCGGATGAAGGTGACGCTCAGCGTTGCCAGCGGCCACGCACCAATGGCAGTCACCACCGCCCGAACATAATGCCCCAGCAGGTCAAAGGGCAGGCCCAGCACCCCGGCCAGGCGGGGCAGGACGATGGCCATCGTACCCAGCACCAGCGCCGCCACCATGAGGATGGTGACCGCCCACAGCACCAGAATATTGGTCAGAGGCGAGAGAATGTTGATATGCCCGAAATACAGGGCGATGAGGGGCACCGTGAGCAGCATGGCGCCCAGCGAAGCGGACAGCGAGGCCGCCACGAAGCGGCACACCTGCCATACGAGCTTCCACGCAGCTCCGTTCCGTCCCCGCAAAGCGGCCTTGACCGGGCGGAGCAGCCCCCGATGCAGCCGTCCGCTCACCAGCAGGATACCCACCACCGCTCCAAAGGAGAGCTGTAAGCTGACGCTGGCGGCGGCAAAGGGATTTTGGATCAGTAAGATGAGCAGGGCAAGCCCCAGCGAGGAGGGCGGGTCATTCTCCCGCCCCAGCACCGGCCCGGCCAGCAGGGCAGCCTGCATAATGACCGCCCGCAGCGCAGAGGGCGTTCCCCCCGCCATGAGGGCATAGAACAACAGCAGCGGCAGGGTACACAGCGCCGCCCGTCTGCTCCCCCGGCACAGAATGAGCAGCACCGACACCAGAAAGGAGATATGCATCCCCGACACCACCGCTGCGTGCATCACGCCGGAGCGGTTGAGGGCGGAGTAAAACTGCTCGTCCAGCCCGGTCTTGTCCCCCAGGGTGACGGCAGCAGCCAGCGGGGCGGTGCGCTCATCGAAGGCGGTGTAAATGCCGTCCCTCAGGGTCCTGGCGCACAGAGCGGGCCAGTATCGCACAGGCACGGAGCGTGCCCGCTCCACCTCCGGCGGATCGTTGCAATAGCCCAGCAGGAACACGCCCTTGGCGGTGTAATAGGATGTCTCGTCCCCGTGCAGTCGGTCAGATGGCTTCAGTCTTGCGGTGCAGCGCACCCGGTCGCCGGGGGACAGGTCTCCCCAATGGGAGCTGCCATAGAGCAGCACATCGGGGGCACGCAGACCGCCATCCAGCCGCACCGTGACGGCATAGCCGCCGATGGAGGTGGCGTTGGGATAGGAGGTGACGGTGCCGGAAATAGTCTGTTCCGTCCCCGCCAGTTCCTGGGCCGGAGTGCAAAACAGGGCGGAATAGCCCCAGAACCAACCAATAGCCAGCACGCCGCCCAGACAGAGGGCGGTGAGCCGCCGCCCCGCCTCGAACCGCACCCGGCGGACACGGGGCAGCAGGGTCACATCGGGGCTTTCTCCCCCACGGGGTCGGGCACGCAGCCACGCCGCCAACCCCAGTACGCCCAGCAGCGCCGCCGCAGCAGCGCTCCACAGTCCGCCCAAGCCGTAGCAGGCCAGCAGGCACGCCGCTCCAAACCCTCCTGCAAACCAAGCCAGTGGGCGCACGCTCTCCCTCCTCCGCTGTTTTCCCCATTTTACCCTCTGGGGCCGGACAAGTCAAGGAAACGAAAAGACAGGCATCCGTTTGGATGCCTGTCTTGATGCGGTACTCAGTTGCGCTGCTCCGCCGTGAAGTAGACGAAGAACATATCGCCGGTGGTGTCATCGGAGAAGTTCTCCTCGTAGGAGATGGAGAAGTCCTTGGTGCCGACAGGCACCTCGTACACCAGCTCGCCGGTGCGCTCCTCGTCCACAGCCAGTTCATAGACGGCGGGGAGCTGCTGCTCGCTGACCGGCTCCACATCGGCGTTGGTGATGGGCCAGCAATAGGCCTCGTCGTTGTCATCATCGCCCCACTGACCCTGGAAGTCGGTGTCATACATCTCGATGGACCGGTTGTCGGTGTTCTTCACGGTGACGTTGGCCACCAGAAGCTGGTTGCCCTCGGCGGGGACATAGCCGTGGTACTCATCGCAGGTGTAGGCAGAGTTCACGGTGTAGTCAAAGAAGTAAGTACGCACGATGTCACCCATACGACCCTCGCCATAACCGTCGGTGTTGGGGAGGATGATGTCGGGCTCAGGGGTGGGTTCGGGAGTAGGTTCGGGAGTGGGCTCAGGAGTGGGCTCTGCGGAGGGTTCCTCGCTGACCACCTCAGAGGGCTCGGCATCATCATTGTCGCTGCCGCCGCAGCCCACAAGACCGAATGCCAGCAGCAGCGCCAGCAACAGAGCAGTAAGCTTTTTCATAGTACAATTCCTCATTTCTCACCTGGGTTTCGCCACTTTAACGAATTCCATCGGTGTAGTCTTTCCGAATTATAACATCTCCCACCTTAAAATGCAACCTCTGACTGTCCGTATTTCTTCCCCGCTCCCATAAAAAACTGTGCAAAACGGAGAGACCATATCCATGCTCAGTCAAACTCCCCGCTGTACTTTCTCCCGCCATTCTGGTATACTGGATACCAACCATTTATGACAAGGACTGATACCATGCTCACACGGGAACAGGAGCTGGACTTCTGCCGCCTGCGGCGGGAAGCCATCGCCCTCAACTATCGACATCTGAATCGGGAACAGCGGCAGGCTGTGCTGGCCACCGAAGGCCCGCTGCTGCTGCTGGCCGGTGCCGGGTCGGGCAAGACCACGGTGCTCATCCATCGGGTGGCCAACCTGATCCAGTACGGCCGTGGCTCCGACTGCCCGGAGGTACCCGACTGGGTCACCGTCGGGGACGTGGACTTCCTGCGGGAGTATGTAGCCCATCCCACGCCGGAGCATAAGCTGCGGGCAGACCGGCTGTGCGCCGTGGAGCCTGCCGCCCCCTGGTCCATCATCGCCATCACCTTCACCAACAAGGCCGCCGGCGAGCTGAAGGAGCGGCTGGAGCGGATGCTGGGCGGCGGGGCCCGGGATGTGTGGGCCTCCACCTTTCACTCCGCCTGCGTGCGCATCCTCCGCCGCAGCATCGAGAAGCTGGGATTCCCCTCCTCCTTCACCATTTATGACACCGACGACTCCATCCGTGTCATGAAGGACTGCATCAAGGATCTGGGCTTTGACGACAAGCAGTTCCCGCCCCGCTCGGTGCTGTCCGTCATCTCCAAGGCCAAGGACAAGATGCAGCTCGCCCCCGATTTTGAGGCGGAGTGCGCCCGCAGCGGCGACTTCCGGCTGCAAAAGATCGCCCGTCTGTACACCGCCTACCAGAAGCGGCTGTGGGATGCAGGGGCGCTGGATTTTGACGACATCATCCTCCACACCGTCCGCCTCCTCCAACAGGATGCGGAGGTGCGTACTTACTACCAGAAGCAGTTTCGCTACGTCCTCATCGACGAGTATCAGGACACCAACCACCTCCAGTATCAGCTCTCCTCCCTGCTGGCCGGCGGGTACGAGAACATCTGCGTGGTGGGTGACGATGACCAGTCCATCTACCGCTTCCGGGGTGCCACTATCGAGAACATCCTCTCCTTCGAGGATCAGTACAAGGGCTGCCGCACCATCCGTCTGGAGCAGAACTACCGCTCCACCAAAAATATTCTTGCAGCGGCCAACGCCGTCATCCGCCACAATCAGGGACGAAAGGGCAAGGAGCTGTGGACGGCGGGAGTGACGGGCGATCCGGTGCGCCTGCACACCGCCATGAACGAGCATGACGAGGCCCAGTATGTGGCCGGACAGATCATGGACAACTACCGCAAGGGACAGCCGTGGAACCACCACGCCATCCTCTACCGCATGAACGCCCAGTCCAACCAGTTGGAAGTGGCCTTCAAGCGCAACGGCATCCCCTATCGGGTCATCGGCGGCACCCGATTCTTCGACCGTGCCGAAGTGAAGGATATGCTGGCCTACCTGTGCGTCATCGCCAATCCCCATGACGATCTGCGCCTCACCCGCATCATCAACAATCCCCCCCGGGGCATCAAGTCGGAGGCCAAGCGGTCTTAGGAAGACAATTAGAGCTCCCATCCCCTTGGCCCACAGAACGACAGGGCTACGAACCGACTTCGAAGTGAAGGATATGCTGGCCTACCTGTGCGTCATCGCCCATCCCCATGACGATCTGCGCCTCACCCGCATCATCAACAATCCCCCCCGGGGCATC
>JAZNQA010000047.1:0-33287 GCA_045589915.1 Candidatus Enterenecus sp.
GCTGGTGGTGGTGCTGTTTGCCATGATCGGCGCCGTGAAGAATACGGTGAGTAATCTGGAGGGCAATTTCTCCTATTTGGATCGTCGATTGAGCGATCAAATGAACAGCCTGTCCAGCGAGCTGCGGCAGCAGGTGCAGGCTGCGCTGGAGGCGGACAGCGATCTGGTGGCCCGGCAGGAGTACGAGGTGGTGACCTTCGATCCGGAGGAGGAGACGGTGACGCTGGAGATCACGGCGGCGTTGAAGAGCTGGGAGCCGGGGACGCAGGCGCAGTTTGACGTGGAATGGTTCACGCTGGACGGCGGGAGCGGGCATACCCTCAGCGACTGGGTGGACGGGCCGGAATTTGTGGCACAGATGGAGCTGCCCATGAATCAGGAGATCCAAACCACCCTCCGTCTGCGCAGCGAGAACGGCACCATACAGGAGCAGACCCTCCAGCCCCTGTATCATGGGCTGACCCCCGATGATTTCAAGCTGCAAGTCAGCAACGTCATGGGGCAGATCTGCATTTCCGGCCGCCAGGGTCTGTCGGGGCACGCCACTTGGAAGGCCAACACGCCCATTAGGATCGAGACCACCCATGGCAATGTGCTGTGGCCGGTGTCGGCGCAGGTGGTGTACGATGTGCCCAATGCCTTAGAGGGGTATGAGCGAGTGGAGGTCATGCAGTTGGCCATTACCGAAGGGGTGCGGGAAGAAGGGTATCCCATAGATGGGGATACTGTGGATGTGGATCTGTATCCCATGGCGGCCCAAACGGGTGAATGGTCTTGTAGGTGGGAGACTGGCGGAGCGACCATCTGGGTGCTGACCAAGGGCACCACCATCCGGGGCAGGCTCACCATTGTGGACAATTTCGGTCGGGAGCATACCTATGAGGCGCAGGGAACGACCCACGGATTCCAGCAGTGGGAGCTCATCTATGAGGGGGAAGTGACCTGATGCAAAGCCTTCCCCTGGGGGAAGGTGGCACGGCGCAGCCGTGACGGATGAGGGATATTTGAGAATGCAGAATGCAGAATGAATGGACGGTTTGAAAGCCTCCCCTTGACGGCCGACTCCCCCTGTCAGGGGGAGATGTCCGAAGGACAGAGGGGGTAGGGCAGGTGGCACCGCCGCAGGCGTTGACGGAGAGGTGAACATACCTTCTTCTGGTTCTAAACCCGCCCGAAAAGGCCGCCGAGGGCGGCGGCCCCCACGGGCAATTTCGGTGGTCTGCCGTTGGGGCGGCTCCCAGAGCCGCCCGCATTTGGGGCGCACACACAGGTGCGCCCCTACCGCTGGATCGTAGGGCGCAGCATCCTTGATGCGCCCTGCTCCGCACGCCTCCGCACTTCTTCCCTGTCATGCTGCGCACCCTCCGCAACGGTCGCCTTCCCTCCGATTCGCTTCACAAACAGAATCGCCCTGCGATTCTTGGTTTGCAAAGCTCACTCTGGTCCAGGCTCCCTGCTCCCGGGTGCTCCGCACTTCTTCCTGTCATGCTCGAATTGGCCGCATAGTCGGGTCGCTTTCCCTCCGTCTGGAAACGCAAACACTCGGACATTCGTCCTCCTTGGTTTGCATTTCTCGCTCCAGTCCAAGCTCCCCTATGCGGCTATTCTCGCACTTCCTTAATACAAAAGCCCATGTCCGAAGACATGGGCTTTTGAAGAGAACATAATTACTCCAGACCGAACTTCTTGTTGAAGCGGCTGACACGTCCGCCGGTATCCACCATCTTCTGCTTACCGGTATAGAAGGGGTGACACTTGGAGCAGACTTCCACCTTGATGTCCTTCTTGGTCGAGCCAGTCTCGATCACGTTGCCACACGCACAGGTGATGGTGGTGTGCTGATAGTTGGGATGGATGCCTTCCTTCATGGAATTCACCTCTTTCTGTCAAACTGAAGTGAGGAGCGCAAAGACTCCTTGTAAACGCAACTGGTATCTTACCATGATTCTTTTGAAAAAGCAACTGTTTTTTCGAAAAAACTTCTCACAAATTGATCCCCTGCCCTATGGCAAAAAACCACAGCACCCGCCGGACGGTACATTCCCCCGCCACGGCATGGAGCGCACGGGTGTACACCTCCAACTGGGGGCGGTACTCCTCTGCCCGCCGAGCCACGGTATGCTCATTCACCCGGTCGGTTTTGAAGTCCACCACGGTGATAGAGCCGTCCGCCTCCCGAAACCAGCAGTCCACCACGCCCTGGAGCAGCACTTCCTCCCCTTCCTCGCCGTCAGGGTAGTAGTCGGCTGCCGGAGCCAGCAGGGAGAATTTGAATTCCCGCTCCACCTGTCCGGCGGTCTTGAGCCGCTGTCCCAGCTCGGAGCGGAAGAAGGTCAAAACAGCCTCCTGATCCACCGCCTCGCCCTGCTGGGGGGTGATGTACTGCCCCGCCACCAGCCGTGCGATCTCCTCCGACACCTGCTCCGGACTGTCCGTTTTGCCGTAGTCCAGATACTGCATGGCGATATGGAGGGCGGTGCCCTTCTGGGCGGGAGTGAGGGGACGCTCCCCCTCAAACACCGGACGGCGCAAAGTCACCTCCGGCGGGGCGGGACGCATGGCCACCCCTTCTTCCGCCGCTTCCCTGTCCTTCTCCCGACCCTTGAGCTGGGTGGCGGTGAGCTTGGATGGGATGTGGGCGCTTGCGCCGTGAGGATAAGTCCACGCCAGCCGCTCTGACAGGTCGTGGGGCAGGGTCAGACCTGCAGCCGCTTCCTTCGCTGCGGCGGCGAAGGCGGGGGCAGCTTCATATTCCTCGCCGTGGAGCAGCCGAATGTCCCAGCCGCTGCCGGGAAAAGCAGGCTGCGAGGGCCGCTCCCCATCCAGCACATCCCACAGCGCCCCACTGTCCGCCCGGCACAAAGCGGGCATCAGCACCCATGGTGCCATGGACTGGGCATCACGCACCCGCTGGGGAGAGGGGGGGCACGCCGCCTGCGCCGCCATGTTGCTCAGGCTGCTCGTCCGTCCGTTGACGGCGGCAAACAGAACGAGCTTGTGCTCCGCACGGGTCATGGCCACGTAGAGCAGCCGCATCTCCTCCGCCCGCAGTTGTTGGCGCAGGCGCAGCGCCACGGCATCCCTGGCAATGGTGGTATAGCGCAGCTTTCGCTTGCGGTCGGTGTGCATGGGGCCCAGTCCCAGCTCCGGGTGGAACAGGATGGTCTGGGTGGAATCGGACTGATTGAAGCTGCGCTCCAGTCCGCACAGGAATACCACCGGGAATTCCAGACCCTTGGAGCGGTGGATGGACAGGATGCGCACACCGCCCAGCTCTCCCGCCCGCACCGGCACGGACAGACCATTCTCCGCCATGCGGCTCAAATGGTGCAGGAAGGCCATCAGGCCCCGATGTCCGCTGCCCTCGAAGCGGCAGGCCTCGTCATACAGCGCCATGAGGTTGGCACGGCGGCGCTGCCCGTCGGGCATGGCGGCAAAGATGGCGGGCAGGTCGGTGCGGTCGTAGAGGTACCACAGCAGCCGGTGGCTGCCCTCCTCCGCCGCCAGATCACGCAGCTCCTCCAGCAGGGCGAGGAACTGTACACAGTCCTCCTCTCCCCGCTGTGCAGCGGCGGTGAGGGCGGCGTAGACCGAGCCCTCCGCTCCCGCCCGCAGCTCGGCCAGGCGGTCAGGCGTGAAGCCCATGAGGGGTGAGCGCAGCACAGCCAGCAGCGGCACGTCCTGCATGGGGTTGTCCACCACCTGAAGCAGGGACACGGCCACCGAAATCTCGGTGGTGCCGAAGAATTCCCGTCCTCCCTCGGCGCTCCACGGGATGGACAGCTCGTCCAGCGCAGCAGCATAGTGGCGCAGCACCGAATTGGGGGAGCGCAGCAGGATGACGATGTCCTCGGCACGCAGGGGGCGATCCCCCACAGGCAGGCCCTCGTCCAGCAGGTCACGGATGCGCCGTGCCACCGCCCGTGCCTCCACCAGATCCTTGGGAATCTTGCCCCGCTCCGGGTCGTTGGTCAGCCCGGACAGATCCACGCAGCACAGCTCGGTCTGATAGCGCTCATCCGGCGTCAGATCCTTCCTGCCCGCCTTGAGTGCCTCCGCCTCGGTGTAGTCCAGCTCGGCGGCCTGCGCCGTCATCACGTTTCCAAACACGAAGTTGGCGCTGTCCAGCACCTCAGGACGGGAGCGGAAGTTCTCCGACAGCAGGATCTTCCGTCCCTCGCCCTCACGGGCCTCCTCCCAATGGGGATAGCGGGCATATTTTTCCAAAAAGATGGTGGGATCGGCCAGACGGAAGCGGTAAATGGACTGCTTCACGTCGCCCACCATGAACAGGTTCCGTCCGTTGGACAGGGAATCAAAAATGAGGTTCTGGACGGCATTGGTGTCCTGATACTCGTCCACCATGATCTCCACATACCGCTGCCCCCAGTCACGGGCCAGTTGGGTGGGGTTGCCGTCCTCATCGGCCAGAAGCTGTGCGGCAATGTGCTCGCCGTCGGCAAAGTCGATGAGCCTGCGGCGGCTTTTCAGCTTGCGGAACATCTCGTCAAACTCCGCCGTCACCTCCAGCAGAGCGATCATGGCAGGGCTGATGGCTTGCAGGTCGGCCATGACCTGTTCCCCGTTCACCTCAAACCGCTCCCCAAGGGTACCCATCTGCTTCTTGCATTGCCCCCAAAGGGACTTGACCCGTTCCTTCAAGGCAAGGTCGCACTCCCCCTTCTTGCTCCCCAGCCGTGGGAAGGGGATGGGGAAGCAGGTGGCGGTTTCGTCCCAGCCGCACTTCAGCGCTTCCACAAGCTGCCCGATGCCCTGTATGGCACCGTCCAGCGAAGGGCCGTAATTGTGCTCCAGCAGGCTGTCCGTTTCCAGCTCACGGCGCAGCTCACCCAGCACATCCAGCCAGTAACGTGCCGTTCCCGCTGCATCCTCCATCAGCACTCTGCCCCACGCCGTATCCTGGGGCCGGGTGTCCGAAGGCATCTGGAAATCACGGCGCCGCTCCATAAGCCAGCGGCGGGGATCCGGCTGAGCCTGCACCCGCCGGTGCATCTCCAGCACCACGCTTTCCAGCGTCTGGTCATCCCGATCACCGGCCATGGCATCCACCAGGGCGGCGAAGCCGGGGTCGTTGTCTATGCCGGCATAGCGGCGCTCCAGCACCGCCTCCATAGCCTGACTGCGCAGTTCTGCCCCCTCCGCATCATCGCACACGGTGAAGTCGGGGTCGAGGTCGGCCAGATGCCCCCATTGGCGCAGGAAATCCTGACAGAAGGCATCAATGGTGCAGATGGGCGCCTGATAGACCAGCGTGGCATTGCGCCGCAGATGGCGATCCTCCGGGTGCTGCGCCATCCGCTGATGGATGGCGGCGGCGATGCGGTCACGCAGCTCGGCGGCGGCGGCTTTGGTAAAGGTAATGACCAGGAAGCGGTCAATATCCTCTCCCTGCTCCACATAGCCCATGAGCCGCTCCACCAGCACACGGGTCTTGCCGGAGCCTGCCGCAGCGGACACCAGCAGATTTCCGCCCCGGTTTTCCACCACAGCCTGCTGCTGTCGGGTCAACTCAATGGCCATGCTCTTCACCCTCCTTCCGCCGGTTCATCCGCTCCCAGAATTCCTTGCCCGAAATGCCTCTGCGCAGCCGGGCATTGTCGCCGCAGCACTCCTCGAAGTGGCATGCAGCCCGATAGTCGCAATAGCGGCAGGCGTTATGCTCTCCGTCCTGCCAGTAGGGGTCGGCATCAATGTTGCCCGCCGCCATCTCTCCGGCGGCACGGTGGAGCGTTTGGGTGACATACTCATCCAGCAGCTCAAGCTGCTCCGCCGTCACCACAGCGCCCGAATCGGTGGGCAGGAAGCGATAGTCCCCCTCGGTATGCTCCATGGCAGCCAGCACCTCCGGCTCGCCCAGCACCAGACCCTTCCGCCGCAGCAGACGGGACAGCTCCTTTTGCACCTGTTCCTCCGACATGGTGCGCTCGCCCCGTACCACCAGGGTGCGTGCCGGCACATACAGCACACCGGCGGGCACCACTTCTTCCCGCCCGAACACATGGCCCGATTGGTTGAGGGCAAAGAGGTAGAGCAGCATTTGCAGCCCCCGTCCGTCCTCCACGTCGGTGAAGCTGAAGTCCTTTTTGCCCGTCTTATAGTCCACCACACGCAGGTAGCGCCTGCCCTCATGGAGCCATTCATCCACCCGGTCTACCACGCCGGACAGGCGGAGGGTCACGCCGTTGTCCACCTCCACCGGGGGCAGCTCCTTGCCCCGACCGAAGCCCAGCTCGAAGCGAGCGGGGACGAAATCGGAGGCTGCCAGCTCGGCCACCACGCTGTCGGTAATGGCGAGGGCGGACTGCTTCATCCGCTCGAACATACAGCGGAAGCGGGCGCTCTCTCCTTCCAGTCCGGCCAGCTCCTCCTTCTCAAAACGGCGGATGGCGGCCTGTGCCAGACTGTGGCGCAGCTCCTCCGAGCCTGCCAGCGCCCCGATGCCGCCATGCTCCTCTGCCTGACCCAGCACCTTTTCCAGCACCTCATGGATGAACGTACCGTAATTGGTGGCACGGAATTTGGCACGCTGGCGGGGCTTGGCGTCCAGCCCGAAACGCAGGAAATGCTTGAAGTGGCAGGAGTTGTACTCATCCAGCCGGGTGGCCGACATGGGCACCACCCCGCCGAACAGGGTGCGCACCGCCAACGGAGACAGGGCGCCACGCCGCCAGCGGGCAGCCCGTTCCAGCCGCTCCACACGGTGGGCCATTTCATCCATGCCCTTCAGGGCGGCTGCCAGTTCCCGCTCCTGTCCCGCCAGCTCCAGCGCAGGTCTGGATGCGGCGAGGCGACAGGCAGTCTCATCCACCCACACAGGCGGCACATGGGGGAACAGCGCCGCCAACCGCTCCCAGAGGAAGCAGGGGGTGTGCTCCTGTCCGCCAGCCTCCTGCGCAGCGTAGCTGAGGTAGAGCCGTCGGGTGGGGAGGGCGCAGGTCTCATAGGCAATGGTCAGCTCACGGCGCAGCTTGTCCTCCTGGCGGGGAGCCAGCTCCACCTCCAGCCCTGCCAACGCATCCCGATCCTGATCGGAGAGCAGGCCGGGAGCAGGGCTGCAATTGGGAATGGCAGTGCCGTCTGCGCCTAAGAAGAACAGCACCTTTACCTCTTTGTGGGCCATGCGGGGGGCCTCCCCCACCGCCACTCGATCCAGCGACACGGGGATGGCGCCCACATCATACTGGGACAGCACCAACGAAAACAGGCGGGAAAACTCGTCCAGTTCCAGCACGGTATCGCCCAGCAGCAGGGCGCACTGCTCCAGTCCGCCCACCAGAATGTCCCAGAGCTGCCGATACTGGGCAGCGCCGTTCAGGTCGCCCCGTTCCTCCAGGGCGGCGGCCCGCTGGGTGAGCCGTTGGGGCAGGTCGATGTCCTCCAGCAGGCGGTACAGCGCCAGCGCACGGCCCCGCCCCGTTTTGTCCCCATCCCGGCGCAGCCGCTCCAGCGGTGCGATCACTTGGCGGCGCAGCCCGTCCAGCCGCTCCACCAGCTCCCGCTGTTCTTCACGGAAGGGCAGACCGTACCCTTCGGGGTGCATATCCCACGGCTTTTCCCGTATCCAGGTGCCGCCCCGAATGTCCCAGGTAAGGGCATAGTTTTCCAGCAGATCCCGTTCCTCACGGCTGATGCCGGTCAGGTCGGTCTTGAGATAGCGGAACAGCTCCTCATAGGGGTAGTCCTCCGCTGCCGCAGCCAGCGCAGAAGTGACCAGCGCCAGCACCGGCTTTTGGAGTACATCGTCCATGGTGCTTTGGAACACGGGGATGCCGTACTGGCGGAACACGCTGTCCACCAAGTCCCCGTAGCCGTCCCATTGGCGGGCGCACACCGCAATATCACGGCAGCGGCAGCCCTCCTGCCGCAGCAGGCGCAAGATCTCCGCCGCCGTCCACTCCACCTCCTGCCGCCGGTCTGCGGCGCATACACGGATGGCGGCACACTCCCCCTGCCACGGCTGGGGCAGCGGGCCAAACAGGTGGCGCTCCAAAAATTCCAGCGACGGATGGCGCACCTTGGGCCGCTCCAGCCGTTCCTCCCGCACCGGCACGCTTTGTTTGCGCACATTCCGGCTCAACCGCCGTGCCGTTCTGCGGGCCGGCTCAAAAATGTCGGAGGCATCTTCATCCCGGTCGCACACCAGCGCCACCGTCAGCTCACCCTGACAGGCCAATTCGGTGAGCACCTGCTCCTCCTGGGGAGTGAAGTCGGTAAAGCCGTGGACGAACACCTCCACCCCGTCCCCCCAGCGGGTCTCCCGAAGCTGCGCAGCAAGCCGATCCAGACGGCTGCGGGGGTCGGCTGCGGCGTGGGAGGCCAGTTCCTCGTAGGCGGCGTAGATGAGGCCGATGTCCCGCCATTTATTCCCCTGCTGTCCTCCCAGCTCCCCGCCCGCTCTCATCAGGGCATCGGGGGTGACGCAGTAGCTCTTGCACTCGTCCACCGTAGCGATGAGCCCGGTGAGGAAGGCGGGCTTGCGGGAGGGGGAACGGTACACCGTCAGGCTGTCGGCCACCTGTCGCAGAGCGGCATACATCAGCAGCATCCGTCCGCCGCCGTCCAGCATGGGGGCGGCTCCGCCCCCTGCCGCATCGGTGACACGGCCTGCCAGTCGGGTGAAGGACAGCACCTCACAGCGCCCCGATGCGCCGTTGCCCAGCACCCGACACATATCCCGCTCACTCTCATGGGAATACTGCTCCGGCACGATGAGCAGCCGCCTGCGGGCCTCGGAGCGTCCCATCCGCTCCAGCAGCTCCCGTCGGGTCTCCTGACCCGCTCTGGCATACAGCAGTGTCAGCACAGCCATCCCTCCCTTTTCGTGGTTTTCCTCATTATAACAAATATCCATGTGCCCTTTCAAGGGCATCCTGCCGCCGCTCGTCGCTCATGCTCGATCTTTGAAGCCTTCAACACCTTAGGCTGCTGCGCCTATCTCTACACCCCGTAGGGCAAGGGCTCTGCCCTTGCCGTTTTGGACGACCGATAGATGTGTAGGGGCGCACCTGTGTGTGCGCCCAAATACGGGCGGGCCGATGTGGGCATCGGCCCCTACGACCGAACCTTCCAAGAATCATGTGGGGGCCGCCGCCCTCGGCGGCCCTATGCGACACCTCCCCTCAAGGGAAGGCTTTGGGACGCACACACACCCCAAAAAACACAAAACCGCCCCCAACCGTAGGTCGGGGCGGGGGAAGGTCGCTTACTGGGGGGTGACGGTGGAGTTGGGGGCTTCCTTGGTGATATAGATGTCGTGGGGGTGGGACTCACGCAGACCGGCAGCGGTGATCTGGGTGAACTGAGCCTTGGTGCGCAGGTCGTCGATGGTGGGGCAACCGCAGTAACCCATACCGGCACGCAGACCGCCCATCATCTGATAGATGGTCTCGGCGGCATTTCCCTTGTAGGGAACACGGCCCTCCACGCCTTCGGGCACCAGCTTCTTGTTGTTCTGCTGGAAGTAACGGTCCTTGGAGCCCTTGGCCATGGCACCCAGAGAGCCCATGCCACGGTACACCTTGAACTGACGGCCCTGATAGACCTCGGTATCGCCGGGGGACTCCTCACAGCCGGCCAGCAGGGAGCCCAGCATGACCACGTTGGCACCGGCGGCGATGGCCTTGGCGATGTCGCCGGAGTACTTGATGCCGCCGTCGGCAATGATGGGCACATCATACTCGGCAGCCACCTGAGCGGCGTCAAACACGGCGGTGATCTGAGGCCCGCCGATACCGGCCACCACACGGGTGGTGCAGATGGAGCCGGGGCCGATACCGATCTTCACGCAGTCGGCGCCAGCCTCGATGAGGGCACGGGTGCCCTCGGCGGGGGCCACGTTGCCGGCCACCAGCTGCACATCGGGGTACAGGGACTTGATGCGCTTCACGCACTCGATGATGTTGCGGGAGTGACCGTGGGCGGAGTCCAGACAGAGCACGTCGGCACCGGCCTCGGTAAGGGCGGCCACACGATCCAGCACGTCGGCGGTGACGCCGATGGCGGCGCCCACCAGCAGGCGGCCCTTCTCGTCACGGGCGGAGTTGGGGTACACCTGAGCCTTCTCAATGTCCTTGATGGTGATCAGACCCTTGAGGGCGAAGTTCTCGTCCACGATGGGCAGCTTCTCGATCTTGTGGCGGCGGAGGATCTCACGAGCCTCGTCCAGCGTGGTGCCCTCAGGGGCGGTGACCAGATTTTCCTTGGTCATCACGTTGTCGATGAGCTGGGACATATCGGTCTCAAACTTAATGTCACGGTTGGTGATGATGCCGATGAGCTTGCCATTGTCGCAGATGGGCACGCCGGAAATGCGGTACTTGGCCATCAGCTCGTCCGCCTCAGCCAGCGTGTGGCCGGGACCAAGCCAGAAGGGGTTGGTGATGACGCCGTTCTCGCTGCGCTTGACCATATCCACCTGCTCGGCCTGAGCGCCGATGGACATATTCTTATGGATGATACCGATGCCGCCCTCACGAGCCAGAGCAATGGCCATCCGGGCCTCGGTCACCGTATCCATGGCGGCACTCATCACCGGGATATTTAGAGTGATCTTGCGGGTCAGACGGGTGTGCAGGTCAATATCCGCAGGGAGCACATTGCTCTCAGCGGGGATGAGCAGCACGTCGTCAAAGGTCAGACCGGTCTTTACGAACTTGTCTTCATAGGAAAACTGCGCCATGTTGCAACTCCTCCGAAATTTAGATTTTTACTATTTTACGCTTTTGCTCCCACCGCTGTCAAGGCAATCTGACCACGATATCTTTTTTCGGCACTTTTGCCCATGAGAACAGAGGAATCAAATCCCACGGTTCAGCACTTTTCGGCTCGTCCAACAGACCCGCCAGCCAGGCCAGCCGCCCCGTTAGTTCCTGGGGAGAAAACTGTCTGCGCAGGGTGGACATATCCAGATCGGCGTCCCGCTTGGACAGCCGCCGTCCGCTCCCGTCCACCAGCAGGGGCAGGTGGTAGAATTGGGGCGGCGCATACCCCAGCGTGCGGTGGAGCCACGCCTGCCGGGGGCTGGAGGAGAGCAGATCGCTCCCCCGCACCACATGGTTGATGCCCATGAGGGCATCGTCCACCACCACCGCAAGCTGATAGGCCCACACTCCATCGGATCGGCGGAGGATAAAATCGCCGCAGTCCCGGCTTAGATGCTCCTCATAGCGCCCCAGATGTCCGTCAACCACGCACTCCCGTGCGTCGGACACACGCACCCGCCATGCTGCACGGCGGCCTGCGGCCTCCAGTACCTCACGCTCCTCCGTCGTCAAACGGGCGCACCGTCCGCTGTACACCACCGTACCGTCCGAGCGGTGAGGGGCGGACGCTGCCAACCGCTCGGCACGGGTGCAGTAGCAGGGGTAGGTCAATCCCTGAGCGGTCAACCGCTCAAAGGCTTCCTCATACAAATGAAACCGGCAGGACTGCCGATATTCCGGCTCCAGCCCGCCCTCGTCCCAGTCCAGACCAAGCCAGCGCAGATCGTCCATCACCTGCTCTGCCCGCTCCAAAGTACAGCGATCCGGGTCCAAGTCCTCGATGCGCAGCACCATCACGCCGCTCTGGTTGCGCACATCCAGCCACGCCAGCAGGGCGGCCAGCAGGTTGCCCAGGTGCATCCGTCCGCTGGGGCTGGGGGCAAATCTTCCTCGCACCTGCACAGGGTCAGCTCCTCTCTCTCAGGGTAAAAACATTGCCGCCGCAGGATGCGGCGGCAATGAGTGCTTACTTCTTGTTGAAGATCTTAAAGATGTCGTCGAAGGGATCGGTGTCCGGCGTGGTGGTCTCCTCAGTCAGGGGGGCAGGAGGAGTCACGCCGCCCACGCCCTCAGGCACGCAGTCAGGCTTGTCCTCCTTCTTCTCCGGCTCCTTGCCGGGGACGGGGTTGTTCACGCCGCCGAAGCCGGTGGCGATGACGGTGACACGGATCTCATCCTCCAGCGTTTCGTCGAAGGCGGCGCCCATCATGAACAGGGCATCGGGGTCAGCCACCTGCTTGACCATCTCGGCGGCCACTTCCACCTCGTCCAGACCCATATCCATGGGGCCGGTGATGTTGACGATGATGCCACGGGCACCCTCAATGGAGGTCTCCAGCAGGGGGCTGTTGATGGCGATGCGGGTGGCCTCCTCCGCCTTGTTCTTACCGGCGGCACGGCCCACGCCCATGTGGGCCAGACCGGCGTCCTTCATGACGGCGGTAACATCGGCAAAGTCGAGATTGATGAGGCCGGTGGTGGTGATGAGGTCGGAAATGGACTGCACCGCCTGACGCAGCACATCATCAGCGATGGCAAAGGCGTTGGCAAAGGTGATCTTCTCATCGGTGGCATACTGGAGGCGGTCGTTGGGGATGATGACCAGCGAGTCCACCTTCTGGCGCAGCTCGTCAATGCCCTTCATGGCCTGCTCCATGCGGCGGCGACCCTCGAAGTTGAAGGGCTTGGTGACCACGCCCACAGTGAGGATGCCACGCTCCTTGGCGATCTCGGCCACCACGGGGGCTGCGCCGGTGCCGGTGCCGCCGCCCATACCGGCGGTGACGAACACCATGTCGGTGCCCTCCAGCAGGGCTGCGATCTGCTCACGGCTCTCTTTGGCGGACTCACGGCCCACCTCAGGGTTGGCGCCGGCACCTTTGCCGCCGGTGAGCTTTTCACCGATGGCCAGCTTCTGGGTGGCCTGAGAGGCGTTGAGGCACTGGCGGTCGGTATTGACAGCGATGAACTCCACGCCCTGCATACCGGCCTTCACCATGCGGTTGACCACATTGTTGCCGCCGCCGCCCACGCCGATGACCTTCAGCACATCGCCCTGATTGAGATTCGCTTCCATCACAAAAGCCATAAGTAGCCCTCCTGTGTAAAAAACAAGTACGGAAACAAAGGATAGTACCCCTTGTAATACGCTTAAACTATATCTTGTATTGTATCGCCTTTTCTCTGTATGGTCAATAGAGAATTCTAAGTTTTTCCGGCGAATTGGAGCGGAAATGCGCCCTGCTCACGGCAGAGCGCACCACATTATCGTTCCCGGAAGTAGACCTCGCCTTCCTTTACGGTGAAGTCGAAGATCCCCGGCACATTCTGGGGCATCCGCTCGTCCGCCAGCGCCCCTTCCAGCAGGCGCAGCATCCGGCTGTAATCGCCCCCACGGGGCAGCTTCAGCTCGTAAATACCGTAATTCAGGGTCATGGGGCCGTCGGCGGCACAGTTCAGCGCCGTGCAGTGCCCCAGCATTTCCCGTTCCTCCAGCGCCGTGAGCACCTCCAGCACATAGCCCAGAGTGGCCTCATCTTCTTCTGCCACCTGCATGGCGCCCCCCACATAAGGGGCCTGAGCACGCAGGCCGGTGAGTTCCATGACCGGCTGACCGTTGTCCCGTTCCAGCAGCTTGCCCTGGGCGGAGATGAGCCAGCGGCCGTCGCTGCTGTCCACCGACGCCGCAGCCACCCGCTCCCGAATGGTGAGCACCACGCCGTCCGGCAGCTTGCGGCGGATGGACACCGACTCCACATAGGGGAGCTTGGTGCGGATGGCGCTGGCGATCTCTCCTTTGGAAAGGGCCATGAGGTTGTCGCCCTGCTCAATGCCCGATGCGGCTATGACCTCGTCGGGGGTGTAGCGGCTGTTGCCCTCCACCGTGACGGTATTGACCCGGAAGAATACCATGCAGGCCACCAAAATGCCCGCCGCCACCAGCAGGACGGACAGCAGACGGTAGAGCAGGCGGAAGCGTCCCCGCCGTTTGCGGCGGACGCTGTGGGTGCGCTGTCTGGCCATGGTATCCCTCCTCTCTTTCGTGTTATGTATCCTTGCGCTGGACGCTGCCGCCCAGACTGCGCAGCATTTCCTCCAGCCGCTCGTAGCCCCGGTCGATGTGGTGCAGGCCGGACAGCACGGTGGTGCCCTCCGCACCCAACGCCGCCGCTGCCAGCGCACCGCCGCCCCGCAGATCGGCGGCAGTCACTCTGGCACCGTGGAGCCGTTTTCGCCCCCGCACCAGAGCCACCCGTCCCTCCACGGTGATGTCCCCGCCCATACGCACGAGTTCCGGCACATGGCGGTAGCGGCTTTCAAACATATTCTCCACAAACAGGGTGCAGCCCCGTGACGCCGCCAGCGCCGCCATCACCGTGGCCTGCGCATCGGTGGGAAAACCGGGATAAGGGGCAGTGCGGATGATGGGCACAGCCCGCAGCGGACGGCCCCGTTCACGGCTGAGGCGGATGCAGTCGCCGCCGCTCACCACCCGGCACCCCGCCTGATGGAACACGGACAGCACCGTGGACACGTGCCGCCAGTCCACCCCATGCAGGGTGATGTCTCCACCGGCGGCAGCCGCCGCCGACAGCAGGGTGGCCGCCACGATGCGGTCGCCCATGATGGTGAATTGACCGCCGGACAGGGGGTGTCCCCCCTCCACCGTCACCACCGAGCTGCCCGCACCGCACACACGGGCACCTAAGGTGTTGAGAAAGTTTTGCAGCTCCACGATCTCCGGCTCACGGGCGGCGTTGGTAATGGTGGTGATACCGCTGCCCCCCACGGCGCACAGCATGGCGTTCTCCGTGGCCCCCACGCTGGGGATGGCAAGCTGCACATCGCCGCCTCTGGGCTTGCCGCAGCAATGGATGCCCGCCCCGTCCTCCACCACCTCGCAGCCCATGGCACGGATGGCGGCCAGATGGAGGTCGATGGGTCTGGGGCCCAGCTCACAGCCGCCGGGATAGGTCAGATGAGCCTCCCCCATGCGGGCCAGCATCGGCCCCAAAAAAATGATGGATGAGCGCATGGAGCGCATCTGCTCCTCCGAAACGGCGCACCCTGACGCTCCTGCGGCATGGACGGTGATGGTATGCCCATCCCGACTGACGGCGCAGCCCAGATGCCGCAGAATGCCCAGCGCCGCCGCCACATCGGTGAGCTGCGGACAGTGGAACAGGGTCACCTGCCCACGGGCCAGCAGACAGGCCGCCAATATCGGCAGCACGCTGTTCTTCGCCCCCTGGACGGTCAACTCCCCCTCCAGAGGGTCGCCCCCCCGGATATACAATACGCTCATGGCAAAGCCTCCCCGTGGATGTAGTCAGACCATCCTATGACAGGGACGCCTTTTTTGCTATAAAACTAAAATTAACGCTGTAAAAGGCCCAGCAATGCCTGATAGATCTCCTCCGCCGCATGGGGGGAGGCCAGTTCCTTCAGGGCACGGGACATGGCGGCACGCCGCCCCCCGTCGGCCAGCAGCTCCATGGTGGAGCGGTACAGCTTCTCGCCGGAGCAATCCTTCTCCTCCAGCAGCAGGGCGCCGCCCCGGTCGGAGAGCACCTTGGCGTTCTTGAACTGATGGTTGGCCGCCACGAAGGGGGACGGCACCAGGATGGCAGGCTTGCCCAGAGCGGTCAGCTCGCCCAGCGTGGATGCACCGGCACGGCAGATGACCAGATCGGCCGCCGCCATCACCACCGGCATATTGTCGATATAGGGGCGCACCTCGTCGGCGGTGACGGCGATGTCCCGCCGCTCCAGCTCGTCCGTCATGGTCTCGTAGTCACGGCCGGCGGCGTGGACGTAGTGGAACCGCCGTCCCTCCTCCGCCCAGCTCTGGATGAGATCCACCGTGTGGCTGCTCATGTGCCCTGCCCCCTGGGAGCCCCAGAAGGACACCACCAGAGGCTGATGGTCGGTCAGACCCAGCTCCAGCCGGGCCTGCTCTCGGCTCAGGTCAAAGAACTGGCCACGCACCGGTGTGCCGGTGACCTCCACCCGCTTGGCGTTCTGGTAGAACTGGCAGGCTTCGGGGAAGCCCACCATGATGAGATCCACCTTGTCGGCCAGCGCACGGGTGGTCAGACCGGGAAAGGCGTTGGACTCATGCAGGGCGGTGGGGATGCCCATGCGGGCGGCCTCCCGCACCGCAGGGAACGAGGCGTAGCCGCCGGTACCCACCACCAGATCAGGCTGGAAATCCTTCAGGATCTTCGATGCCTGACGGCGGCTGACCGGCACCTTGATGACGCTTTTCACATTGTGTTTGATGATCTTCCATGTCCATGCCCGCTCGAAGGTGGACACCTTCACCACCCGAATGGGGAAGCCCGCCTGAGTGACCAGCCGCTGCTCCATGCCCCGCTCGGCACCGATAAACAGGATCTCGCAGTCAGGGTGGTGCCGGCGGAAGGTCTGCGCCACGGCCAGAGCGGGGTTGATATGACCGGCCGAGCCGCCGCAGGTAAATACGATCTTCATGCTGTGCCCTCCTACTCTGCCTTTGGTGCTACGATCTGGCGGGATACACTGAGTATGATGCCCATGGATGCCAATTGAATGAGCAACGCCGTGCCGCCGTAGCTGAAGAAGGGCAGCGAAATGCCGGTGGTGGGCAGCGCACCGGTGACCACGCCGATGTTGAGCAGGGTCTGCACGGCGATGAGGGTGGTCAGACCCACGATGAGCAGGGTGCCGAACCGATCACGGGCATGGAGGGCCAGCCAGTAGCCACGGATGATGAGCAGGGCGAACAGGGCGATGATGATGCCGCCGCCGATGAAGCCCAGCTCCTCGCACACCACGGCGAAAATAAAGTCGTTGTGCTCTTCGGGGAGGAACAGATATTTCTGGCGGCTGTTGCCCAGTCCCACACCCAGCAGGCCGCCGGAGCCGATGGCGATCTGGGACTGCCAGAGCTGCCAGCCGTCGCCCCGCAGGTCGCTGAGGGGGTTGAGCCACGCATTGATGCGGGCGGTCATGTACTCGGTCTGGGTGATGATAAACCACAGTCCGGCCGCCAGAGCGGCACCTGCGCCGATGAACCAGCCCAGATGGATGCCGCCCACCAGCAGCACCGACGCCGCCGTGAGCAGGATAAGGATCATCACCGACATATGGGGCTGCTTGGCCAGCAGGAACATGACGATGAGCAGGATCAGTCCGTAGGGGATGAGCTCCAAAAATCCGATCTTATCCAAAAATCCGCCGATCCGGCCGGTAATGGAGCGTTTACTCCACTTTTTCGGCGCTTTCAGCCGATCTTTGCGTTTGGACAGGCTGGCGGCGAAGAACATGACGATGGCGATCTTCACCAGCTCGGAGGGCTGGAATCGGATGCCCAGATCCAGCCACCGGCGGGCACCGCCGCCGGAGCGGCCCAGAGGCGAGAGCACCAGCGCCAGCAGAATGATGGATATGGCAAGGGCGGGCATAGAGAACAGGCGCCACCGCTGGTAATCAATCTTGGATGCCACGAACATGGCCACCACACCTGCCACCGCAAACCCAAGCTGCCGCATGAAGTAGTAGTAGGGGTTGCCGCCGGTGTTCACATCGGGATCCAGATTATAGAAGGCAGAAGCATAGGAGGCGGACAGCAGCATGATCAGACCCACCGCCGTCAGCAGCAGCACCAGCGCCAAAAAGGGCAGATCCACCGGCCCACGGGCCAGCCGCTGCTCGATGGTCAGGTCTCGCTTGGCCTTTTTTCTCATGTGCTGTTCACCTCACTTTTCTTGGATGATTTGTTTTTGCGGGCGGGTCTGGGACCCGCCCCTACACCGTTATCCGAAACGGCTCAGACGCCATAGCGGCTCATGCAGCCCAGGAAGGCCAGCACGCAGCACACCACGGTGATACCCGTAAAGGTGAGCACCACACGCACCTCGCTCCAGCCGCCCAGCTCCAGATGGTGGTGCAGCGGGGCCATGCGGAAAATGCGCTTGCCGTGGCTCAGCTTGAAGTAGCCCACCTGCAGGATGTCGCTCACCGTTTCGGCGATGTAGATGATGCCGGTGGGGATGAGCACCATGGGAGCATCCAGCGCAAAGGCCAGCCCGCACACGGCGCCGCCCAAAAACATGGAGCCGGTATCCCCCATGAACACCTTGGCGGGGTAGAAATTGTACACCAAGAAGCCCAGGATGCCGCCGGCCAGCGCACCGGCAAAGATGCCCACGGCCCCCTTGTCCCAGCAGGCGGACAGCACGGCAAAGAAGATGGCCACCGGCAGGGTCACGGAACCGGCCAGACCGTCCAGACCGTCGGTGAGGTTGACGGCGTTGACGCAGCCCACAATGATGAAGGCGGCAAAGATGAGATACACCGCCCAGGGCAGGTGGAGCTCACTGTTGAAGAAGGGAATGTACAGATTGGGGGACAGATACCCGAACAGGCGCAGCAGCGCCAGGAAAGCGATGGCCACCGCAAGCTGGAGCAGGAACTTCCAGCCTGCCGTTAGGCCGGTGTTTTCCTTCTTCTTCACCTTGGCAAAGTCGTCGATGAAGCCGATGGCGCCGTACACCAGCGCAAACACCAGCACGAACAGGGCCGACCAGTTGCCTGCCGCCATGTCCTTCCAGCCGAATGCCGCCACGGCCACGATGCAGGCCGCCATGAACATGATACCGCCCATGGTGGGAGTACCTTGCTTGGACATATGCCAGTTGGGGCCGATCTCCTTGATCGACTGCCCGGCCTTCAGGGCACGCAGCGCAGGGATGAGAAAGCGTCCCACCACTGCGGAAACCAGGAATGCGGCAATACCTGCCAGCAGCATCATCATAGTAATGACCTCCAAATTCTCTCTTTTGTTTCAATCGTTGTCATGCCGGCGGCAGAGGATCTCCACCGCCTGCTCCAGCGGCATACCCAGCGCCAGCGCACCGGCCAGAGCCGCCAGATGGTCATAGAGCCGTGGTCTGTCCGTTTGGGGCAGACGCACCCGTCGCAGCGCCCCATCGGTGAGCGCCTGAAACTCCAGCCCGTCGGGGCGCAGGCACACCTGCTTGGCGGTCAGGTCGGCCTGAGGCCGTCCGTCGGAGTAGGTGTACACCCGCCCGCAGGCCTCATGTGCCAGCCGCCGCCCCTCCGCATCGTCCAGCCCCACCACCAGCACATCGGTATAGGGGGCCAGCTCCCATCGTGCCACGGCACAGGGGGACAGGGTGGGATCGGGCGAGGGATCGAAATTCTCCACCACCACCGCCCGATAGCGTATGTCCCTCTGCACAGCTATGGCGGCCTCATAGGGGGTGAGCTCCACAATGGGGTGGTCAATGAGCTGACCCAGCAGACGGGCCGTGAGGGTATCCCCTCTGCCCACCACCGCCACGGGACGCTTTATTGTACTATTCCTGATCTGCATAATCAATGACAGTACTGACAAATCTGACTTCCACCACGGTACCCGGAGCCACCATTGTGCCCGCCTCGATGGACTGGCTGGCGCCCTGCACGGTGGCATCGGTATAGTCGGACACGCCGGTGCCCCGCAGGAACAGGCCCATGCTCTCCAGCTTTTCCTTGGCGGCGGCGGGGGTGAGCCCCACCACATTGGGCACCTCGATCTGCTCCCCGGGTACATCCTCACCCAGATAGAGGATGACGGTAGAGCCGCCGGGAATGGACACGCCGCCGGACGGGATCTGCCCGGTGACGATATTGCCGGTGCCCACGGTGCGGCAGTGGATGCCCCTGTCGGCAAGGATACCCTTGGCCACCGTCAGCTCGTAGCCGTTCACTCTCGGCATGGCCACGTCCGCACCGGCCAGCTCCTCGGCGGTGTACTGCTTCTCCACGCCCATGTAATCCAGAATGTTGGCGATGAGCTGACCCGCCATGGGCGCGGCGATGTTGCCGCCGCTGATGTAAGTACCCGAGGGGGTATACTGGGAGCTGCCGCCGGCACGCTCCGGGCTGTCAAAGGCCACCAGCACCAGCACCTGGGGATTATCCGCAGGTGCAAAGCCCATGAAGGAGCAGATCACATCGTTACCCTCTTCACCGATCTTCTCGGAGGTGCCGGTTTTGCCGGCGATGCGGTAGCCGGTCATGTAGGCGTTGCGGCCGGAGCCGTTGGCCACCACGCTTTCCAGCATACCACGGATCTGGGCGGAGGTCTCCTCGCTGATGACCTGCCGCTCCTCCTCCACCTCGTGGTAATAGACGGTATTGCCCTCATCGTCGGTGATGGACTGCACCAGATAGGGCTCCAGCAGGTGCCCGCCGTTGATGACGGCGGCAAAGGAACGGATCATCTGGATGGGGGTGACACGGAAGGTCTGGCCGAAGGAGGCGGTGGCCAGAGCGGAAGCACCGTAGGGGCCGGTAAAATACTCCTCGCCTCCCGGCCAGAAGTAACTGTCCGCCTCGCCCACCAGGTCGATGCCGGTGATGTCGAACAGGCCGTAGTCCCCCAAGTAGTCCCAGAAGGTCTGGGCGCCGATCTCCTCGGCGATCTCCATCAGCGCCACGTTGCAGGAGTTTTCCAGCGCCTCCGTCACCGTCTGGTCGCCGTGTCCCGTCCGCTTGTGGCAGTGGATGGGGTAGCCGCCCACCGTCTTCACGCCGCCGCAGTAGTAGTGGTCGTCAGGGGAGATGATGCCCTCCTCCAGCGCCATGGCCACGGTGAGGGGCTTGAACACCGAGCCGGGCTCGTAGGTGTCGGACAGGGCCTTGTTGCGCCATTGCTGATTGAGGGCTGCGCTGACGGCGGCGTTATACTCGTCGCTGTCCTCACCGCTGGCGGCGGCGATCTGCTCCAGCTCGGCCCGCAGCACATCGTCCACAACGGCGCCGTAGTTGTTGGGATCAAAATCAGGCGTGCTGGCCATGCCCAGCCCCGCCCCGGTGCGGGGGTCGATGGCGATGGCAAAGCCGCCCTTTTTCACATCATAGGTCTCGATGCCCTCGATCAGCGTCTGCTTCAGCATGGACTGAATACTGCCATTCATGGTCAGGTTCAAATTATATCCGTGCATGGCATCAATATATGCCTCATAATCACTGAGCATCTGGCCTCCCACCGCATTCTGGGAAGTGACCACACGCCCCAGTTCGCCGGACAGCACATCCTGATAGAGCGCCTCCAGTCCCTGTGCGCCCACCTTCACATTGCCGCTGGTCTCATTGTACGCCATGAAGCCCAGCACGTGGGAACCCACGGTGGACTGGGGATAATACCGCTTGCTGGTGGGCACGAAGTACAGCATGGAGGACAGTTTGTTGTCCGCAATGAAGGTGCGGATGGCCTCCGTTTCCTCCTCCTCCAGCTCGTAGGCAAGGATCTCGTAGGCGGACTGGGTGTACTCGATGCGCTTCCACAGCCGCTCCTCGTCCAGCCCCAGCAGCTCCACCAGACCGTCCACGATGAGGGTGCGCTTGGCCAGCAGCGCAGCGTCGTAGGCCGCCTGGTCGGGATTGCCGTTGTCGTCGGTGTAGTCGCTCTCCCGAACCGATTCCTTCACCGTGCGGGGGGAGAGGATAAGCTGGTACACCGTGGCAGACATGGCCAGCGTCTGCCCCTCCGAGTCATAGATGGTGCCCCGGTTGGCGTTGACCTCCACATCCATGGTCTGCTGATTTGCGGCGATCTCCTCCCAGTATTCGTGCTGGGTGATCTGCAGCTTCCACATCTGGGCCAGCAGCGGAACAAACAGCAACAGACCAAGGCACACCATCAGTACGACGGTGCGCCGGAACAGACTGCGATTGCTTTTGCCGGCAGAGCGCCGGGGGCGGGGCTGGGGTTTCTGCATGATGATGCTCCTTCATGGGGTGGTGAGTGGTACCTTAGTACGATGGCCGGCATTGTCACGCCTGGATTGGCCGCATAGCCGGGTCGCTTTCCCTCCGATTCGCTTCACAAACAGAATTTCTTCAAAATTCTTGGTTTGTAAAGCTCACTCCAGTCCAAGCTCCCCTATGCGGCTATCCTCGCGCTTCGAGTATAAAAGGGCGTAAGAATCCTGTATATTCTTACGCCCCATGTATCATCCATATTCTTTCTGTGTGCGGTACATCGTATGCGCAAGGGAGTGCGGCTTATGACAGGATGCCGCCGAAAAAGTCCCCCACCTGACGCAGCAGGCCGGACAGTCCACCGCCGCCGTTGTCGTAGTAGATCACCTGATCGCCGTCGGAGAGATCCAGATAGACGGTCTGCCCTGCACCGGGACGCACCATGGAGCCGTCGGCGGTGAACTGCTGCTCAATGGCAGCCAGATCAAAGACCAGCTCATACTCCGCCTGCAGGGTCTTTTCCTCGGTCTTCAGCTCGGCAAGGGTGGAGCGCAGCTCCACCGTCTCGTCCTTGACCATGGCAAGACGGGCGCTGGTCATCACCAGCAGCAGGGCGCACAGGATCACCGCCGCAAACCCGATGATGGCGAAGGGGGCGATGGCGCCCTGAGAGCGCACCTCCACATTGGGGCGGGCAACGGTCTGGGGGCGGGGCTGTACCCTTGGCCGCTGGGTGCGTTCCTCCTCCCGCCGGGGACGCTGCACACGGCTGCGAGAGGGCGCAGCGGAGCGCTCGAACTCAGGCTGGTAGGCCACGTTGCCGTAGGTGGTATATTGTCTTGTTCTGCGTTCGGTCGCCATCACTCTGCGCTCCTTTGCGGGTCAATTACAGTTTCTCCGCCACACGCAGCTTGGCGCTGCGGGCACGGGGATTTTCGTTCAGTTCTTCGTCGCCGGACACGATGGGCTTTTTGCCCACCAGTCTGACCTTGGGCTTCTTGCCGCACACGCACACCGGAAATTCCGGCGGACAGGTGCAGCCCCTGGCCCATTCGGCATAGGCGGTCTTGACCAACCGATCCTCTAAGGAATGGAAGGAGATGACGGCCAGCCGCCCGCCCACGTTCAGCAGCTCCGGCGCATGGGCCAGCATCCGCTCCACCTCGCCCAGCTCATCATTGACGGCGATACGGATGGCCTGAAAGGATCGTTTGGCGGGGTGCTGCTTCTCCCGCCTCGCTTTGGCGGGCATGGCGTCCCGGATCAGGTCGGCCAGCTCCACCGTAGTCTCGATGGGCTTGTGCTCTCTGGCCCGAAGGATGGCGGCGGCGATGAGGCCGGAATACCGCTCCTCGCCGTACTGCCACAGGATTCGTTTCAGTTCCTCCTGGCTCCAGCCGTTGACCACATCGGCGGCGGTGAGGGGAGCCGTCTGATCCATGCGCATATCCAGCGGTGCATCGTGGAGGTAGGAGAAGCCACGGGCTCCGTTGTCCAACTGCGGGGAGGACACGCCCAGATCGAACAGCATACCGTCCACTTGATCAATACCCAGCCCACTCAGATGGGCAGCCACATCTCCGAAGGTGCCGTGTACCAGCGTAACCTTGTCCAGATGCCCCTCCAGACGGGCAGGGGCAGCATCCAGCGCCTCCCGATCACGGTCGATGCAGATCAGTCTGCCGGTGGTAAGGCGGGCTGCGATCTCACGGGAATGCCCCGCACGCCCCAGCGTGCCGTCCACGTAGATGCCGTCCGGCCGGATATTCAGTCCATCCAGACACTCCTGCAGGAGCACCGGCTTGTGGGTGAACTCCATGGCTTAAACCCCCAGTCCTTCCAGCAGACTGGCGATGGTCTCAGGATTGAGCTGCTGGCGGGTCTTGGCCGTCCAGTTGTCGGCGCTCCAGATCTGGGCCCGGTCGTTGTTGCCGGTCACCACCACGTCCCGGTCGATCTTGGCATAGTCCTTCAGATAGGCGGGAACCTGAAAGCGCCACTGCTTGTCCGCCTCGCAGAGCTGGGCCGAGGCAAAGAAAATGTCCATGGCGGCGGCCTGACTGGTGGTCAGCTCGGCCACCCGCTCCTTGAGCTTCTCCCATGTGGACAGGGGGAACAGCGTGAGGTTCTCCTTCACGCCCACCGCAAGGTAAAAGGTGGTGCCCAGCTTGTCCCGCAGCTTGGAGGGCACAATGAGACGGCCAGCGGTGTCGATGCTGTGTTCATAGGTGCCGGTCATCGCATTTCCCTCCAATCACATCCAAAGAAAGGCAATATTACTCCATTTCACTCCAATGGTGCTTTCAGTATACAGCGGCTCTCCAAAAAATGCAAGCACAATTTTCAGGTAAAACCGTTTATTTTCAAGGCTTTCCCGCCATTTTTCGCACGTCAAACAGATGTTCTATCGCCCTCAGACAGACCGTTTTATTTTCCGGCACAAACTCTGGTATTTTCCATCTTTTTTGCCCCCACATCTTGTGTTTGGATACAAAAAATCCCGACACGCAAGCGTGTCGGGATGTCTTTGAAATAAAATTTTTACACCTCGTCCGCCTCGGCATCGTACAGCCGGCTGTTGGCGGCAGGGGCGGCGGGGGCGGCCCCCATGGCGGTGCGGAAGCGGGTGTGCACCTGACGCATCTCGGTGTGGGCATCGGCCAGCGCTTCCTCGGTGCGGCGCAGCACATCCTCACAATACTCATTGGCAGAGCGGCGCACCTCCTTGGCCTTCTGCTCGGCCTGAGCCACCAGCTCGTTGGCCTTCTGGCGGGCCTGATTCATCACCTGACCCTCGTTGACCATCTGGCTGGCCTCGATCTCGGCACGCTTGCGGATCTCATCCGCCTCACGCTTGGCAGCGGCCACATACTCGCTGCGGGCATTGAGGATCTTCTTGGCCTCGGCCAGCTCCACGGGGAACTGGGCCTTGATGTCCTCAATGAGATCCAGCGCCTTGTCCCGCTCGATGACGCACTTGCCGCTGCTCAGCGCAGCACCTTTCGCCTCATCAATCATGTCAAACAGCATATCCAGCAGTTCATCTACGGCAGTTGCCATGTTCATGTCTCCTTTCCCGATTGGGCGGTCTTGAATTTATTGCGCACATCACCGATGATCTGGCGGGGCACAAAATCAGACAGGTCGGCTCCGTAGCGGGCCATCTCCTTGACCACGGTGGAGCTGAGGTAGGCATACTTGGGGCTGGTATACAGGAAGATGGTATCCAGCTTGGTGTACAGCTTGGCGTTAATCATGGCCATCTGGATCTCCGTCTCGTAGTCGGACACCGCACGCAGACCTTTCACCAGCACCTTGGCCCTGTGGCGGCGGGCATAATCGGCCACCAGATCACGGGTGCAGTCCACCTTCACATTGGGGATGTCCTCCGTCACCCGACGGATGAGCTCCACCCGTTCCTCCGGCGTGAACAGGCCGGCGGATTTGCTGGAATTGACGCACACGCACACGATCAGCTCGTCAAACATGGCGGCAGCCCGCTTGATGATGTTGAGATGCCCCAAAGTTACCGGGTCAAAGCTGCCGGGGTAAATGGCTCGTCTCATGGTCACACGCTCCTGCGGTACATGGTCAGCTTGATCTTACCGTACCGATATTCTCTGCCCTTCTCATAGGGGGCGGGCAGCTCCGGCAGGGTATGCTCCGCCGGACTTTCGCACACTATTATACCATTTCCGGACACGATGTCAATTGCCGCTATGCGCTCCAGCGCCCGCTCCAGATTGCCCGAAGCGTAGGGCGGGTCGAGAAAGATCACATCGTACTTGCCGTGGACGCTCCCCAAAAAGGCGGAAAAGTCCTTCTGGTGGAAGGCGGCCTGTGCGGTCAGTCCGCAAGCGGCCACATTGTCCCTGATGATCTTCATGGCGGCGGGGGCGCTGTCCACAAAGTCGCAGAAGGCCGCCCCACGGGAGAGGCACTCGATGCCCAACTGCCCTGTGCCGGCGAACAGATCCAGCACCCGCCGCCCCTCGATGTCGAACTGGATGATGTTGAACAGCCCTTCCTTCACCCGGTCGGTGGTGGGGCGGGTGTCCATGCCGGGCAGCTCCTTCAGCCGTTTCCCTCTGGCAGTTCCTGTGATGACACGCATGGCGTTCCCTTCTCCTTCCGAAAATGTTGATGCACCGCTGCCGCCGCCTGCCTGGGCACCACGGCGGACAGCTCCTCCACGGTGGCATGGCGAATGGCACGGATGCTCTTAAAGTGCTTGAGCAATGCCGCCTTGCGGGTGGGGCCCACGCCGGGGATGCCGTCCAGCGCCGATTTTTTCACCCGTGCCGCCTGCTGCTGGCGGTGGAACTCGATGGCGAAGCGGTGAGTTTCCTCCTGAATACGGCCGATCATGGCGAACAGGGCCTGATTGTGCTGGATGCCGATCTCCCGTCCGTCCCCGGAGATCAGGGCACGGGTGCGGTGGCGGTCGTCCTTCACCATGCCGAACACCGGCAGGTGTACCCCCACCGCCGCCATGGCTTCCTCCGCCGCCTTCACCTGTCCTGCGCCGCCGTCCATGAGCAGCAGGTCGGGCAGGTCACCAAACTTCTCGTCCCCGTCCAGCCAGCGGCGGAACCGCCGCTCCACCACCTGCTTCATGGAGGCGTAGTCGTCGGCGTGGGGCATATCCTTCAGTTTGAACTGGCGGTAGTCCCGCTTCAGGGGCTTGCCGTCGATGTGGACAGTCATGGAGGCCACGATGTCCGAGCTGCCGGTGTTGGAAATGTCAAAGGCTTCAATGCGGCGAGGCGGCTCGGCCAACCCCAGCAGACTGCCCAGCGCCTCGGTGAGCTTGGAGCGGCGCTCCTCCGCCGTGGTGGCACGCAGCACCTCCTCGGCGGCGTTCTCGTTGGCCAGCCGCACCAGATCCATTTTGGCTCCCCGTTGGGGGGTGAGCAGCTCCACCCTGCGTCCCACCGCCTCGGTGAGCATACGGGCCAGCTCCACCTGATCGTCGATGTCGCAGGGGAGCAGAATTTGTCGGGGCAGGCTGCCCCGCCCACTATAATACTGGGCGGTGAGGGTGGACACGGTCTCCCGCTCATCCTCCTCCATGGGCACGGTGAGCAGCTCCCAGTCCTTGGCGGCCAGCTCGCCGTCCACATAGTGGAGCACCACAAAGCAGCTCTTGGCCTCTCCCCGGTGGTAGCCCACCACATCGGTGTCCGCCAGCGACCCGGCCACCGCCTTCTGCCGCTTGGACAGCAGGCGGATGGAGCGGATACGATCCCGAAGCTGGGCAGCCTTTTCAAAGCGCAGCTCCTCCGCCGCCTGTTCCATCTCGGCGGTGAGGCCGTCCACCACCTCGTCCAGCCGCCCTTCCAGCAGGCTCACCGCCTGCTCGATGGAGCGGCGGTACTGGCTCTGATCCATGTCGGGGCGGCAATAGCCCTCGCACACCCCCATGTGGAAGTTGAGGCAGGGGCGCTCCTTTCCGATGTCACGGGGAAACTTCCGGCGGCAGGAAGGCAGGCGCAGCGCCTCCTGCAGAGCATCGATGATCCCCTGGGTGGCACCACGGCTGCCGTATGGGCCAAAGTAGCGGGCTCCGTCGTCAGCGGCCCTTGCCGCCAGGGAGAAGCGGGGATACTCCGAGCGCACATCCAGCCGGATATAGGGATAGCCCTTGTCGTCCTTGAGCAGGATGTTGTACCGGGGTTGGTGCCGCTTGATGAGGGAGCACTCCAGCACCAGCGCCTCGAACTCCGACTGCACCACGATGACGTCGAAGTGGTCGATCTGGCTGACCATGACACGGGTCTTTTCATTGTGGCGGGACTGATCCTGAAAATACTGGCTCACCCGATTTTTCAGGGCCTTGGCCTTGCCCACATAGATGACCTCGCTGGCGGCGTTCTGCATGATATACACCCCCGGCTTCAGCGGCAGCGAATGGGCCTTGTCCCGCAGTTCTTCCATTGTCATGCAATTCGCCTCCCTCCGGCGTTGTCACGCTCGGATTGGCCATGCTGCGGGTCGCTTTCCCTCCGACTCGCTTCACAAACAGAATCACTCTGCGATTCTTGGTTTGCAAAGCTCGCTCCAGTCCAAGCTCCCCTGCACGGCTATCCTCGCGCTTCTAAAACAAAGGGCGCCGCAAATGCGGCGCCCCGTTTTCAGTCATTTGATTACTCGGTGAAATCGGAGTTGATGAGCTCCACCAGAGCATTGACAGCGGCCTCCTCATCGGGGCCGTCAGCGATCAGGTTAATGGTAGTGCCCTTCACAATGCCCAGGGACAGAACACCCAGCAGACTCTTGGCGTTGACACGGCGCTCCTCCTTCTCGACCCAGACAGAGCTCTTGAACTCATTGGCCTTCTGGATGAAGAAGGTGGCAGGACGGGCATGCAGACCAACCTGATTGTTGACAACGGTTTCCTTCATAAACATGAATGGTTCCCTCCATAATCTCAATCTCGGACTGGGGTGCTGCCTTTGCATGCGTCCCCCCGAATCTTTTGCATTTATAGAATACCAAATTTGCCCCGTATCGTCAACATCAATTTACACAAATCGGAACAGGGTGCTTTGGCAGAAAATCCGAAGGTTTGGACAGACACGGTCTATTTTGCCCATTCCCCGCCGGTTTTCCATCATTTCAGCGTGACCACTGTCACGCCGTCCTCTCCCTCGCCATAGGCGCCGGGGCGGAACTGCTTCACATAGCGGCTGCGCTTCAGGTGCTCCCGCACCGCCTTGCGCAGGGCGCCGGTGCCCTTGCCGTGGATGATGGTCACCGTCTCCAGCTTGCCCATGAGGGCGTTGTCCAGAAAAATATCCACGGCATCGATGGCCTCATCGCTCATCATGCCACGCAGATCCAGCTCCGCTTTGGCGGCGGATGCACGGAACTGGTGCTTCACCGTGGCGGCGTGGCGCACCTTGTCCCTGGCGCTCTGGCGCTTGCGGGCGGTGACATCCTCCAGCACCCGCACCTCGTCCTGCCGGGCCTTGAGCTTCAAAATGCCCGCCTGGAGCTGGAGGGTGCCGTCCTTGTTCACCGCCACTACCTCCGCCTGGGTGCCCATCTTCACCAGCTCCACCGTGTCGCCCACCACGGCGGGTCGAGTGGGGGGCGGGGCGGGCAGTTCCTCTGCTCTGCTGCCCAGGGCGTTCTCCGCCTCGTTCAGGCGCCGGCGCAGATCGGCCCGCTCCTCGTTGTCGTCCACCCACTCTTTCGCCTTTTCCTGGCGGCGGCGCATTTCGTTGAGCTCCTTGAACACCTTGTCGGCGGTGTCACGGGCCTCCTCGATGATGGCACGGGCCTCGGCCTGCGCCTTTTCGGTAGCCTTACGCCGCTCCTCCTCGATGCGGGAGCGGTACACGTCGGCCTCCGCCTTGGCCTGCTCCATCTCACGGCGCAGCCGTACCGCCTGCTCCTTCTCCTTTTCCATGGCCTGCCGCTGGACGTCGAGCTGGCTGAGCACGTCCTCAAAGCGCACATTTTCCGCATCAATGCGGTCTGCCGCCTTCTGAATGATATAGTCGGGCAGCCCCAGCCGACGGGAGATGGCAAAGGCGTTGGACTTGCCGGGGATACCGATGAGCACCCGATAGGTGGGGGCCAGCGTTTCCACATCGAACTCGCAGGAGGCGTTCTCTACCCCCGCCGTGGACATGGCGTACACCTTCAGTTCGGCGTAGTGGGTGGTGGCGGCCACGGCAGCTCCCATGGCACGGGCGGACTCGATGATGGCGGCGGCCAGCGCAGCGCCCTCCACCGGATCGGTGCCCGCACCCAGCTCGTCAAAGAGGATGAGGGTGCGCTCGTCCGCCTGTTCCAGAATGGACACGATGTTCACCATGTGGGAGGAGAAGGTGGACAAGGACTGGTCGATGGACTGCTCATCACCGATGTCCGCCAGCACAGCGGAGCACACCCGGATGGACGAGCCGTCAGAGGCTGGGATGTGCAGACCGCACTGGGCCATGAGGGTGAGCAGGCCCAAGGTTTTCAGCGTCACCGTCTTGCCGCCGGTGTTGGGGCCGGTGATGACCAGCGTGTCGAAGTCCTTGCCCAGATAGAGGTCGTTGCGCACAGCGGTCTTGGCGTCCAGCAGGGGGTGCCGTGCCCGCCGCAGCTCGATGTGGTCGGCCAGCAGCGGCTCCATACCCCCCATTTTGGAGGACAACCTGGCACGGGCAAAGATACCGTCCAGCGTGATGAGGGTGCGGTAATTGTCCTCGATGCCCTCCCGGAAGCCGGCGCAGTCGGCGGACAGCTCCGCCAGAATGCGCTCGATCTCCTTCTGCTCCTTGAGCTGCAATTCCTTCAGCTCGTTGTTGGCGTTGACCACGCCCATGGGTTCGATGAAGAAGGTGCCGCCTGAGCCGGACACATCGTGTACCAGACCGGGGATGTCGTTTTTGTGCTCACTCTTGACGGGCACCACATAGCGCCCGCCACGCATGGTGATAATGGATTCCTGCAAATATTTGGACTGGTTGGACGAGATGAGCCGGTTGAGCACATCCCGCACCTTGCCCGCCGCTGCACGAATGTGGCGGCGAATGTCGGCCAGCTCGGCGGAGGCGGAGTCAGCGATCTCCTCCTCGCTGAGGATGGAGCCGGTGATCTTCTCCTCCAGAAAGCGGTTGGGGGACAGGCTGTGGAAATAGCCGTCCAGCACGGACTTGGCGGTATCTCCCACGCCGTACTCCCGCACGCTGCGGGCACAGCGCAACACCTGAGCGATGTCCAGCAGCTCACGGGTGTTGAGGGCTCCCCCCCGGTCAGCCCGTTGGAGGGCGGCTGCCACCGGGCGGATGCCGGAAAAGCTGGGGGTGCCGTTCTTCACCAGCAGGTCGAAGGCAGCACTGGTCTGCTTTTGCAGGCGGCTGACCTCCAATGGATCGGCGGAAGGACGGATGGCACGGCAGTTCTGCTTGCCCTCATCGGTCACCGCCTCGTCGGCCAGCATGGCCAGCACACGGGGCAGCTCCAGCGTCTGTATGGATTTTTCAAATAATTCTGTCATGGTTATGTCTCCAATGTGATGGACTTGTAAAAGTCCAAAGTGCGAAACCCCCGCTCCAGCCGGGTCATCAGGTAGGCTTCTGCTGCGTCCCCCAACTGGCGGAGGGACAGGTCATCAATCTGGAAGGAAAAGAGCCGCTTGGGATTGCCCCACACAATGTGGCGCAGGGCGGACAGCGCCCCATTGGTGAGGGGCATGGAGATGCCGTCCCCCACCTCATTTCGGCAGGGAGCACAGTGAAGCACCCCCTCCCCCAGATGAAACCTCGGCTCCTCCGGCGGTTCCCGCCCACAGACGGCGCAGCCGTCCGCCATGGGCTCGTAGCCCGCCAGCGCCATGGCCTTCCACTCGAAGGCGGCCTTGATCTGGCGCAGGGGTAAATTCATCTTTTCCAGCCCGTGGAGGCAGTTGAGGATGAGGGAGAGCAGCTCCGGCTCCGGCTGACCCTCCTCCGCCAGCGTCTCCACCACCTCGGCGAAGTAGCTGGCCAGCGCCAGCTTCTCCAGATCGCTGCGCACGGCGGCAAACTGCCGCTCAGTCACGGACTCCTTGATGGCCCAGCGGCCCTGATATTCGTACAGGGTCAGCTCCGACCACACCAGAAGCTGGCTGGCGGCGGCATGGGGGCTGCCCTTCCTGCGGCAGCCACGGGAGGACACAGTGAGCTTGCCCTCATCGGCGGTGAGGACAGTCAATATTTTATCCGATTCCTTGTAGTTCACCTCTCGCAGCACGAGGGCCTTGGTGGTCAGATGCATATGTAGCTCCTGTGTATCAAGTTTCAGGGGATATATCGTTCTTGCGGTGCGTCAGGGATGCCGCTCCCTACGGCGTGGTTGCAGGTTTGTCCGTAGGGGCGCCCCCGTGTGTGCGCCCGCCGACACCGCTCCGCCATCGTCCACAAGGACCGCCGAGGGCGGCGGTCCCCACACGCATATTAGACGGTTTATTCGTAGGGGCGGGTCCCAGACCCGCCCGCAGGCCGTTGACACCTCATCCGTCTGCCCTGCGGGCAGCCACCTTCTCCTCAAGGAGAAGGCTTTTGTGGCTCCGGACTTTCTGCCACCCCAAATGCCGCCACGCTCTCCGGCTTTTCCTCCAGCCGAGTCAGCAGCCACGCCTCCGGCAAGCCGGTGCGCCAAAATAACTCCCAACAGGTTTCCCGTTCCACAGCGGCCACCTCCACTCTATGGAGATAGCTTGGCCGCCGTGTGCCAAATCATGAGCGGAAAATATTGTGTTAATCCCCGGTATACCCAAAATTCTGAATGGCGTTGGGATTATCCCGCCAATTTTCTTTCACCTTCACCCAAGTCTCCAGATAGACCTTGGCGCCCATGAAGGTCTCCATGTCCTCACGGGCCTGGGTGGACACCTTTTTGAGCATGGCGCCCTTTTTGCCGATGATGATGCCCTTGTGGGACTCCTTCTCGCAGTAGATGGTCACATGGCAGTCGATGATGTCGTTGTCCCGCTGGGAGAATTTCGTCACCTCCACGGCGGTGCCGTGAGGGATCTCCTTGTCCAGATTGCGCAGCAGCTTTTCCCGCACGATCTCCGCCATGATCTGGCGCTCAGGCTGGTCGGTGACCATGTCCTCAGGGAAGAGCTGGGGTCCCTCAGGGATCCACTTTTCCAGCACGGCCAGCAGCTCATCCACGCCCTCCCCGGTCTGGGCACAGATGGGCACCACAGCGTCCCACTCATGGGCCTGACCGTAGAGTGCCATCACCGCCAGCAGGTTTTCCTTCTCGATGGTGTCGATCTTGTTGATGACCAGCACGGCGGGTGCGCCCATCTGCTTGATGCGGCCGATGAGCTCCTGCTCGGCGGGGCCGATGTTGGCCACCGGCTCCACCAGCAGCATCACCCCGTCCACATCGGCCACCGACTTGCGCACCACATCCACCATGTAGTCGCCCAGGCGGGTGCGGGCCTTGTGCAGGCCGGGGGTGTCCACGAACACGAACTGGGTGTCCCCACGGTTCAGAATGGCGCAGATGCGATTGCGGGTGGTCTGGGGCTTGGAGGAGACGATGGCGATCTTCTCCCCCACCAGCGTGTTGGTCAGGGTGGACTTGCCCACGTTGGGGCGGCCGCAGATGGTGATGATACCGCTTTTCTTAATGGTTGACATAATAGATGATCCTCAACTTTCTTTGGTATTTTGTGCGGCATTGAGCCATTTGCCGCAGGTCAGACAGTCATGATTGGCGGTCAGTTTCCGCCGCAGCAGTATTTATCCTCTGCTCATCGGGCAGGGTTGGTTGCGATGTAGGAACAGATTTGGAGATAGTCCTCCTCGTTTCGGATGATGTGGTCGTAGTATCCCCGCTGCCATAACGACCAACCAACTGCACGATTGGTCATGCGCTTGATAAAGGAGACCAGGGCAGGTATCGTCTGGTTCGTAGGGGTCGGCGTCCCCGACGACCCAGAACCGTCGGTTTCCACCACCACCATGAGATGCACATGTTTTGGCATAATAACATAACAGGGAACAGCGATATGATGGTATTGTGCTGCAATGCCCCGGATACAGCGTTCCACCTCCGCACCGGCATCGGAAAGTCGTACAAACGGGGCGTCGAGGACGCCGCCCCCTACGACTTCACCTAAAACCTTTGCCTTCCCTTTGGTGCAGAATGTAACAAAATACCCTCCCGGCTGGCTGTAATCATACCCGGAAAGGCGTATATTCTTCCGGCTCCTCATCGGGTGATTCCCAGAGCCTCCAGAATTCGTTCCTCCCG
>JAZNQA010000048.1:0-6866 GCA_045589915.1 Candidatus Enterenecus sp.
TACCCATGATGATGGAGTCGCACTGCACGTGGCCGAAGCAGGGGGCGTCCCCCTGCACCTGCGGGTAGAACACCTGCACCGACTCATCCTGCGCCACCGAGCGGGAGATGACCTGCGTTCTGGCCCCCTCCCCCTTCATGAGGACGTCCATCTTGCTCTCGGCAAACTGGCTGCCGTGGGTGAGCAGACGCTCGGTGACCACCGCTTCCGCTCCGGCCCCCAGCTCCACCTTCGTGTACCGCTTGGTGGAGTCCACGCCACGGATCTGCACCGTCTCCAGCTGGATGGAGGCACCCTCCTCCAGATAGACGATGGTGTGGGGGTTCATCACCCGCTCACCGGTGCCCTCGCCGGAGCCGTAATGCTTCTCGGCATAGCGCACCTTGGAATTTTTGCCCACATAGAAGGTGTGTACGCCGTCATGCTGGCTGCGCTGATGTCCATCGTTGTGGATGCCGCAGCCGGCGATGATGTCCACATCGCAGTCCTCACCGATGAAGAAGTCGTTGTACACCAGCTCGCTCAGGCCGCTCTCGGTGATGAGCACCGGAATGTGCACCTGCTGGCCCTGTGTGCCCGCCTTGATGCGGATGTCAATGCCCGACTTGTCCTCTTTGGTGGAGATCTCAATGTAGTCCGTGTTCCGGCGGGAGTCCAACTGCCCGTTTTTACGGATGTTGTATGCCCCCTCAGGCACGCCGTCCAGATCTGCGATCTGCCGCAGCAGCTCGTTATCGGTTTGATTCATTTGCCATCCCCCTCCCGCATAAATTGGCAGCCGGACTGGGTGTTAGCCAGGATTTTGGGGAACAGCTCGTCCCTGGCGCCCCGGTCGGTAACCACGCCGTCGGCCACCATCACGATCTCGTCCGCCAGATTGATGATGCGCCCCTGATGGGAGATGATGATGATGGTCGCGGCCCGCTTCTTGTGGATGAAGCGGAAGGTATCGGTGAGCTTGGCGAAGGACCACAGGTCGATACCCGCCTCCGCCTCGTCAAAGATCATCAGCGGGGACTGGCGGGCCAGAATGGAGGCGATCTCAATGCGCTTCACCTCGCCGCCGGACAGAGAGCCGTCCACCTCACGGTCAATATAGTCGGCAGCGCACAGCCCCACCTGAGTGAGAAGCTGGCAGCCCTCCACACGGGTGAGGTTGGGGTTGCCCGATGCCAGACTGAGCAGGTCACGCACCCGCAGACCCTTGAAGCGGGGCGGCTGCTGGAAACCGTAGCTGATGCCCCGGCGGGCCCGCTCGGTAATGGTCAGTTCCGTAATGTCCTCCCCGTTCCAGAAAATCTGGCCGGAGGTGGCCTGATTGAGACCCATAATGGTCTTGGCCAACGTGGTCTTGCCGCCGCCGTTGGGGCCGGTGATCACCAGAAAGGTACCGTCCTCCACCGTCAGGGACACGTCCTTCAAAATGTCCCGTCGGCCATTTTCCCCCTCCACCGAGAAGGAAAGATGCTTTAATTCTAACATATCTTTATCTCCTGTCGATTTCGGAAGCACGAGCCAGTCCATCCGCACTGCTCACGGCGACTCAGCGCTTCTTATTGTCACGCTTCGTCTGTTCGCAACGTGCGGCTTCCTTCCGACTTGGGCTCGAAACAGAACCCCTTTGCGGTTCTTGGTTTCTCGCCCTCGCTCCAGTCCATCCGCACTGCTCACAACGACTCAGCGCTTCTTATTGTCACGCTTCGTCTGTTCGCAACGTGCGGCTTCCTTCCGACTTGGGCTCGAAACAGAACCCCTTGCGGTTCTTGGTTTCTCGCCCTCGCTCCAGTCCATCCGCACTGCTCACAACGACTCAGCGCTTCTTAATTCATAGTCTTCCTCTATGGTTTAGAGTATACCATGATTATACCCACCTGTCAACACTGGCAATCCCTTCCCTCCTCACATAGGATGGAGGGAAAAGGAGGTGCTTTCCCATGGAAAATATCGCTTTGTGCTCCCCGGAGCACGAGGAAGTGTTTCGGCGGGTGTGGAATCGGGTGATGGCCGGACACCCGGACACCGGCTGCCCGGTGGAGGTCACCGGCGACCTGTCCTGCCGCTGTCTGGAGCAGCTTGTGGCCACCATGCCCAGCAATCTCACCGGCGGGGGCGTTCAGCCCAGCCCAGCCGCTCAGACCGCAGCCCCGCCCCAGCCCGACCAGCGCCCTGCCCCTCCCGCCGACCAGCCGGGCAGCGACATGCCCATGGCGGGAATGGAGCTGCCCCAGTCGGACGACACCACCACACGGCTGCGCCAGCAGGTGATGGAGTCTCTGGAAGGGTGGCAGATGTACCGCCATCTGGCCCGCCGCACCCGCAGCGGCACGGCCCGCACGCTGGCAGCTCTGGCCGCTGACCTGCACCGGCAGGCACGGCGGCTGTCCGCCGCCTATTTCCTGCTCACCGGGCTGCGCTACTGGCCCAGCGAAACCCTGGGCACGCCGGCTATCTCCTCCTTCTGGGGGACGCTGCGCCAACGCCATCAGGCGGAGCAGCAGGCCGAGCAGTCCTTCCGTATGTCGGCGGATGAGCTCACCGACTCCACCCTGCTGGAGATGTACCGCCAGTTGGCCGACGGCTGCCGCAGCCGCTGCCGCCAACTGCGCACCATGCTGGAGCAGAGCTGTCCGTGACCGCAAAGCGGGCGGGGCAAAGCCCCGCCCCTGAGCCTGTCGAAAAAGGCTTTCCTTTTATTTCGCCGCGTAGCGGGGAAACTCTACGAGGTTTTTTGACAGTCTGCGGGCGGGTCTTTGACCCGCCCCTATTGTCTACCGTAGGGGCCGGGTCTCCCGGCCCGCTCCTTACGATTTCTCCGTCAGTTCGTCCAGCAGCCCCCGACACCCCTCCAGCACGTCCCGATAGGTGGCGTCGAAATCGCCGGTGTACCACGGGTCGGCAATAGCACCGGGGCGGACGGTGTAGTCCAGCAGCAGGGACACCTTGCCCTTCGGGTCGCCCTTAAGCATCCGGCACAGGTTGCGCCGGTTGGCCTCGTCCATGCCGATAATGCGGTCAAACCGCTCATAATCCTCCCATATCACCTGCCGTGCCCGATGGTCGCCGCAGGGGATGCCCTCCTGCGCCAGCTTCCGTCGGGTGCCGTGGTGGACGGGGGAGCCGATCTCCTCGGTGGAGGTGGCGGCGGAGTCGATGAAGACCTCCCCCTCCATCCCCGCCTGTTTTACCAGGTGCTTCATCACATATTCCGCCATGGTGCTGCGGCAAATGTTTCCGTGGCAGACAAACAGTATCTTTTTCATCCGTTTTCTCCTCAAAATCAGTATGTGCCCCACATTATATCACAACGGCAACACAAAAGCACCCCATTTGTCAGATATGCCTGACAAATGGGGTGCTTTGCGGTTTTCTGCATCTAAATTGTGGCACCCCTGCCCGAAGCTGCTCCTCTGCCGTTACATCGGGTTCCTTTGCCATCGTCCCTCGGACGAACGTGCGGGGGATTTTACTTTTTCATGCGATTTGCAGCGCTGCCTTTAACATTGACGGAGAAACACAGCAATGCTATAATATGGAATGAAATTTGCCGGAATACGTGAAAAATCTGGGTCAATACAGATGCAGTTCTAAGGAGGAAATCCGGCCTTTGACGGATAAAAGGAGATAGTTCAATGATCAAAACCTTGGTATTTGTTCCATATCAGCAGCTTGGCCCGCTTGAATTTGGAATGTCGCAGGAACAGGTGCGGAAAGCATGTGGTGAGCCCATATCTTCCTGTATGTACGGCTTCCCCGTCGAGAACCGTTATCTGGATGATTACGGAACCTTCCATACGCTGTGCAGCAGCAACCAGCTTCTGGAAGCAGTTGAACTCTTTCCCGATACTTCAGCGGAAGACATCTATGTTGAATGCAAGGGGCAATCCGTCTATATCAGCAAAGACATCGGAACATTGATCGAGGAACTGCGTAAGATCACGGATGATTTGATCGTCGACGAAGAAGCGGAAGGCTATTCGAGCCGAAAGCTTGGACTCAAGATCTATTGCCCGGATGACGTTGTGGAAGATGTGATGATCCATGATGCACATTGCTATGACGAGGAAGAAGAATATATTGCCCATATGGGGAATGATGAGGCATAGCGAAGGAGTGGTTTGCATGTCAGAGAAGCTGACTTTCTGCGAAAAATTAAGAAAAATATGTGATATTTATTTCGAAGAACATTAATGATTTTAATGTGTAATTGAAGAACTGGGAGGAAGGGCTATGATCAAAGAGTTTATGAAGGGGATTTATGCTTCTGTTGCTGAGGATAATCTAAATATATACAAAGAGTTATTTGAAGCGAAAAGTGATGCTAATACAATTGATTATTGGAAAAAGGCACGGGCACTATATGGCACTTTAGGTGACGAAGGCAAAGCCATACTGTTTGATATCATTAAGACCGTTGCAGTTGATACAATTTCTACTGTATTGGGTATTTTGGATGGTGTTGTATCAATTGATGAGAACGAGTGGACATTGCATTTGTCGATCAATGGTCTTGCGACAGATGGAGAACTGCAGGACACATTTTTAGCCTATGTTGAAGAACTTGAAGAAAGATGTCAGCCTTGCTGAATGGTTTCATATAAGGAGGATACGTAATGATTTATGATTTGGAAACAGTAGACCTGCTCACAACGGCAAAGGACGATCCTACCCTTCTCTGTCTGGGGGTCACGGACGAAATTCAATGGGAGCATCATATCGACGAGCATTTGTGGCTGCTGCAGGAAAAGCTCAATCGCTACGTTACATTTATTTTGAACAGAGGCTACGAAGCGTCCATCCCCAATCGGGTGTTTGAGAAGTTTGTGATCACGATTTACTTCGCATGCAGTCCCAATGAACAGGCAAACGATTTCTTACGAAGCTATCAAGCCGCTCTCGAACAGAATGGCATATCCATTCAGATTCGTTACGAAATCGTGAGCCCTGAGAATTGAGATCACCATTTCCCATACATAAAGGAGAAATTTTTATATCCGTAGGGAAGAAATGAATATGAACAGAGAGTATAAAATTATAACTATAAATCAAAAACATCAGCTTAAGATAGAATTTGCAGATTCACGTTATGATTTGTTAGGAACCTTCTTTTTTGCAGATTATTCAGCTTTTGGAGATTGGATCGACAAAAAAATTGCCGAAGTTGTAAGTGGCAAGGAAGAAAGTCAGAATATATCGGGTAATGTTTGTGAGCTCGTGATCAGCAAAGATACCGTTAAAGTATTGGATACGCTTGCGGAGGATGGAATGGGCAAGTGGTGTGAGTTGGCCACCGATGAAATGATCGAGTTGATGAAGGAGTGGCGAATACAGAAGGCGCAGCTGCACTCTTAACATTCATGACCGAAAGGAGAATTTTATGTCGAATATCATAGCAGCCATCCAAAAGCTCCCCGGCATGGAGTCTGGCACACCTGCCGGCGCAGAAGAGATCCGAACTGCGGAAGAAGAACTGCATCTGCACTTTGCAGAGGAGTACAAGGAATATTTATCGGTCTTTGGGGCGGTGTGTTCCGATATCATCGCAGTCTCCGGGCTCTGTGAGGATGAGGACTATGCAGTGGTGGAATTAACAAAGAAGCTGCGGTCGATCCAGGCGAACATCCCCCTTGATTTTTACGCCATCGAGGATGTTGGCGTGGACGGCCTGGTGATCTGGCAGGACAAGACCGGCACGGTATATCAGTCCATTCCGAATTATGATCCTGTGCGCATCTTTGATAGCCTTTCTGATTTTCTCAACCACCAAATTGAGGATTAGAATCATTTGAAGACGCTTTAGGAGGTAAATGATGATTGTCGGATTTGAAGATGCCTTTACCAACGTACAGGCAGATTTTGTTTCTCTTTGTCTGGAATTTGCAAAGAACGATGTTGATACGATTTATGTATTCATTTATCAGAATCGGGGAATGCGGACGTTCAATGCGTTCTTCCGAAAAGATGGAGCGGTGAAAACCGTGGTCGATTACGGCTCGCCCGACCTGATCGGCCGTTTCTTCCAGATCGGAGCTGGTGACATTGACAAGCTTGTTGCTGTGTGCAATCAGTATGAGCATCAATGCCCCCACGAGATCAAGATGACCTATGATGTCAGCACCAAACACTTTGATGCCCAGTATGGTTATGACGATTACGCATCCGGCGATGATATGGACCCGGATGAGGTCTTTATGGCGTGGTTCAGAGAGGAGCGATCCAAAGCCTGATGCCGCTGCAGGATCAGCATCCATTCAAAGGAGGGATAGTATGACCTTATCAGAATTGAAAGAAAGTATTGGAAACCTGAAGAAGAAAGCAGATCTGGATTGCAATCTGTTTGACGAACGGCTTCGTCCGTGCCACTTTCCAGACCTTGGATTGTATGTCACAAAGGAAATGATGTGTGGAACGTGTATTTCTGCGAGCGGGGCGGTAAAGATTTGGAGGGAACGTTTTACACAGAAAGCGATTGCTATGAGTATGTTCTTTGCTGCTATAAACAATCATCCGATCGGAATCGCTGGTTTTAGGAGGGCGTATGCAATACGAAGATTTGATTTTGCGGCTCAAGCATTACAAAATTCCTGATACAACCTGTTCTTTCGAGGGTGCAGGCGCAGACCAGTGCCTGTGCGCCGAGGAAACGGATGCGGGATGGGAAGTGTGTGAAACCATAGGTTCCGAAAAACGGGTGCGCGGCGTTTTTCCATGCGATCATCTTGCATATGACTTTTTGTTCTTCCTGGTCATGAAGCAATATGTGCCCCTTAAAAAGCGCTGGTGGTGGTAAAAAGCCGATCAAGCAGATGCAGTGTGTGCTCCGTCAAAGGGCTCTGTAACAGATCAGGAGGAATATCATGACTTTATCG
>JAZNQA010000049.1:0-10248 GCA_045589915.1 Candidatus Enterenecus sp.
CGGTGAGCACCACCAGCTTGTCACGGGGGATGGTGACATCAATGTTCTTCAGGTTGTTTTCTCTGGCACCCTTGATGAAAATGTGGTTTTGCATGGTCTATCCCTCACAGTGTCCGCCCGCCGTCGGGCAGGGTTGGTGTCAATATAGTTCCAGCGGGTCAAAAAGCCGTTATCATCCCTGATAACATGGTCGTAAAAGGATTTTTGCCACAGCGGTCGGCCGCATTGTCGGCTCGCCCAACGTTTCATGCCGCCAACAATGGTAGAAATCGTAGGGGCGGATATCATCCGCCCGCCAGTAATGGTCAGAATCATATGGACGTGGTCCGGCATGACGACATATTTCTCCACCATAACGCCGTCATAAATCGTCGCTATATTCCGAATGGCACGATCCACAATCTGTCCCGCCGCACTCAACGGAATCTCTTGATTGCCGCGGCTGTTTGGGCGGATCATATCCGCCCCTACGGGTGGGTAGGCATAGGGGACATCATCCCAAAACAACGGCTCTCTGTTCCGGCTGCAAACCGTCACAAAATACGCCCCGCATTGGCTGTAATCGTATGCTTTTAACCGAATGTCCTTTCGGTTCACGGCCCTATCCATCCGCCACCACATCGGCGGTGCGGCCACGCACCAGGGCCATGAGGTCATGGGGGCTGACCTCCACCTGAAAGCCGATCTTTCCGGCGGACACACAGATGGTGTCCTGCACCAGGCAGCTCTCATGGAACACGGTGGGGAACTGCTTTTTCATTCCCACCGGGGAGCAGCCCCCGTGAACATAGCCGGTGAGGGGGAGCAGCTCCCGACTGGGCAGCATAGCCACCGACTTCTCACCCACCGCTTTGGCAGCTTTCTTCAAGTCCAGCGTTTCGGCCACCGGGATGTCGAACACATAGTACGCCCCCGATGCGCCACGGGTCACCAGCGTTTTGAACACCGCAGCCGGATCTTCCCCCAGGCTCTCCGCCACGGTGACGCCGTCCGGCGCTTCCTCCCCATGGGGATAGGTGTGGGCGGTGTAGGGGATCTTTTTCTGCTCCAGCACCCGCATCACATTGGTTTTTTCTTCTTTCTGTTTTGCCATATGCTATTTCTCTTTCCCCCGAAGCTGAATGATCTGGTCGCGCAGCGCAGCGGCCACGTCGAACTCCAGCATCTTGGTCGCCTCTTTCATGTATTTTGCCAGCTTAGCGATGAGCTCCATGCGCTGCTGCCTGGTCATCTGGCGGTCGCCCACGTCGTAGCTGCCCTGATCCTCCGGGGTGAGGGCCATCAGCTCCCGCACCGACTTCTTCACCGTCCTGGGCACGATGCCGTTGGCCTTGTTGTAGGCATCCTGCTTCTCCCTGCGGCGCTCGGTCTCCTCCATGGCACGGGCCATGGAGGGAGTGATGGTGTCGGCATACAGGATGACCACGCCGTCGGCATTTCGGGCGGCACGACCGATGGTCTGGATCAGGGAGGTCTCGGAACGGAGGAAGCCCTCCTTATCCGCATCCAGAATGGCCACCAGCGATACTTCAGGCAAGTCCAGACCCTCACGGAGCAGGTTGATGCCCACCAGCACGTCGAACTCGCCCAGGCGCAGATCACGGATGATCTCCATGCGCTCGATGGTGTCGATGTCGTGGTGCATATAGCGCACCCGAATGCCGGCGTTTTTCAGGTAGTCGGTAAGGCTCTCCGCCATTTTCTTGGTGAGTGTGGTGACCAGCACCCGCTCGTCCCGCCGGGTGCGCTGGCCGATCTCCCCGATCAGGTCGTCGATCTGTCCCTCCACCGGGCGCACCTCCACCAGCGGATCCAGCAGGCCGGTGGGACGGATGACCTGCTCCACGATCTGGCCGGAGCGGGTGCGCTCGTACTCACCGGGGGTGGCGGACACGTACACCACCTGATTGAGCCGCTTTTCAAACTCGTCAAACTTCAGGGGACGGTTATCAAAGGCGCAGGGCAGGCGGAAGCCATAGTCCACCAGCGTGGTCTTGCGGGCCCGGCCGCCGTTGTACATGGCCCGCACCTGAGGCAGGGTGGCGTGGCTCTCGTCGATAAAGAGCACGAAATCCTTGGGGAAGTAGTCCAGCAGGGTGTTGGGGGGCGAGCCCACCGGCCTGCCCTCAATGACCCGGGAATAGTTCTCGATGCCGGAGCAGTAGCCCAGCTCCTGCATCATCTCAATGTCGTACATGGTGCGCTGCTTCAGGCGCTGGGCCTCCACCAACTGCTGGTTGCCCTCGAAGAAGGTCACCCGCTCCTCCAGCTCCTTGTAGATCTCCTGAATGGCGGCGTCCATCTTCTCTTTTGGAGTGACGTAATGGGTGGCCGGCCAGATGGGGATGTTGTTCAGCCGGCGGATGGGGGCGCCGGTGACCACATTGATCTCGCTGATACGGTCGATCTCGTCCCCGAAGAACTCCACCCGAATGGCGCTGTCCTTCCAGTAGGCGGGGAAAATCTCCACCGTGTCCCCCCGCACACGGAACATATTGCGCTCAAAGGCGATGTCGTTGCGCTCGTAGCGGATGGCCACCAGCCGGTGGAGCAGCTCCTCGATTTTGATGACCTGACCCACACGGAGGGCCACCATCATGGCGGCGAAGTCCTCCGGCTCGCCCAGACCATAGATGCAGGACACGGAGGACACCACGATGACGTCCCGCCGCTCCAGCAGAGAGGCGGTGGCGGACAGACGCAGACGGTCGATTTCCTCATTGATGGAGGAATCCTTTTCAATGAAGGTGTCCGTGTGGGGGATATAGGCCTCCGGCTGATAGTAGTCGTAGTAGGATACGAAATACTCCACCGCATTGTCGGGGAAAAACTCCCGAAACTCCGCATAGAGCTGGGCCGCCAGCGTCTTGTTGTGGGCCAGCACCAGCGTGGGGCGCTGCACCTGCTCAATGATCTTGGCCATGGTGAACGTTTTGCCCGAACCGGTGACACCCAGCAGGGTCTGCTCGTCCAGCCCGTTCTCAATGCCCGCCGCCAGCGCAGCGATGGCCTCCGGCTGGTCGCCGGACGGAGTATACTCCGACACCACTTTGAATTCCGGCATCCCGTTCACCTCCTGTCACATCAAATCCAGAGCTTCATTATAATCGAACAAATGTTCTTTGTCAATGGGAGAAGCAGCCTGACTCCCGCATGGACACCATATCGTCGTCGGCAATGATGAAGTGATCCACCAGCTCCACCCCCACCTGCCGCAGCAGACGGCGCAGCTCTCGTGTGGTATGCAGGTCGACGGCGGAAAAGTGGGCCACGCCGGACACATGGTTGTGAGCCAGCGCCACCCTCGTGGCGTTGCAGGCCAGAGCCGCCTCCACCACCTTGCGGGCCATGATGGTCACCTCGTCGGCGATGCCCTCCCCCAGCTTGCGGCAGGCGATGAGCTTGCCCTTGCCGTCCATGCACACCAGATAGGCCATCTCGTTGCGGGCACCGAAGAAGTAGGGCATGAGCAGCTCCCGAAAGTCCCATGTGGTGAGCATCTGCCCTGTCATGTCGGTGCGCCGCTCCAGATAGCGGGCGGCCAGGGCGGGGATGAGGCGGATGAGGGTGGCGACGTGGGAGCCTACCCCCTTCACCTCCAGCAATTGCTCATAGGTGGCGTTGAATACTCCTGTCAAGCTGCCGAACCGCTCCATCAGAGCGTGGGCCAGCGGGTTCACATCCCCCTGGGGAACGGCGTAAAAGAGCAGCAGCTCCAGCGCCCGATGGTCGGGCATCCCCTCCAGACCACGGGCGTTAAATTCAGTTTTTGCCCGCTGGCGGTGTCCGTCATGGATGGATGCCATGGTGTTCCTCTCCCTCAGCGTGCGCCGTAAGTGCGCAGGTATTCCTCCATGCGCTCCCGCATGGCGTCGTCAATGTACACCTTGCCGTCCACCGGCTTGTTGTGCAGGCAGTCGATGACCTCACGGATGGTGACGATGGGGTAGACCTGAATGCCGTAGTCCTCCCGCAGCTCATCCAGAGTGGTGCAGTCACGGGTACCCCGCTCCATGCGATCCACGGACACGAACAGGGCCTTGATGTTCACCTTGGCCACGCTCTTGAACAGCTCGATGGATTCACGCACGGCGGTGCCGGCGGTGACCACGTCTTCGATGATGGCGATGTCGTCGTCGTCCTGGGGCTTGTAGCCCACCATGGAGCCGCCCTCACCGTGATCCTTGGCCTCCTTGCGGTTGAAGCAGTAGGGCAGGTCACGCTCGTAGTTGCGGTACAGGGAGGCAGCGGCGGTCACGGCCAGAGGGATGCCCTTGTAGGCGGGGCCGAACAGGGCGGTGATGCCCTCCGGCATGTTTTCCTGAATGCAGGCGGCGTAGTAGTCACCCAGCTTGGCGGCCTGAGCGCCGGTCTTGTAGTTGCCGGTGTTGACAAAGTAGGGGGTCTTGCGGCCGGACTTGGTGACGAAGTCGCCAAAGGTCAGCACGCCGGAGCGCACCATAAAGTGGATAAATTCTTCACGATAAGTCATGTTGGTTCTCCCTTTCCATGTAAAAATCAGCAGGGTCAATAATCAATCCATTATACCATCCACGCCCCTGTCTCACAAGGATTTTGCCCCATTTTCTTCTGCCAAATATCACAAAAAGGGCGGAGCGCACACCGCCCCGCCCTACTTTCATCACAACAGCTCCCCCTCCGCACCGAAGGCGGGCACGGCCCGATGGGATCGGGCGTAATGGACGGCGCAGGCCAGCGCATCCTCCCCTTCGGGGCGGAACACCCTGCCCCCGTGTTCCACCGTGAGAGTGAAGCCCTCCCGATCAGTGAGAAAGCGGGGCACGCCGTCCCGTGGGCTTTGCACCACGGCGCAGCCCATCCGCTCCAGCAGCAGCCGCAGCCCCTCCGGCCCGTCCATCGCCGCAGCCCCTGCCATACCGATCCCCACAGTCTGACGGGCAGCCCAGGCCCGATCCGCCCCCGACAGCAGCTCCCAGTCCCCGGTACAGGGTGCGGCATGGGTCACAGGCTCCGGCACGAAGGGGTTGCCCCTGCCGTCACGGAGGTGAAGAGTGATCTCCGCCCCCTCCTGCCGGATGAACAGAGAGGCCGCCAGCCCATAGTACCGGCTGAGCCACACCCCGCAGGCAGCGCAGCTCCCGTCGTGGAGCTTCACCGTCCCCCCTGCCAGCGCCACGCCGCAGGCGGCGCTCCGTGCCAGCGCCCGTGCCAGCGAGCCTCCGGCGCAGCCGATGGCCACCGTGCCCAGACCTCCCAGCCGCAGCCCCAGCTCGTACAGGCTCCTGCCCTGCTCGCTCCGATGTGTCATGGGCCACACCTCCTTTTCGGGAAGTATGGCCCATGTTCCTGCCTTTTATAAGGTTCTTTTGTATACCGCCAGCACCTTTTCCAACTGCTGGCGGAACTGGGCCGCCGCCCAGTCGGGGGCCAGCACCTCCACCCCGTCCCCCAATCCGAACAGCCAGCCCCACAGGGGCGGGCTGACCACCACGTCGAGGGTGACGGTGAAGTGACCGTCCCCATCGGGCACCAGCATCACATCCCGCCCGAACCGATCCAGCACCACGCCTGCCAGCCGTGCAGAGCACCGCAGCCGGAGCTGACAGGGCTGGCCGGAATACATACCGAAATGCCGCCGTGCATAACCCTCCGGGTTCCAGTCCCCACGGTCGGTACCCACCGCACCGCTGACGGTGATGTCGCTCATCTTGTCCACCCGATAGTGGCGCAGCTCCTGGCGCACCTCGTCCCACGCCGCCAGATAGTAGTTCTCGCTGTCCCAGATGAGCCCGAAGGGGGTCACCCGATAGCGGCTGCCGTCCCGACGGTACACCTTCTGCTTGCTCATATTATACTCAAAGTAGCGGAAGGTGATGACCCGATTGGCGGCGATGGCGGCGTGGAGCTTGTCCACATTGTAGAAAATACTCTCGTTCATGGTCTTGATGCGGCGATCCACGTACACCTGCCGCTGGAGCTGCCGTGCCTGATGGACGGAGGCCAGCGACTCCAGCTTGTGGATGAGGGCATCGCTTTTGCGTCCGGTGAGGAAGCGGCTGGACTGCACCGCATCCACCAGCAGCTTCAGCTCGGCCAGCTCAAAGTCCCGCTCCCCGATGAACCAGCCGCCCCCCTTGCCCTTGCGGGTCTGTACGTCCAGCCCAAGCTGGCGGAGCTGCTCCATGTCGTCGTAAATGCTCTTGCGCTCGGCAGTGATGTCCCACCGCTCCAGCTCGGCCAGCATCTCCTGGGTACTGATGGGATGCTCCTCATCGCTGCGCTCCAGCAGCAGCCGGGCCAGTATGGGCAGCTTGCGCTTCTGATTGGGGCTCTTGGCCATACGACCACCTCCTTGCGGTGCTATCATGACAGAATTCCTGTCCCATATTTGGGACTTATTATATCACGCCGCCGCTCTTCCGGCAAGGGTATTTTTCCTCTCCCTCCCCGCAATTTGTATCGCCGCAGCCGTTTACAAACAGGGATTTCCCTGCTATACTATGGTGAAGTAATGTCGAATCGGGTGGGAGGATGTACACCGCATGAGCCATAACTTTTTTGCCTACATTTTTCGGATGCGCTACATTGCCCGCTGGGCGCTGATGCGCAACACCCGCACCGAGAACGTGGAGGAGCACTCCTACGAGGTGGCGGTGCTGGCCCATGCGCTGGCGGTCATCGGGCGGGATGTGCTGGGCAGGGGGATCGACCCCAACGCCGTGGCAGCAGCCGCCCTGTTCCACGATGCGCCGGAGATCATCACCGGCGATATGCCCACCCCCATCAAGTACTACAACCCGGAGCTGAAATCTGCCTACAAGCAGGTGGAGGCGGTGGCGCAGGACAAGCTGCTGTCCATGCTGCCGCCGGAGCTGGCCCCCGCCTACGAGCCGCTGGTGCGGGAGAGCGACGACACCGTCCGCCGCTATGTCAAGGCGGCAGACAAGCTGGCGGCGTGGCTCAAGTGTCAGGAGGAGCTGAAGGCGGGCAACACCGAGTTCAAGCGGGCCGCCGACGAAACCATGACCGCCCTGATGGGCATGGGCATGGAGGAAGTGGACTACTTCATGGAGCATATGGGCGGAGCTTTCCAGCTCACGCTGGACGACTTGGGATAACAGGAGGAATCAGAGATGAAAGCAATCGTGACTGTCATCGGCAAGGATCAGGTGGGCATCATCGCCGCCGTGTGCGCCCTGCTCAGCGAGAAGAACGTCAACGTGCTGGACATCAGCCAGACCATTTTGCAGGACTACTTCACCATGATCATGCTGGTGGATGTAGCGGCCGCCACCGTACCCTTCGCCACCTTGAAGGAGGAGCTGGCCGCCGCAGGCGAGGCCCGCAGCCTGGACATCCGCATCCAGCGGGAGGATATTTTCAACGCCATGCACCGAATCTGAGCGCGGAGGATAGCCGCATCCCCCAAAGCCTCCCCTTGAGGGGAGGTGGCACGGCGCAGCCGTGACGGAGAGGTGAAATGCCTCCGGCGGGTTACTTTCGGCATCGTCCGAAAGTAACCAAAGGCCGACTTAGGGGATGAAATTGGTTCGCCTTGTCACAAAGGGCGTGACTTCGGCTCTCAAAATTTCACCCCTAAGAACCCCATTTTTACGGGGACGCGGAATTGGTGCCATGGGCTATCACCGGCGTGATGTAATACGAATCGTCTCTGCCTTTTAGCCGCTCAGCCGCTTCGTGCCTGCCGTGTTTCGGTGCAAGCGACTCAACCACACGCCTGACAGGGTAGATGGCTTGCTATCTTGGGTGTTCTACCGTGCGGGCGGGCCAGTGTCCCGCCCCTACGAACAACCCGAAAGATGTGCGTAGGGGTCGGCGTCCCCGACGACCCCATAGCCTCCCCTTGAGGGGAGGTGGCACGGCGCAGCCGTGACGGAGAGGTGAAATGCCTCCGGCGGGTTCCTTTTGCCATTGCAAAGAAGGAAACCGCCGCCATGTGTCGTGGCGCTCTCGTCCCCGCCCGTGGCGGAATTTCATAAGCCAATATGCCAAGGAGTGACCTTGATATGCTCAACAACCACGATATTATCAGCACCATCCGCATGATCGACCAGCAGCATCTGGACATCCGCACCATCACCATGGGCATCTCCCTGCTGGACTGCTGCGACCCCGACGCGGCGGCTGCCTGCCGCAAGATCTACGACAAGATCACCACCTCCGCCGAAAAGCTGGTCAAGACCGGCGAGAACATCGAGGCGGAGTTCGGCATCCCCATCGTGAACAAGCGCATCTCCGTCACCCCCATGGCGCTGGTGGCGGGCGCTTCCCGCACCAATGACTTCGTCCCCTTTGCCCAGGCCATGGACAGGGCCGCCAAGGCCACCGGCGTGAACTTCATCGGCGGCTTCTCCGCCCTGGTGCAGAAGGGCATGACCGAGGGGGGCAAAAAGCTCATCGCCGCCATCCCGGAGGCGCTGGCCGTCACCGATATGGTGTGCTCCTCCGTCAATGTGGGCTCCACCAAGGCGGGCATCAACATGGATGCCGTCCGTCTCATGGGTGAGACCATCAAGGCCGCCGCCGCGCGCACCGCAGATCGGGGCGGCTTCGGCTGCGCCAAGCTGGTGGTGTTCTGCAACGCCGTGGAGGATAACCCCTTCATGGCAGGTGCCTTCCACGGCGTGGGCGAGGCCGAGCGGGTCATCAACGTGGGCGTGTCCGGCCCCGGAGTAGTGCATCACGCCCTCCAGTCGGTGAAGGGTCAGCCCTTCGACGTGGTGGCCGAGACCATTAAAAAGACCGCTTTTCAGGTGACCCGCATGGGTCAGCTGGTGGCACGGGAGGCCAGCGCACGGCTGGGCGTGCCCTTCGGCATTGTAGACCTCTCCCTTGCCCCCACCCCCGCCATCGGTGATTCGGTGGCCCGTATTCTGGAGGAAATGGGGCTGGAAGTGTGCGGCACCCACGGCACCACTGCCGCTCTGGCGCTGCTCAACGATGCGGTGAAGAAGGGCGGCGTGATGGCCTCTTCCTCGGTGGGCGGCCTGTCGGGAGCCTTCATCCCCGTGTCCGAGGACGAAGGCATGATCGCCGCCGCCCAGTCCGGCGCATTGACGCTGGAAAAGCTGGAGGCCATGACCTGCGTGTGCTCGGTGGGACTGGATATGATCGCCGTCCCCGGCGACACCACCGCCGCCACCCTGTCCGCCATCATCGCAGATGAGGCCGCCATCGGCATGGTCAACCAGAAAACCACCGCCGTGCGCATCATCCCCGCCCCCGGCAAGGTGGTGGGCGACGTGGTGGAGTTTGGCGGTCTGCTGGGCTCCGCCCCCGTGATACCCTGCCACACCGGCTCTGCCGAAGCCTTCGTGGCCCGTGGCGGACGTATCCCCGCCCCCATGCACAGCCTGAAGAATTAAATAGTATGAAAACACCGCCGCTCCTATGGGAGCGGGGGTGTTTGTTTTGCCTTACTCTCCACGGGGGTCTGGGTCGGCCCAGAGGGTGGAGAAATAGTCGTAGTAGGGCATGAGGAAGGAGAAGCCCTCCACCAGCCGGTCTGCCAGTTCGGGGGTGTAGAGCAGCTCGGACAGCGGCTCCTCGTGCCCCACGGACAGGGACTTCTTGTTGTACCACGCCGTCAGCTTGGGGTGAGGGGCGGTTTTGATTCGGCTGTATTCGGGGCCCTGGAGCACGAATTCGTCCTGCTTGTCCAGCTTGCCGGACAGGCGGAGCAGGGGCCTGTGATCCCGATCCATACGGGCACGGTGCTTTTCCATGACCACCGCCTTGGCGCACCAGAAGCCCATGCCGTAGCTCCACCCTTCGGGGGCCAGCTCGAACCACAGGACAGGGCGGGCGCCGTCCTCCCCCTCCTCCCAGCGGAACAGAGAGAGCCACAGGTGATCCTTATAGGGCCCACGGCCAAAGAGCCGGCGGGCATCCCGATAAATGCGGGAAATCTTCAAATTGAGCTGACTGTCGGGAAATCGCTCCATCAGGGCGGCCTGCACCTGAGCGCCCAGATCCTTCATAGGCTGATAAAGGGAACGGAGGTAGACCTCCTTGTGGGCCTCAAACCAGCTCCGCTCATTGTTGAAGCGGATGCCCCACATGAAGTCCACCGTCTCCTGAGAAAAGCCCTGAAACATGGCGCTCACTCCTCAGAAGCGGCCTGAGTGGGAACGGGAGTGGGTTCGGGATCAGGCACAGGGGTGGGAGTAGGCTCCGGCGTGGGAACGGGGGTGGGAGTGGGCTCCGGCGTGGGAGCGGGGGTGGGAGTGGGAGTGGGCGTGGGAA
>JAZNQA010000050.1:0-24547 GCA_045589915.1 Candidatus Enterenecus sp.
GTATCGCCCAGCACGCCGCCACGGGCGTTGCCCATGTGCATGGGGCCGGTGGGGTTGGCGGAGACGAACTCCACCATCACCTTTTCGCCCTTGCCTGCATCGCTGCTGCCGTAGCTCTCCGGCTGGCTCTCCACAGCGGCCAGCACCTCGCTGTACCACTTGGGAGCGTAGAAGAAATTCAAAAAGCCGGGGCCTGCGATCTCGGCACGCTGGAACAGGGTGCCCTCCAGCTCCAGATGCTCCAGAATGATCTGGGCCACCGCACGGGGATTCTGCCGCAGAGCCTTGGCCCCCGCCATGGCGAAGGAGGAGGCAAAGTCGCCGTTTCTGCTGTCCTTGGGCACTTCGACGGTGCCACGGATGGTCTGTCCCTCAGGGAGCAGACCCTTGGCGGCGGCACGCTCGTAGGCGGCCTGAGTGAGCTGAGCCACCTGCTCACGGGCGGCTTGGATCATATTAGACATTTGATTCACCCTATCGTTTGTATTTGATACGTTTATTGCTTCACGGCGGGATTCTGCTTCACATTCATGCTCAGCAGGTTGTGCCCCGCCAACAGGTTGTCGATCTCGATGGCGTAGTCGATCTCCAGATCGCCGCCCACCTCGTCCACGGTGTTCTTCATGCGGCGGGTGTTGATGCCCACCGAAAGGGAGCCGTAGGGAGTCTCGTACATGGAGAGATGGCGGTGTCCTTCCTCGAACACCATCTGGGAGTTCACATTGCCCTCCCGCAGCAGGGTCACCCGCCCTCCGTCGATGTGGAGCACAGTGGTGGTGCCCTCCAGCCCGGTGAGCTCACTCTCCTGATAGGAGATGGTGTACCGCCCACCGCTGTCACGGGTCAGGCTGCCGGGGGTGACCAGCTCCATCTCGTCGGAGGTGCCGTCCCCGCTGATCTGCCTGCCCTTTATGGATATGATTACATTGTCCTTCATGGCAGTTATCCTTTAATATATGGTGATGTCGATCTGCTCCACGCTGGCGGACACGTCCTCACCCAGGAAGACGGAGGCCAGAGCGGCGAAATCGCCGGTACCGTCGCTGACGAAGTAGCGGTGCCGTCCCGGCCGGGTGGAATCGGTGCGCATATCACGCCCGGTGAGCTGACCGGCCACCCATTGGGCGCACTGTGCGCCCACATCCACCAGCTCCACGCCCGCACCCATCTCGTTGGCGATGATGCTTTTCAGCAGCGGGTAGTGGGTGCAGCCCAGCATGAGGGTGTCCACCCCCTGCTCCTTCAGGGGCGCTAAGTACTCCGCCACCACCGTTTCGGCCACGGTGTCCCCCGGCTGGTAGCGGCCGTTCTCCACCAGCGGCACCAGCAGCGGGCAGGCACGGGAGGTGACCTGCGTGCCGGGACGCAGAGCGGACAGCGCCTGCTCGTAAGCGCCGGAGCGGATGGTGGCCTGCGTGCCGATGAGCCCCACCCTGCCGTTGCGGGTCAGCCGTGCAGCCGCACGGGTGGCGGGCTCCACCACGCCGAAAATGGGGATGGCGCACTCCTGCCGCAGCACCTCCAGCGCCGTGGTGGACACGGTGCCGCAGGCGATGACGATGGCCTTGGGGTGGAAGCTGTTCAGGAAGGCCACGTCCTGCTGCGCATATTTGATGATGGTCTCACGGGATCGGCTGCCATAGGGCACCCGTCCGGTGTCGCCAAAGTAGATGAGTTCTTCTTCGGGCATGATGCGGGCCAGCTCCCGCACGGCGGTCAATCCGCCAAGGCCGGAGTCGAACACGCCGATGGGCCGTCTATCCACAGGGCAGCCTCCTCTCCACGGTTTTGAAACTAAGATATTATATGCCATCTGTGCACCAAAAACAAGTGGTGTTTTCGAGAAACACCCGATATAATTTAAGCCTGCGCACCAAACCACTGCAAAAGGAAGGGCACCGCCGGAGCGGTACCCTTGGCACTTAGCTTTTCTTCTTCAGCGCATTCATCAGGATATAGGCAGCAAGCAGCACGGCCACCGTGATGCCGAGGATCATGTACATATTGGGCACACTCACCTGATTCCCGAAGAAATACAGGTTGCAGTCCAGAGAATCCTTGATGGACTCCATCACCTCTGCAGGGACACCCTGACGCTGCATTTCAGCCAGCGCACCCTGCATACAGTGATTTCGGACAAGGGATGTACCGTATGTCCCCGGCAGGAAGGAGACCACCTTTTGCAGCCCCTCCCCAAAAGAGGAGATGGGCATATAGGCACCGCAGATAAAGCCGTAGCCTGCGCTGATAATACTGCCTACGGCGGAGATCTGCCCCTGAGTGGACAGGAAGAAATTGATCACGGAGGACAGCGCCGTGCCGAACAGCACCAGCAGCAGGATGTCCAGCAGCAGGAACAGCACATCCGCAGCCGACAGATACCAGCCCACGGTGGCCACATACACCAGGCAGATCACCATGGCCGCAAGGCAAATCACCAGCGTGGAGATCAGGGCAGCAAAATAGTAGCCCATGGAAAGGGCGGCCGGTCTGACGGGAGAGATCCTCAGATCCTTGATGCTGCCGTTTGCCCTATCCTGCACCATCAGGAAGTTGGAGCAGAACGCCACCGTCACGCAGGACACGGCAAGGATGGATGATATGAGCTGTCCGCCCACCAACCCGTCCATGAGCCGTTGGGACAGGTTCAAGCTCGCCGGCAGGTTGGCAGTAAAGCTGTCACGGTAGACATTGCCGAGGAAGGTGACATATAAAACAAGCAGGATCGCCGGGGTGATCAACGAGGTGAAGAACATCCCCTTATCCTTGAAGAACAGCTTTGTATTTCTTCTCACCAAAGCAGTCGTGGCACTCATTTCTCCGCACCCCCTGTCAGCTTCTTGCCAGTCACCGCAAGAAAGACATCGTCCATTTTGCCCTTCACGATCTCGTAATCACAGAACACGGCGGGGTGCTTGATGATCAGCTCTGTGGCCTTCGCAGTGTTGGGGACAGCGATGCGGTACGCATCACGCATCACCTCATAGTCCATGCCCAGCGATCTCACGGCGTCCTCCGCCACGCCATAAAGGGTGATGAAATCCCCTGTATAGGCGTTTTTGAGTTCCAGCGGGGTTCCCTCGGCGGCGATCCTGCCGCCGTCAAGGATGACGATATAGTCGGCCTCTGCCGCCTCCTCCATGTAATGGGTGGTCAGGAAAACCGTCATCTTCTCATCCCGACGCAGATCCGAAATCACGTTCCACAGCGTTTTTCTGGTCTGCGGGTCAAGTCCCGTGGTGGGCTCGTCAAGGATGAGGATCTTCGGCTTGTGCAGCAGCGCCCTTGCAATGTCGATCCGTCTGCGCTGACCGCCCGACAGCTTGCCCACAGCCCGCTTCAGCAGATCTTCAAATTCCAGCATGCGGGCCAGCTCTCCCAGTCTGGTTTTGAACGCCGGGCCGGTCAAACCGTACAGGGCGGCACGGCTGGCCAGATTATCATATACGCTCAAGGCACTATCTAGGACGGAGTTTTGAAACACGACGCCCAGCCCACGCTTGATATGATCCACATTCCGATCCAGATCAGCATCGTCGATGACCACGGTGCCGCCGTCCTTGGACAACTGACCACACATGATATTGATGGTGGTGGATTTTCCTGCGCCATTGATGCCGAGGAAGGCAAACAGCTCACCTTCCTTCACGCAGAAGCTCAGATCCTGCACCGCTTTTACCTCGCCAAAGCATTTGCTCAGGTGTTTGATCTCGATGATATTTTCCATGATGTCCCTCCCGTGAGGTGATCCCATTTGACTTGGCAAATCCGGCCAAACCATTTTGGTCAGTATACACCATTCCGGCATTTCCCGCAAGCGCACCGGGGAGTTTATGCTCACCCCCCGTTTTCGACCGTTTCCCTCTTGCGGCGGCGGGGGATTTGTGCTATACTGGCTTACCGCACAGCGGAAAGGAGGTGCCCGTCATGGCGAAAAGCGACGTGAAGCAGATCGCATCCAATCGAAAGGCGTTCCACGACTATTTCATCGAGGATAAGTTCGAGGCGGGTATCGAGCTGGCCGGAACGGAGGTCAAATCCATCCGGCAGGGCAACGTCAACCTGAAGGACTCCTTTTGTGCGGTGAAGGACGGCGAGATGTTCCTCTACGGAATGCACATCTCACCCTACGAGAAGGGCAACATCTTCAACAAAGACCCCCGACGCACCCGAAAGCTGCTGCTCCACAAGCGGGAGATCTTAAAGCTCCACGCCAAGGTGCAGCAGGACGGCTATGCGCTGGTGCCCCTGTCCCTGTATATGTCGGGGCCGAGGGTGAAGGTAGAGCTGGCCCTTGCACGGGGCAAAAAGCTGTATGACAAGCGGGAGGCGGCTGCCAAGCGTGATGCCAAGCGTGAGATGGACCGTATGTCCCGTGGACGATATTAAACAAAGGAGTGTTTTTTATGGCTCAAAATCCCATCGTTACCTTTGAGATGGAAAACGGCGGCATCATGAAGGCCGAGCTGTACCCTGAGGTGGCGCCCAACACGGTGAACAACTTCATTTCCCTGGTGAAGCAGGGCTTTTACAACGGTCTGATCTTCCACCGTGTCATCCCCGGCTTTATGATCCAGGGCGGCGACCCCCTGGGCATGGGCTACGGCGGCCCCGGCTACGCCATCCGTGGCGAGTTCTACGGCGCCGGTTTTGCCAATGACCTGAAGCACAGCCGTGGCGTGCTGTCCATGGCCCGCTCCGGCGACCCCCACTCCGCCGGCAGCCAGTTCTTCATCATGGTGGAGGACGCCCCCCATCTGGACGGCCAGTACGCCGCCTTCGGCAAGGTCATCGAGGGCATGGACACCGCCGACACCATCGTGTCCGTGGCCACCAACGCCGCCGACAAGCCCTTTGAGGATCAGCGGATGAAGTCCGTCACCGTGGACACCTTCGGCGTGGACTACGCCGAGCCGGACAAGATGTAACATTGTTTCTTCGCTCAACCGTCTGCTGCCATGCGGCAGACGGTCTTACGGGGCCGTACTGGTTTCGACGGGGACGAGGAAGCAGGATAAGCGGGTGGCGGCGCCCAGCCGCCATAAAATGGGCAATTATAAATTAAAGAACAACGACAACGTAGTTCTCGCCGCTGCTTAATGCGGCCGTCCCTGACGGAAGGGCCACGAGCCGTCCGGGGCGTCAAATGAGTGGCGTCCGTGAGTTCGGAAAGAGTTGACCGTTCCACGCATCATGACTCTACTGACCCCTTGAGTGTGACGTTCCACGCCTGGGGAAGGGAATGTAAATGACCGTCTGCACCCGGAGAAAGTCCTGTGGAATTGTTTTCGGACAGGGGTTCGACTCCCCTCGGCTCCACCAATAGGGTATAAAGCGAACACCTATTACTTCAAAGGTGGCTTTGCCATTGTGGTTTGGCTTTAATACCGCATAGAAAAAGAACGACTTTGAGATTATCTCTTAGTCGTTCTTTTCGTTTTCTCCATTAAAATATTGAACAAGCGTAAGAAGAATTTTTGTTTGTTCTTCCGTGAGCGAGGCCGTACTTATTGCACCGTCTTTAGATAATCCCAAGATGTAGTCAGCAGAAACCTTGAAAAGCTCTGCTAACTCAACTACATACTGTGTAGAGGGAGTTGAAATTCCCATTTCCCACGCATTCACACTTGAACGGGTTATATTTAATTTCTTTGCAACATCAGATTGTGTTAATCCAGACTGTTGCCGCAATCTTTTAATGGTATCTGCAATCATTCTATCACCGCCAAATACACTCTATCTTGCCTCATGTGATTTTGCATTATCACGAATGATATTTCTCCTTGACAAACAATCTTATTGTGTCATAATAAATTTACGACAAACATAGAGAGGTGATAATCGTGACTTGTCCTAAGTGTCAGAGTTCAAATGTTCAAGCACAAGTCGTTAACGAAGTAAAAGAAAAGCGCAAAAAAGGAGTTGTTTATTGGCTATTTGTCGGCTGGTGGTGGGAACTTTTTGCTTGGCTACTATTCACTCTTCCAAAGTTGATTATTGCGTTATTCGGAAAACACACCAAGATAGTCAGCAAAACTATTACATATGCTGTGTGCCAAGACTGTGGGTGTCGCTGGAAAGTTTAGACAAACTACAGCAACAGAAGAGGAGGTAAATAGATCATGAGAAGAATTATTGCTCTTATAATGTCTTTAACACTTATGGTTTCCCTTTGTGCTTGTGACAGCAGTCGAATTCATTCTGATGATACTGCCACAAGAGCACCACATTCCGATTCTTTCGAAGAAACACCAACGGAGAGTTCCGTTCCGTCTGCAAGTTATGCGATCACCGACTGTCGTGCAAAAACTTGGACAAGCATCATTGGTTCTGTTCGGGTGCAAACAATTGTGGAAATAACCAATACCGGCACCACTAATCTTTATTTATCCTCAGGTTCCTATGATTTGGAGGACACTTTAGGCAACCTTGTTGCCTGCGAAACATGGGTGTCGGTGTACCCGGACGTCTTAGCTCCCGGCGAAAAGGGATATATGTATGACGAAACTTCTCTTGATGAGGCCGTTGATGGAGGGCTTGTTGTTTTACCTCGTGTAGATGTAGCGAGAGCGACAATCGATCTAATCAGATTCCCCGTTACGGATGTAAAAACATCTACTGACACTTACGGCGGGATCAAAATGCTTGGCCGAGTTGAAAACACCAGCAGAGAAATACAGACCGATGTCTACATCGTGGCCTTCTTGTATGATGCTGACGGTTCATGCATAGGGAAGCTGTCTACTCTTATTCTGGAAGATCTTAACCCCGGTGATAAGATCGGATTTGAAATGTCCGGACGCTCATTGCCGGATGATGTAACGGTAGAATCAGTTGCAGACTTTGTGGTTTATGCGTACCCCACGCAGTATCAATTCTGATTGCGCAAATGCATATGACGAGGCGGTTTTCCAATTGCGGAAAGCCGCCTTTTTTCTTTGTTTTGGCATGAGAAAACCGCCCAGCGATTGCCGGACGGCCTCCCTTTTGAAAGGAGAAATTCTATTGACTTTTACAGAAAACTTGCGTACAATGCCGTTGAAAGCACCGCTTCCTGAAGGCGTTTGGGGAATTGCACCCCTGCCCCTATCAGGACGGATGCTTTCTTTTTATGTTACATACGCCAGCTCGTCCCACGTTTTCTTGAGCTATCGCTCCCGCTCACAGGTGCCACGAAGGGAATGCTGCTTATTGACAGGCGATACACTCTCTGCTACACTTTGTTTAGATGCAACACTTGTGGCATTGGCAAGAGACCCGGAAGCGGGCACTCCCCGGTGCAATTCTCGTGTTGCATCATTGTTTTTATCTGAAAGAGGCGCATCCCCCCACCCAGCATATACTGGCATGAGGTGATACCATGCGTACCCATCACGCCTGCCCTGATGCGAGGGCACAGGTCAGGGGCGGAGCGGACGCTCCCCGCCTGTCCGGGACGGTGAGTTTCTACCAAAAGGACAACGGGGTGCTGGTGGTGGCCCATGTGTCCGGGCTGCCACGGGACAACGCCGCCGGTTTTTTCGCTCTGCACATCCACGAGGGTGCAGACTGCGGGGGAACTGACTTTGCCGACACCGGCGGTCACTACGACCCCGTCGGAGCGCCCCACCCTAACCATGCGGGTGATCTGCCGCCCCTGCTGTCCTGCGGCGGCGAAGCCTATCTGGCGGTGCTCACCGACCGCTTCACCGTGAAGGAGGTCATCGGGCGCACCGTGGTCATCCACGCCCACCCGGATGATTTTCACTCCCAGCCCGCCGGTCATGCAGGCACCAAGATCGCCTGCGGGATGATCGTCCACGGCTGCACCCGATAAACCAGAAAAAACGGCTGACTGCCTCATTGGGGGACAGTCAGCCGTTTTTCTGTTTTTCAATCCAGATCTGCCAAAGTCATGGCGCAGCTAAACCGCTTGGCACCGTCGCTCCCCTCGCCCTGGGCGAAGAGCTCGTTTCCCTGCACGGCGGTGTCCACCCAGATGGTCTCCCCCGCCTGACATTCGCTGAGGTAGTCGAGCTGGAAGGTGCGCACGAACTTGCCCTCCCCCAGTCGCTCCAAGTGGAGGGCATCGCACACAAAGTCGGCATAGTGGATGTTGTTGATGTGTCCGTTGATGTCGGTGTCCGAATAGCGCATTTCACGGGGACTGCGGCTGTCAAACCGTTCCGGCAGCTCCACCCGATGGAGCCTCACCGATTTGTTCAGCTCGCCGCCGTCGGTGCCGTGGAATTCCACCAGATCCTTCAGGCGGAACAGCTTGTGGCTGTCCGCATCCACCATCACCCAGCTTGACACCCCCTGACCGATCACCCTGCCGTCCCGAATCATGTCGAAATCACGGTAGCTGGACACGCCGGCGGCACCACGGTGCCACGTTTTGATGGTGATGGTATCGTTCCAGCGCAGGGGAGCATCCAGCTCCACCCAGTTGCGGTTGACCATCCACAGGGAGTTGTACTTTTCCAGCACCTCCGGGCCGGACACCTTCAGCATCAGGGATGCACGGGTGGCCGCCTCCTGAAGCGCACCCAGCACGGCGGAGGGTCTGCACTGGCCGAACATATCCACATCCCGGGAGTCCACCCGGTACTCCATTTCAAAAAAGGCACCCATGGCTCAGTCCTTCTTCCCTGGAATGGTGAGGGTATACTTGGAGCAAATGGCGTCGATGTCGTCCGGCGTGGCGGCGGCAAGGCGCAGGGTGGCTCCGCAGCGGGCACACACCAGATCCACCGCCGCATAGCCCACCTTGATGCCGTAATCGGTGCTGCCGCAGCCGCACTTCACCCCGCCACGGGCAGCGATGTCCTTCAGCTCGGCCAGCACCTCGCCCATGACCACGCCGTCCAGAAAGGTGCCACGGCTCTCCATCTGGTCGTCCAGCCGCAGCTTGTCCACGGCAGCCTCCAGCTTTTCCATGGCGGAGAACACCTGCTCCTCCTCCCCGATGTAGCAGCAGCCCAGACCGGAGGCCGAACAGGACAGGGCCACCAGCTTCTGCTCCAGCAGCGCCTCGTTGGAACAGGCCACCCGATGGTCCTTGGCACAGAACAGGCAGGGCACGGTGATCTCGCATCGGTCACCAAGCTGATGGATGGTCAGCTCCGACTTGCCGCAGGGGCAGGGCAGCACATTGTCGGCGGCGGCGAGCTGGAAGGCGGTGCGCTCCACCACCACCGCTTTGCCGCACACCGGGCAGATATAGCCGATGGTTCGCTTCTTTTCCGGCATAGGTAGGTTCCTCCAAGAATTTTTCTGATATTATATCATTCTCAGAAAAAATTTTCTACCGTCAAACTGTCCCCGCTGTCATATTTTTTCTTCCATGGCACAAACTATGACCAACCATTTATCAAAGGGGTCTACACCATGGACAATCGCAAGCTGGGCAAGCAGACCTTTCTGCCCGGATCGCCGCCCATTATCATCGGCCACGGCTCGGCCGGCGGCAATAAGGAACACTCCGGCCCGCTGGGCCGCCATTTTGACCACACCTGCAAGGATGACCGATTCGGTGAAAAAAGCTGGGAAAAGGCCGAGTCCGCCATGCAGCAGCTTGCCCTGGATGCCGCACTGAAGCGGGCGGGGCTGCATACCCCCGATCTGGATCTGCTGCTGGCGGGCGACCTGCTCAACCAGTGCATCGGCTCCTCCTTTGCCGCCCGCTCGGCAGCGGTGCCCTATCTGGGGCTGTACGGTGCCTGCTCCACCATGGGGGAGAGTCTGGCGCTGGCGGCGCTGCTGCTGGCAGGGGGATACGGCACCTATGCCGCCGCCGTCACCTCCTCCCACTTCTGCTCGGCGGAGCGGCAGTACCGCACACCGCTGGAGTACGGCAGCCAGCGCACCCCCACCGCCCAATGGACGGCCACCGCCGCCGGTGCGGTGGTGCTGACGAAAGGCGGGCGAAAGGGCCCCGCCGTCACCTGCGTGACCATCGGAAAGATCGTGGACAAGGGCATCAAGGACGCCAACAACATGGGGGCGGCCATGGCTCCCGCCGCCTATGACACCCTGCGCACCCACTTTGAGGACACGGGGCGCTCCCCCGACTACTACGACCTCATCGTCACCGGCGATTTGGGACAGCTTGGCTGGGAGATCGTCACCGATTTCTTCTCTCAGGATGGCACGCCTCTGTGCAACTACAACGATTGCGGCTTGCTGCTGTATGACCTCAAGGGGCAGGATATGCACTGCGGTGCATCGGGCTGCGGCTGCTCCGCCGCTGTGCTCAACGCCCACCTCATCCCCGGCCTGCTGGCGGGGCGGTGGAAGCGGATCCTGTTCTGCCCCACGGGAGCGCTCCTCTCCCCCACGTCCACCATGCAGGGGGAGTCCATCCCCGGCGTGTGCCACGCCATCTGTCTGGAAGGAGGCCACTGATGGAATATCTGAAAGCCTTTCTGGTGGGGGGCATCCTGTGCGTCATCGGCCAGATCCTCATTGACAGGACCAAGCTCACCCCTGCCCGCATCCTCACCACCTATGTGGTGTCCGGCGTGGCGCTCACCGCCATCGGAGTATACAAGCCGCTGGCGGAATGGGCGGGGGCGGGAGCCACCGTCCCCCTCACCGGCTTCGGCTATACGCTGGCCAAGGGCGTGAAGGAAGCAGTGGCGGAAAAGGGGCTGCTGGGGGCGATCACCGGCGGCATCTCCTCCACCGCCGGAGGCATCGCCGCCGCCATCTTCCTGGGCGTACTGGTGGCATTCATCTTCAAGCCCAAGCCAAAAGGGTGACATTTTGTATTGACAACAGGGGATTGTATGATATAATCCTACTGTTAATTGAATAACACCTTATCAAGAGTGGTTGAGGGACCGGCCCGATGACACCACGGCAACCTGCACTGCAAGGTGCCAATTCCGGCGGAAACGCAAGATGAGGACGTGACTGGAACTCCAGCCCCTGCCCTCCGGCGGGGGCTTTTTCAGCGCCTCCACAGACAGAGAAAGGAACGAAAACCATGGCAAAAAGATTGTTTACCTCCGAATCGGTGACCGAAGGTCACCCCGACAAGATCTGCGACCAGATCTCCGACGCCGTTCTGGACGCCATTCTGGAGCAGGATCCCGCCGCCCGTGTGGCCTGCGAGACCACGGTGACCACCGGCCTCGTCCACGTGATGGGCGAGATCACCACCTCCTGCTATGTGGACATCCCCAAGATCGTCCGTGAGGTGGTGCGGGACATCGGCTATGACCGGGCCAAGTTCGGCTTCGACTGCGATACCTGCGCCGTGCTCACCTCCATTGACGAGCAATCCCCCGACATCGCCATGGGCGTGGACAAATCGCTGGAGACCAAAGAGGACGGCTCCGACGAGCTGGACAACGGCGCCGGCGACCAGGGCATGATGTTCGGCTACGCCTGCCGTGAGACTGGAGAGCTCATGCCCCTGCCCATCTCTCTGGCCCACAGAATGGCCCAGCGGCTCACCGCCGTGCGCAAGGACGGTCTGGCCGACTACCTCCGTCCCGACGGCAAGACCCAGGTCACCGTGGAGTACGACGAGAACAACCAGCCTGTGCGTGTGGACACCGTGGTGCTCTCCACCCAGCACAGCCCCGATGTCAGCCTGGAGCAGATCCGCCGTGACATGATCGAGCTGGTCATCCGCCCCACCATCCCCGCCGAGCTGCTGGACGAGAACACCCGCATCTTTGTCAACCCCACCGGCCGCTTCGTGGTGGGCGGCCCGCAGGGAGACTCCGGTCTCACCGGGCGCAAGATCATTGTGGATACTTACGGCGGCTCCGCCCCCCATGGCGGCGGCGCTTTCTCCGGCAAGGACCCCACCAAGGTGGATCGTTCCGCCGCCTATGCCGCCCGCTGGGTGGCCAAGAACGTGGTGGCCGCCGGTCTGGCCGACCGTTGCCAGGTGCAGCTTGCCTACGCCATCGGCGTGGCACGCCCCGTGTCCGTCCGTGTGGACACCTTTGGCACCGGCACCGTGGCCGACAGCGTGCTGGAGGCTGCGGTGGACAAGGTCTTTGACCTGCGTCCCACCGCCATCATCAACCGCATGGAGCTGCGCCGCCCCATCTACCGTCAGACCGCCGCTTACGGTCACTTCGGCCGTCCTGAGCTGGATCTGCCCTGGGAGCGCACCGACATGGTGGATGCGCTCCGTGCCGCCCTCTAAGTCCCAGACTCCTATTCTCCCAAGGTGGTGACCCTGCATGAATTTGATTGCGAAGCTCCGGCAGGTATCCAAAACCGGCCTGCCGCTGATCCTCGGCATCTATCTCATGTTCCAGCCTGTGCTGGACATCCTCACCGCCCTGGGCATACAGGCAGGGCACTCCGTCACCGCCGGCGTGGTGGTGCGCACCCTGTTCATGGTGCTGGCCTTCCTCTATGTGGTGCTGGTCAGCCGGTTCCGGGGCAAAACATGGTGCCTGCTCTTCTTGGGCGTCATCATCGCCTACCTCGCCCTGTTCATGCTCCATATGTTCCGCATGGGTGGCCTTGCCCTGTGCATCGCCAACGTGAAGGAGCTGGTGAAGGTGTTCTTCGCCCCCTTTGTGGTGATTTTCCTGTATGCGGTGTATCGGGAGTACGGTCACCTCATCTCCACCCGCACCATCGCCATCGCCGGTGGACTGTACGCAGGGTTCATCCTGCTGGCCTTCCTCACCGGCACCAGCTTCCAGTCTTATGTCAACTCCGGACACGGCTACAAGGGCTGGTTCTTCGCCGCCAATGAGGTGAGCTGCATCCTCGCCCTCACCGCCCCCATCGTCATCTATTTCTGCCTGAAGCAGCTCACCACCATCAGCCGCAAAACCTGGTGGAAGCTGCCCATCGTGCTGTGTGCGCTGGCTTCCATCGTGTTCAGCGCCAACTTCCTGGGCACCAAGGTGGTGTTCGGCATCACGCTGCTCTACTGCGGCATCGCCATGATCTGGGCGCTGGTGCAGGCCATGCGGGAGCGCAGCCGCACCGCCGTGGTGCTGGCGCTGGCCTTCCTCGTGCTGTGCGTGGCCATTGCGGGGCTGTACTTCTTCTCCCCCCTCCAGACCTATCTCACCGATGTGTATATCCCCAGAGTGGACGGGGAGGCAGGGCCGGTGGCCAACGCATGGAACGCCGAGATCATGCAGGCCAGCGAGGGCACATGGCTGCGGGAGCTCATTGAGAACAACAGCTTTGTCCAGCGTGTGGATCAGCTTCTCAGCCGCCGCCTGCTCAGCGCCTCCCCCAGCGTGCAGGTCTACACCGAGGGTTCCCTGATCACCAAGCTGCTGGGCATCGGCTATGGGGACACCGCCGCATACAGCCGCTCCATCCAGTTCATGGTGGAGCTGGATCCCGTGGCCCTCCTTGTGCGGCACGGCATCGCAGGCTTCCTGCTGTGCTATGTCCCCTATTTGGCGGGCATTTTCTGGCTCATCGTACAGTTCTTCCGCCATCCCCTCCAGCGGCTGGCCAGTCTGGAATACAGCACCTATCTGTACGCTGCGCTGGTGTCCTTCGCCATTTCCACCGTTGCGGGGCACGCTCTGGTTTCTCCGGCGGTGTCCACCTTTGTGATGGTCATCTGCCTGCGCACATGGGCCATGACCCGAAAGCAGCCCTCCCCCAACGCATAATGATGCGGCGGCGGTCTCCCATAGAGACCGCCGCCGTTTGTTATCTCAGCAGCAAGGCCACGCCATTCACCGCTCCGCACAGGGCCAACCCCAAAGCCGTGGGCAGCAGGATGGAAAGGATCGTCCACTTCATGCTGCGGGTCTCCTTATACACCGTGATGCAGGTGGTAGAGCACGGCCAATGGAACAGGGAGAATAACATGGTACACACCGCCGTCAGCCACGTCCACCCATGCTCTGTCAGCAATGCGCCCAGCGCAGACAGGTCGCTGTACTCCACCAGCGAGCCGCTGGACAGGTAGGCCATGAGCATCACGGGAATGACGATCTCGTTGGCGGGCCAGCCCAGAATGAAGGCCATAAGGATGACGCCGTCCAGCCCGAACAGGCGGGCAAAGGGATCGAGGAAGCCGGTGCAGGCATCCAGCAGGGAGCCTCCTCCCACCGTCACATTGGCCATGAGCCAGATGACCACCCCCGCCGGAGCCGCCACCGCCACCGCACGCCCCAGCACGAACAGGGTGCGATCCAGCACCGAGCGCACCACTACCTGCCCCACCCTCGGCTTCCGAAAGGGGGGCAGCTCCAGCGCAAAGGAAGATGGCATTCCTTTCAGCACCGTGGCGGACAGCAGGCGGGAGCAGGCCAGCGTGCCCGCCACGCCCATCACCAGCACCGCCAGCAGCAGCGCCGCCCCCTCCACGGTGGCCAGCAGTCCTCCCTGCGCCCCCACAAAGAAAATGGTGATGAGGGCGATGAGGGTGGGGAATTTCCCGTTGCAGGGCACCAGCGATGAGGTGAGGATGGCGATGAGCCGCTCCCGTGGACTGTCGATGATGCGGCAGCCGGTGACGCCGCAGGCATTACACCCCAGCGACATACACATGGTCAAAACCTGTTTGCCGCAGGTGCGGGCCTTCTGGAAGGCGTGATCCATCACAAAGGCCACCCTCGGCAGGTAGCCCAGATCCTCCAGAAGGGTAAACAGAGGAAAGAAGATGGCCATGGGGGGGAGCATCACCGACACCACCCATGTGGTGACCCGATACACGCCATCCACCAGCAGGGCGGACAGCCACGACGGAGCGCCGCTCAGCCATCCCTCCAGCACGCCGCCAAGCCAGTCAAACCCCTGGGACAGCAGGGATGACGGCAGGTTGGCGCCCGCCACCGTCAGCCACACCACTACCCCAAACAGCAGCAGCATCAGGGGGATGCCGGTGGTCTTGGAGGTGAGCAGACGGTCAAGCCTGCGCTGGCGGCGCAGGGCATCGGCCTGACGGCTGCGCACCACCTGTGCGGCATACCGCTCTGCCAGCGTGACCCGCTCCTCCGGGGTGTGGGCGGCTTCCGGCTCATCCGTTGCCGCCGCTGCCAGCTCTGCCACCGCCTGCCGCAGCTCCTCCAGCCCCTCCTGCCGTCCGGCGGACACCCCCACTACCGGCACGCCCAGGCGTCCCTCCAGTCCCTCCACATCCACGTGGATGCCCAGCCGTCTTGCCTCGTCCATCAAATTGACGCATACCACCACCCGACGGGTGAGTTCCAGCACCTGCAGGGTGAGAATCAGATTGCGCTCCAGACAGGTGGCATCGCACACCACCACCACCACATCCGCCTCACCGCCGGCGATAAAATCGTGGGTGACCGCCTCCTCCGGGGAACGGGCAGCCAGGGAATATGTACCGGGCAGATCCACCACCCGATATTCCACCCCGTCATGGCTGTACTGTCCCCATGCGGAGGACACCGTTTTCCCCGCCCAGTTGCCCGTATGCTGCCGCAGACCGGTGAGGGCATTGAACAGGGTGGATTTCCCCACGTTGGGATTGCCCGCAAGGGCGATGCAGGGACTCATGAGTCCACCGCCTTGTGCCGCTCCAGACGAATGCCCTGGGCATCTGCCCGCCGCAGGGCGATGAGTGCCCCCCGAATGAGATAAGCGCAGGGGTCACCCGCCGGACTGCGGGTAACACAGGTCACTCTGGTGCCCCGCACCAGACCCAGATCAGCCAATCTCCGCTCCATAGCAGGCCCGGCGCTCACCTGCGTAACATAGCCGCTCTCCCCCTCCCGGAGAGCGGAAAGTTCCACTGTCTCACACATGATAGATCGCTCCTTTCGCAGCCCGCCATGCGGACGGTCTGCAATCTATCCTATGCGGTATGAGATATGCCGTGCCCATGAAAAGACCGCCGTGGAGCAAGGCTCCACGGCGGTCTTGCCGCTGTTTATCATTTGCCCCGATAGCTGCGGTAGCCCCGGTCACGGCGGCGCACCCGCCGCACGACGGCACGGATGACCAGCACGATCACCGCCAGCAGCACCACGACGACGCCCAGCGCCACCAGCGTGATCCAGTTGGCACCCTTCAGCAGCTCCACCGGATTCCAGCTGGCACACACCGTTTTGCGCCCGTCGGTACGGCTGTACCGGGCATCCATCTCGCCGCCCATGGACTGGAGATAGGTGGCAATGGCGTGCCATTCCTTCACCTCGTTGCCGGCGGCATCGTGGACGATATAGTCTGAAAGGCGCTCCATATCAATGGGGTCTCCGTTGGCATCCCGTGGGGTGACCCCAAGCAGGCCAAAGGATTTGCCCTTCACGGTGCCCAGCATCTCACCGCAGTACATGCCGGTGACGATGCGGTACAGGCGGTCGTTCTCGATGGGTTCCAGCGTGCCGTCATCCCGACGGATGGCGGCAGAGGTGACCTTATTGAAGATCATACGGTTGGTGTTGAAGGAATACTCCACGCCCGAGCAGAAAAGCTGCGCCGCACCCATGATGGGCTGGACGGAGGCATCCACCTCCAGCACATTTTTCAGGTCTTTGCCGGTGACATACACCTCCACCAGCGGGAAGCCGGGCACTTCGTCCGCACCGATGCCCATGGACGCCACGTTGAACACGTCGGACACGGTGATGTCGCCCTGATGGAACGATTCACGGATGACGCCCATGGCGGTGATGGCCACATCCACCTCCCGTCCGGTGACCTGTTCCGCCGCCCATTGATAGGCATCGGACAGCAGGTTGCCCAAGGGTGCCTCGTGCTGGTAGGAGCCCATGGCATTCTGGCTTTCAAAGGGATAGGGGTTGTTCACCAGCACCTGATCGAAGGTCATGCCGAACCGGCTGAGGTAGTCCTCGTCCACGTCCTTCTTGTACTCCTCCACCAGAGCAGCGATGTGGGGATCTTCCTCCACGGTATCATCAATGGGCACCAGCTCATAGTCGGACACCCAGACACCGTCGGTGCCCACCCCCAGGGTGAGCACGCCCAGATTTTTGGAATACTCGCCGCAGGAGACGATGATGGTTCCGTCCACCTCCATCGGCTCGGTGTAGGTGCTGTGGGTGTGCCCGGAAACGATGACATCAATGCCGTCTACGGACTTGGCCAGCTCGTAATCCTCACCCTTGCCGCTGCCGTCGGTACCCGAATGGGACAGGCAGATGACCACGGGATCGAAGCCGTAGCTCTCCCGACAGTCTGCCACCGCCTCGTCCACCACCCGCTGGGCGGTATCCACCCGATCCTGAAACACCATGCCGGAGGTGGGGGCGCACAGGTCGGAGTCCACACCTATGATACCGAAGATGACATAGTGCAGGTCGCCCCGCTCCACGATGACGTAGTCGCTCACGCCGTAATGGTTCAGCGCCTCCCACGCAGCGGCCGCTTCCTCATCATAGCCCTCCTGACCCTCCGTCGGCGGCAGGTAGTTGGCCGCCACGATGGCGGGCAGGGGGTCGCCGCTGGCCACGGCTGCGTTGAGCATTCGGGTGAAGCCACGGGTACGGTAATCGTACTCATGGTTGCCGAAGGTGGTGGCATCATAGCCCATGGCGCCCATGATGCGCAGCTCGGTGGCGGAGGTGGCATAGGCGGTCTGGAACAGGGAGCCCATGGAGAAGTCACCCGCATCTACCAGCAGGGCATCGGGGTGGGCCGCCCGCTGCCGGTCGATGACCGTTTTCAGCCGGGCATAGCCGCCGTACTCATTGCCCGCCTCGTCCAGCGTGGGCATGAAGTGGGAATGCAGGTCATGGGTGAACAGGATGGTGCTCTCCACAGCGGTCTCGTCCGCCATGGCAGGCATAACCAGCGCCACGGAGAGCAGCAGGGACAGCAACAGCGCCGGAATGCGTCGGGTGAGTTTCATACGATCTCCTCCAAACGGTGGTTCTATGCCGCTATTTTGCCACATTTACGGAAAAATAACAAGTCCCGGCGAAGGTTTCGCCGGGACTTGACTCAGTCCTCACGGATATGGATATGGTTGTTGATGTGCTTTTCGCAGTAACAGTGGTAGCCGTCACACTTGGAGCAGTAGCGGAACTCCATGTTGGGCTCCATGGTATCGGTGACGCCGCAGACGGCGCACTTGTGGAGGTAGTTGCGGGTATCCTGGGCCTTTTTCTGGGCTTCCCGCTGCACTTTTTTGAAGTTGATGACCTTGGGATCAGCCTTGCGGCGGGCAATGCCCAGCTTCATGGCCCAGAAGCTCCAGGTGAAGATGAAGTAGTTGATGAAGCTGGCCAGCACCACCAGCGCCGCCCACCACCAGCCGTATCGGATCCACGTCACCACGTCGTACACCACCAGCGCCACGTCAATGAGCGCCATCCACTTCATCTTGATGGGGATCACAAAAAACAGGCAGACCTGCGTTTCACCAAACAGGGTGGCAAGCACCAGGAAAATGGACAGATTCAGATAGTGGGACAGGGCAAAGGGAATGGGCACATCCGGCATGACTGCACCCACCACCAGTCCCAGCACCACCGACAGCACCGCACCCGACAGGTAGAACAGGCTGAACCGTGCCGTGCCCCATTCCCGCTCCAGTACGGAGGCGACCCAATAATAGAAATAGCAGCCGATGAGCAGGTAGAAGGGATTGGTGCTGTTGGGGATAAAAAGCCATGTCACCAGCCGCCACACCTGTCCCCGGAAGATCAGGGCGGGCATAAAGTCAAAATACATGGTCCAGCCCGTATTGAAGATGAGCACACTGAGCCAGTTGAGCACAAACACGGCGATCTGCCCAAACACAATGAGCTTCATCAGGTTGGGAATGCCAAAGCGGGGATGCCTGGCGCAAAAGCGGTCAATCAGACCGTAGCTGTTGTTGCGATAGATCAAGGGAACGCCTCCTCAGGCTCGTTGATAGCTTCCATGATACAACATGAACGGCAAAAATTTGTCAACAAAGTGTAAATCATTGGGCAAAGCGGGCGACGATGTGGCTCAGAATGTCCACCACGCTGTCCATATCCTCCGCTGCGATCAGCTCCAGCGGGCCGTGGAAGTTGAAGCCGCCGGTGCCCAGATTGGGACAGGGCAGCCCCATGTAGGACAGGCGTGCGCCGTCCGTGCCGCCACGAATGGGCTCCACCGTGGGCTCCACCCCCGCCTGCTCCGCCGCCTGTCTGGCGTAGTCCACCAGATACATACAGTGGGCAAGCTGCTCCTTCATATTATAGTAGCTGTCCTTCACTGTCAACTCCACCACTGCGGTGGGGTGGGCGGCCTGCACCTGAGCGGCGGCCCGCTCCATGACGGCTTTTTTCTCCTCGAACAGCGCCTTGTCGTGGTCACGGATGATGTATTCCATGCGGGCAAAGGCAGTGGTGCCCTCCAGACGATCCAGATGGAAGAAGCCCTCGTACCCCTCGGTCTTGCCGGGAATGGCCTCGGCGGGGAGCAGGCCGTTCAGCTCCTGCGCCATGAGCAGGGCATTTTCCATAATGCCCTTGGCGGAGCCGGGATGGACGGACACGCCGGTGATGTCCACCCGGGCGGAGGCGGCGTTGAAGTTCTCGTACTCGATGGAGCCTGCTGCGCCGCCGTCCACGGTGTAGGCGTATTTCGCACCAAAGGCAGCCACGTCAAAGTGGTCGGGGCCTTCCCCGATCTCCTCGTCGGGGGTGAAGGCAATGCACAGCCTGCCGTGGGGAGTGCCCTCGATCATGAGCCGCTCACACAGGGTCATGATCTCGGCAATGCCCGCCTTGTCGTCTGCCCCCAGCAGGGTGGAGCCGTCGGCGGTGATGACCGTTTTGCCCATCAGCTTGTTCAGGAAGGGGAAGTCCGCCGCCTTGATGACCCGCCCCTCCCTGGGAAGCACCAGGTCGCCGCCGTCGTAGTTGGCATGGAGGATGGGGTTGACGTTCTCGCCGGAGAAAGCGGGGGCGGTGTCCATATGAGCCAGCAGACCCAACGGGGGCGCACCCTCGCAGCCGGGGGTGGCGGGCAGATAGCCGGTGACGATGCACCAGCGCTCGTCCAGCCTCACATCGCACAGCCCCAGCGCCTTCATTTCACCCTCCAGCAGCCGTGCCAGATCCCACTGGCAGGGGGTGGAGGGGGTCACGCCGCTCTCCTCGCTGGACTGAGTGTGGATCTTCACATAGCTCAAAAACCGCTCATAGGCTCTCATTCTCATCTCTCCTTATCCGTTCTGCATGATAATCGGGCTTGTATTCCATTCAGCGCCACAGGGGGCGACATGGCGGCGGCACAGGGCATAAAAATCGGTGCAGCGGGCCTCCAGCTCCATGAGGGGGATGCCCTTGCCGTGGGTGGGTTTGGTGATGACGGGCAGTTCGCCGGTCAGAGAGCGCAGCACCGCCCGCCCCCGCTCGTTGGCCCCCAGCACCCGCAGGTAGGGCACCTGTGCCGGACGGTCACTCTCCTTCAGCCCCAGCGCCACCCACAGCACCATGCGCCGGATGCGGGCGTGGGCATACCGTTTGGTTTTGACAAGGTCATACACTTGACAGAGGTTTTCCGCTTTTCGCACCGCCTCAAACAGACGCTCAGCCAGCCCTTCCCCGCTGTCCGGCAGGGCTGTAAGGTCCTTTGCATTGACACTTCGCAGGATACTCAGCACGCCCCGCTCGTTATACATCAGGCTGGCCGGATCGTCCATGGGCAGCCTGCCGGACAGGATCTGTTCCCGCAAAAAGGAGGCCGAGGGGTACTGGGGATGATGGCCGCCGTCGTGGGCTGCGCCCACTCTGGGGACGGCGATGACCTCCGGATGAAAGTCTAACCGTCGGGCGGCCTTGAGATACTCTACGCCCAGATTGTCGTTGGGGGTGGACAGGCAGGCCGCCCCCTCCCCGCCCAGCAGCTCCTCCGCCGCCCGCTGGCGGCACAGGGCGAAGGGCAGGCCCTTGTCCAGATGGGTGCGCAGAGCCTGACGGAATTCCTCCGAGCCCAGCTTTTCCGCCGCCCGTTTCAGCCTTTCTCCGTCCCCCGACTCGCTGCCGAAGGAGAGCACCTGCGCCCCCGCAGCCTTGAGGATGGACACCCCGCCAAAGGCAAAGTGCTCCGCCGATGAGGCCGCCCACACCGTGGGCAGCTCCAGCACCAGATCCACGCCGCCCTCCAGCGCAGCACGGGCACGGCTCCACTTGTCAGCAATGGCGCAGTCCCCCCGCTGGACGAAGTTTCCGCTCATGGCGGCCACCACGGCGCACTGGCCGCCCACCAACCGCCGAGTCTCCTCGATGTGGCGGCGGTGGCCGGCATGGAAGGGGTTATATTCCGCTACAATTCCCACAATTTTCAAGCTGCGTGACCCCTCCCTTTCTTTTTTACGCAAATGCGGAAAACCACTTGTTCTTTCAAAAAAAATGGTCTAAAATAGGTATGGTTGATTGGGCCGGCAAGCCCCTGTCTATTCTAATACAACCCCCACACAGAAGTAAATACCATTTTATATCAACACAAGGAGTGTTACACATGAAAGTTCTCGTTATCAACGCAGGCAGCTCTTCCCTGAAGTATCAGCTGCTGGACACCGACAATCAGGAGGTGCTGGCCAAGGGTCTGTGCGAGCGCATCGGCATCGACGGCAAGTTCACCTACAAGGCTCCCGGCAAGAACACCATCGACGCCGTGGATGTGGCCATGCCCACCCACTCCGAGGCCATTCAGGCCGTGCTGAACGCTCTGGTGGACGCCGACAACGGCGTGATTTCCTCCATGAGCGAGATCGACGCTGTGGGTCACCGCGTGGTGCACGGCGGCGAGGCCTTCGCCTGCTCCGTCAAGATCGACGACGCCGTCATGGCCGCTCTGGAGGAGAGCATCCCCCTCGCCCCGCTGCACAACCCTGCCAACATCACCCGCATCAAGTCCTGCCAGGAGTGTATGCCCGGCGTGCCCATGGTGGGCGTGTTTGACACCGCTTTCCACCAGACCATGCCCCCCGTGGCCTACACCTACGCCCTGCCCTACGAGTACTACGAGAACGATAAGGTGCGCCGCTACGGCTTCCACGGCACCAGCCACCGCTATGTGGCGCAGCGTGCCGCTGCCATGCTGGGCAAGCCCATTGAGGAGCTGAAGCTCATCTCCTGCCATCTGGGCAACGGCTCCTCCGTCACCGCCATCGACGGCGGCAAGTCCGTGGACACCTCCATGGGCTTCACCCCCCTGGCCGGTCTGCCCATGGGCACCCGTGCCGGTGACCTGGACGCCGGTATCCTGGAGTACCTGATGGACAAGTACAACATGGACATGAAGGAAATGGTGGCCATCCTGAACAAGAAGTCCGGCGTGCAGGGCGTGTCCGGCGTGTCCTCCGACTTCCGTGATCTGGAGAATGCCTACAAGCAGGGCAACGAGCGTGCCGGTCTGGCCGTGGCCATGTTCAACTACGATGTGAAGAAGCTCATCGGCTCCTATGCCGCCGCCATGGGCGGTGTGGACGCCATCATCTTCACCGCCGGCGTGGGTGAGAACTCCGCCGCCCAGCGTATGGCCATCGCCTCCGGCCTGGAGTTCATGGGCGTGAAGATGGACGCCGAGGCTAACAACGTCCGTGGCAAGGAGACCGTCATCTCCGCCGCCGACTCCAGCGTCAAGGTGCTGCTCATCCCCACCAACGAAGAGCTGATGATCGCTCTGGATACTGCCGAATTGGCGTAGTTAGAGCGCTCTCACAACTGCATGATCTATCCGACAGCGGAGGGCTTGCCCTCCGCTGTCTGTGTATCATCAGCTCTTCGCCCCGCCAACGGCGGGGTCGGCGCAACTGCGCCGTACAAGCGTTTTGCGCAGCAAAACCTTGGCGCAGGGCGAATTTACTTCGCCCGAGCATTGAAATCCAACCGGGCTCCCCACGGGGCCTGACCCGTGGGGAGGCTGATGATCGCTCTGGATACTGCTGAATTGGCGTAATTAGAGCGCTCCCACAACTGCATCATGTATCGGACAGCGGAGGGTTTTCCCTCCGCTGTCTTTTTGCCGACGGAGAGGTACGTGCCTCCGGCGGCCTACTTTCGTTTTCGGACGATGTCACGCATCGCCTGTTCGCAACGCACGGCTTCCCTCCGACTCGGAACACAAACATCCGGGACTCCGTCCCTCCTTGGTTTGTATTCCTCGCTCCAGTCCATCCGTGCTGGTCACGACGGCTCAGCGCTTCCGGCTCTCAAAATTTCACCCCTAAGAACCCCTTTTTACGAGGACGCTTAATCAATGCGTATGTCTAACACCGGCGTGAGGTAACACGAATCATCTCTGCGGTTGAGCCGCTCAGCCGCTTCGTGCCTGCTGTGTTTCGGTGCAAACGGTTCCACTACACGCCTAATCTGGCAGATGGTCTGTTGCCTTGGTTGTTCTTTTGTGCGGGCCGATGTGGGCATCGGCCCCTACGGGCAGCCTGAACGATGTGGTGTTACCAAAGCCTCCCCTGGAGGGGAGGTGCTGAGCAAAGCGAAGCGGAGAGGTGTCGGCGGGCACACACAGGTGCGTCCCTGCGTTTGAGCCGCCGAGGGCGGCAGCCCCCACGAGAGACCACACCCGTAGGGCAAGGGCTCTGCCCTTGCCCTACTGCCCCTGTTGTTCCCTCATCCGTCACGGCTTCGCCGTGCCACCTTCCCCAAAGGGGAAGGCTTTAGGGCCGATGTGGGCATCGGCCCCTACGAACAAACCACAAGATATGCCGCAGGGGCGGTTCCCAGAGCCGCCCTGCTTTTGTCTGATTTTGCAATTTGAACATCATGTCACTTTCATTTTTTGTCTTGAACCGATATTTTTTCTGATTTTCTGCAAGTTTGAATATTTTCTATTGCAAAACGACGGTTTCAGGTGTACAATAGCGGCATCTTACAAAAGCACCACTTTTCAATCAGGAAAGGAAGTCTGCCATCATGTCCATCAAAAACGCTTACCTGCTGTCCGTTCTGGACGGCCTGAAGGCCCGCAACGCTCACGAGCCTGAGTTCCTCCAGGCTGTGGAGGAGGTTCTGGAGTCTCTGGAGCCCGTTGTAGATGCCGATCCCCGCTACGAGCAGAAGAACATCATCGGCCGCATCGTCGAGCCGGAGCGTGTTGTCATGTTCCGTGTGCCCTGGGTCGACGACAACGGCAACGTGCAGGTCAACCGTGGCTACCGTGTCCAGTACAACTCCGCCATCGGCCCCTACAAGGGCGGTATGCGCTTCCACCCCTCCGTCAACCTGTCCGTCATCAAGTTCCTGGGCTTCGAGCAGATCTTCAAGAACTCCCTGACCACCCTGCCCATGGGCGGCGGCAAGGGCGGCTCCGACTTCGATCCCAAGGGCAAGAGCGACGGCGAGATCATGCGCTTCTGCCAGTCCCTGATGAACGAGCTGTACCGCCATGTGGGCCCCGACACCGACGTGCCCGCCGGTGACATCGGCGTGGGTGCCCGTGAGGTTGGCTTCATGTTCGGCCAGTACAAGAAGCTGCGCAACGAGTGGACCGGCGTGTTCACCGGCAAGGGCCTGTCCTACGGCGGCTCTCTGGCCCGTACCGAGGCCACCGGCTTCGGTCTGTGCTACTTCGCTGACGCTCAGCTGCGTGACAACGGCCAGTCCTTTGAGGGCAAGCGTGTCATCGTCTCCGGCGCCGGCAACGTGGCCACCTACGCCAACAAGAAGTGCACCGAGCTGGGCGG
>JAZNQA010000051.1:0-4013 GCA_045589915.1 Candidatus Enterenecus sp.
CAAAGTCTGCAAGCCTTCCCGTAGGGGCGCACCTGTGTGTGCGCCCTGATCCCTCATCCGTCACGGCTGCGCCGTGCCACCTTCCCCCAGGGGAAGGCTTATGCGGCCCTACGCCAAACCTCCCAAAAATCATGTGGGGGACGCCGCCCTCGGCGGCCCATTTGACACCTCTCCGCCCCTTCGGGGCACCTCCCCTCAAGGGGAGGCTATGGCCCGATGAGGGCATCGGGCCCTACGCAAAGTCTGCAAGCCTTCCCGTAGGGGCGCACCTGTGTGTGCGCCCTGATCCCTCATCCGTCACGGCTGCGCCGTGCCACCTTCCCCCAGGGGAAGGCTAATTCTCGATGATCCATTTCATTCTGCATTCTGCATTTTGAATTCTGCATTCTAATACTCCCCTCCCCCTGTGGCGAAAAACACGGGGGCATTGTCGCATCCACAACTTCCATATTTTTCTATTCGAGGTCGTGCCATGAAAGAGCTTCTCAACATCCTGGATCGGGTGCCGGAATTCGCCCAGCTTGTCGCCGCCCTGGAGGGCGGGCGTTCCCCGGCGGCGGTGTCGGGGCTGTCCCCGGTGCATCGGGCCCACTTTGCCGCCGGACTGGGGGCCAAAACCGGCCGCCCCGTGGTGATGGTGTGCGCCGATGAGCAGGAGGCCGCCCGCCTTGGGGAGGACATCACCGCCCTCACCGGCGCACCTGCCACCCTGATCGCCGCCCGGGAATTCCTGTTCCACGAGGGCGCCACCGCCTCCCGCCAGTGGGAGCACCAGCGTCTGGCCGCCTTTTACGCCATGGCGGAGGGGAACACCCCCCTCATCGTGGCCACGGTGGAGGGTCTGCTCCAGCGCACCCTCCCCCCAGACCAGCTCATGGATCATGTGGTGACGGTGGAGGCGGGCGGACAATACGACCTGAACGAGCTGGCCGACCGCTTGGCAGCGCTGGGCTACACCCGCTGCCAGCAGGTGGAGGGCGTGGGGCAGTTCGCCCTGCGGGGCGGCATTTTAGATGTCTACTCCCCCGCTCAGGATCACCCGGTACGCATCGAGTTCTGGGACACCGATGTGGACTCCATGGGCCTGTTCGATGTGTCCTCCCAGCGGCGGGTGGCACGGCTGGAGCACGCCGTGTTCCTCCCCGTCAGCGAAGTACTCCCCCGCCTCACCGACAGAGGCTGGGAGCGCACCCCTGACCGGCTGCTCCCCGCTCGCTATGACGACCTGTACACCGCCGCCCACCACCTTCCCCCCGATGCGGTGGTGTGCTTCTCCGAGTCTGGGCGGGTGGCGGAGCGGGCGAAAAACTGGCTGTGGCAGTTGGAGGAGGACATTAAGACCCTCATCGAGACTGAGGTCATCAGCGGCAAGGGTGCGGTGTTCGCCGCCGGTCTGGATGAGCTGATGGCGGTGCTGGGGGACTTCGCCCTGTGCTTCCTGGACTCCTTCGCCACCTCCTCCACCCCCCTGCCCCCCAGAGCCATCCTCACCGCCCAGGGGCGGCAGCTCTCCTCCTTCGGCGCCAGTCTGGAAACGGCGGTGTCCGACCTGACCCAGTATCAGCGGGCAGGGGTGGCCACCGTGGTGCTGGTGGGCAGCGAGCAGCGTGCCCTCAACCTGCAGGCCCTCCTCCGTGACCAGAAAATTCGCTCCGGCGTGGACTTCTTGCTCCACGAGCTGCCCCAGCCCGGCGGCATCACCATCGCCGTGGGCGGGCTATCGGCAGGCTTTGACTATGTGGGCTGCCCCGTGGCGGTGCTTACCGAGGGGCGGGCGGAGAGCCGCAAAAAGGGCAAGCGCCTCAGGCACGCCGCTGACCGCCGAAAGGTGGACTCCTTCACCGACCTGTCCCCCGGCGACCTCATCGTACACGAGCACCACGGCATTGGCCGCTTCGTGGGCATGGTGAAGATGCAGGTGGACGGCATCCAGAAGGACTACATCAAGCTGGCCTATGCCGGCACCGACACCCTCTACCTCCCCGCCACCCAGCTCGATTCCATCTCCAAGTACATCGGCGGCGGAGACGACCCGGAGAAGAAAAAGCTGTCCAAGCTGGGGGGCGGCGAGTGGGAGCGGGCCAAGAGCCGCACCCGGGCCGCCGTGAAGGATCTGGCCAAGGGGCTCATCCAGCTCTACGCCCAGCGGCAGCGCCAGCCGGGTTACGCCTTCTCCCCCGACTCCCCGTGGATGCGGGAGTTTGAGGACGACTTCCCCTACGAGGAGACTGACGATCAGCTCCGCTCCATTGCGGAGATCAAGCGGGACATGGAGCAGCCCCGCCCCATGGATCGCCTGCTGTGCGGCGACGTGGGCTACGGCAAGACCGAGGTGGCCATGCGTGCCATCATGAAATGCGTGCTGGACGGCAAGCAGGCCGCCGTGCTGGTGCCCACCACGGTGCTGGCCCGCCAGCATTACCTCACCTGCAAGGCCCGCTTTGCCAAATACCCGGTGGAAATTGATGTGGTGTCCCGCTTCCGCACCCCCGCCCAGATGAAAAAGGCCCTCTCCGGGGTGGAAACCGGCGGGGTGGATGTGCTCATCGGCACCCACCGGCTGCTCCAGAAGGACGTGAAGTTCAAGAATCTGGGTCTGCTGGTGGTGGACGAGGAGCAGCGCTTCGGCGTCACCCACAAGGAGCGGCTCAAGGAAATTTCCAAGCAGGTGGATGTGCTCACCCTGTCTGCCACCCCCATCCCCCGCACGCTGAACATGGCGCTGTCCGGCATTCGGGATATGTCCGCCATTGAGGAGCCCCCCGCCAGCCGCCAGCCGGTGCAGACCTATGTGCTGGAGCACAACTGGTCGGTGCTGGCCGATGCCATGCGCCGGGAGCTGGAGCGGGGCGGCCAGGTGTACTACCTCCACAATCGGGTGGACACCATCGAGCGCACCGCCGCCCGCATCCGTGAGATGCTGGGGGGCGACGTGGAGGTGGCGGTGGGGCACGGCAAGATGAGCCAGGAGGAGCTGTCCGACGTGATGACCCGCATGAGCGATGGGGACGTGGACGTGCTGGTGTGCACCACCATCATCGAGACGGGCATCGACATCGCCAACGTGAACACCCTCATCATCGAGGACGCCGACAAGATGGGTCTGGCCCAGCTCCACCAGATTCGGGGTCGTGTGGGCCGCTCTCCCCGACGGGCTTACGCCTACATGACCTACCGCACCGGCAAGGTGCTCACCGAGATCGCCGCCAAGCGGCTGTCCGCCATTCGGGAGTATGCCGAGTTCGGCTCCGGCTTCAAGATCGCCATGCGTGACCTTGAAATCCGTGGGGCAGGCAACCTGCTGGGGCCGGAGCAGTCGGGCTTCCTCATGAGCGTGGGCTACGACCTGTACCTCAAATTGCTGGAGGATGCGGTACTGGAGGAAAAGGGGGAAACGCCCGCTCGGCGCAGGGAGTGTACCGCCGACCTGAGCGTGGCCGCCGCCATCCCCGACCGATACGTTCCCTCCCCCGAACAGCGGATGGATCTCTACCGCCGCATTGCCCGCATCCGCACCGAGGAGGACGCCGACGACATGACCGACGAGCTCATCGACCGCTTTGGCGACCCTCCCCGTCCGGTGAACAACCTCATCGTCGTGGCGCTGCTGCGCAGTCGGGCTGCGCAGTGCGCCGTCACCGACATCACCCAGAGGGGGATGAACCTCATCTTCACTCTGGAGCAGTTCGACTTACAGACCATCTCCGCTCTGGCGGCGGACTTTGGGGGGCGGCTGCTCTTCTCCCCCGGCGACAGACCGGTGCTCACCCTGAAGCTGCGCAAGGGGGAAGACCCCCTGCGGCAGGGAGAGCAGCTCATCCGCCGGTTTGAAGGTCTTTTGCAGGATGGAAACAAATCATGAACTTTGGCGGCTTCGGGTTGCCTTTTCCCCCCTGTGATGTTAGAATATCTTCCACTGACATAGATTGGAGCGTTTTACCATGAAGCATCGTATCCTTGCCCTGCTGCTGTGCGCTGTGATGGCGCTCTCCCTCACCGGCTGCAAGTCCGGC
>JAZNQA010000052.1:0-4149 GCA_045589915.1 Candidatus Enterenecus sp.
GATTTGAACCAAATCCAACGAATCGAGCGCATGGAGCGCAATCTGGATGCTGCCGCACAAGCGGTGAGCCAGCTCTCTGCCGCCGTGGAGCAGTATGAGGCCGTGCGGGGGCAGTTTGAGGAACTGGCGGCCTATTACAGCGGCGGCCAATGGCTGAGGGACTACGAAGCGGACAGCGCCGGGGAACTGCCGCCGGAGCTGAAACGGGGCGTGCTGTCCGAGGACGCAGTATACGACCTGCTGACCGAACATGACCGGCTGATGCATACCCTGAAAGAGCTGACCGATCACAACGAAAACCCAAACAAAAACAGCACCTGATGTTCCATCAGGTGCTGTTTTTACATCTTAACTTTCATCGGGCCACAGGCAGGTGATACCCCGCTCCTCCAGAGCATCCAGCCACTCCTGTCGGGGAGCCTTGTCGGTGACAATGGCGGACAGCTTGTTGAGCTGCCCGATCTGCACGAAGGAGACAATGTCAAATTTGGAGCTGTCCACCGCCAGAATGACCTCCTTGGCGGAGTTGATCATGCACCGCTTCACCAGAGCGGAGGGTTCGCTGGACTCGGTAAAGCCGTGATCCAGATCCAAACCCTTGCAGGAGATGATGGCCTTGTCCACATGATACTTGGACAGCATGGTTTCCGCCTGATTGCCCACGAAGGACATGGAGCGCTCCTTGAGCACGCCGCCGGTGCCCATCACCGTCCAGTCGGGCACGTTGGCCAGATCCATAATGACCTCCAGACTGTTGGTGATGACGGTGAGGCGATGCTTGCCCCGCAGGGCACGGGCGGCAAAGAGGCTGGTGGAGCTGTCGTCCAGCATGATGCCGTCGCCATCCCGCACCATATCAGCAATGATGTCTGCAATGAGGGCCTTCTCGGCGGGATTGGTCTGCTTGCGGATGCTGGAGGATTGCTCCACCTTGGTCATGTCCCGCTTGGTGAGCATGGCGCCGCCGTGGGTACGGACGATATGCCCCGCCGTTTCCAGCCGCTCCAGATCACGGCGGATGGTCTCCACCGTGACGCCGAACTGTTGGCTCAGCTCGCTGACCGTCACCGTCTGGGTCTTTTGGAACAGCTTCAATATTTCATTGCGACGTTCCAGTGCCAGCATAAGATCTCTCCATTTGTTATGATAAAATCATTCACCAAAGGGCTCAGGTGAATGATTTTTATCATGGAATATTGCGCGCAATTACAGGATTGCGCTGTACAGTCTGGGATCGGGATGGGGGATGACCGAGCTGTCCAAAAACAGGCCGGTATCGGCCACGGACTCCTTGGCCCGCTCAATGGCGGCGGTGACGGCGGACACCTCGCCGGTGAGCATGGTGTAGCTCTTGCCGCACATACCCTTGCACAGGCGCACCTCGATGAGCTGCACGATGGCGGTCTTGGCGGCGGCGTCGGCAGCCACGATCATGGAGGGGGCGGAGTAGGTCTCGATGATGCCCAGAGCGTCCACCTCACCGATCTCGGTGGAGCCGTACAGGGCGGGGAAAATGTCCTCATGGGGGTTGCCCAGCACGAAGGAGTCGATAAGGTGCATCCCATGGCGGGTCTTGGCGGCCTCCACGGCGGCATTGACGGCGCTGAGCACGCCGGTGATGAGGACGATGTACTTGCCGGGGCACACAGTCTCGGACAGCAGGATGTCCACATCCGCCGTCTTGATCATGGTATCGGCGGCGGTGACGCCTGCGGACACCGTCTTATATTCAACCATTCCGATGGCTTTGCTCATTTGCCTTCACCTTCCGCTTCCTGCACCCACGGTGCCATGACGTTGTATTCGCTCAGACCCAGTCGGGCCGCCAGCCGCTCTGCGGGCACCTGATGGTAGCGCCGATCGGGGTCCACCGGCCCTGCGGCCACCTTGGGGGCGGGCACGCCCGCCTTGCGCATTTGCAGCTTATATTCCCCAATGAGCCGTCTGGGGCTCAGACCCTGGGGACAGGCATAGGCCTCGCACACGCCGCAGCCGGAGCAGAACATGGCATTGAGGAACACGGAGGTGTCCTGCACGTTGCGGTCGGAGGCGGCACGCATAAAGGCGTGGGGCTCGATGGGATGCCCCAACTGGTGGCGGGGGCACAGATCGGTGCACGTTCTGCACTGGCAGCAGGCAGAAGAAGCCCGCTTCAGCTCCGCCGACAGGCGGGTCTGCTTGCGCAGGACAAGAGGATGATCCTCCGCCAGCACGATGACGGCGTTGGTGGTCTTGGTGACCTCGGTGCTGCCGGGCAGCAGATTGCCCATCATGGGGCCGCCCACCAGATACACCGGGTTTGCCACCGTGGCGCCGCCTGCACGCTCCACCAGAGCGCTGATGGGGGTGCCCAGCTTGGCAGTCACCGTGATGGGGTTTGCCACAGCGCCCGTGACGGTGACCAGCTTTTCCATCACCGGCTTGTTCTCATACACAGCGTGGTAGATGTTGTACATGGTCTCCACGTTGAACACGATGACACCCTGGGAGATGGGAATGCTGCCGGGGGGCACCACACGGCCGGTGACCTCGTAGATGAGCACCACCTCGTCGCCGGCGGGATAGACGGCGGGCAGGGTCTTGACCGTGCCCCCTGCGGCGGTGACGGCGGCGATGGCATCCTTATAGGTGTGCTTGAGGGCCACCACAGCCTCCGATGCGCCGCAGGCCTCGGCCACCAGGTTCAGCGCCTTGACAATCTTCTCCGCCTCGGCGGCCAGAAGCTGCTTATGGAGCATCAAAAGGGGCTCGCACTCGGCGCAGTTTACAATGATGGTGTCAGCCTTGGCCAGCTTGCGGAAGGCCGGAAAACCTGCGCCGCCTGCACCGACGACACCGGCGGCTTCCAGCTTCGCCTTCAGTGCATCCATATCCATTGCCTATCACTCCAGTTCGGAACAAGAATCAATGATGCCCACGATGGCGGCATCAATGGGGGCACGCTCCGGGGAGCAGCCGCTGCGGGCGGCGCTGCCGGTGGTGACCAGGACCAGCTCGCCGATACCGGCGTTCACGTTGTCCACGGCGATGAACCGGCCCTCACGGCCCGGCTCATAGTACGGCTCCACGATCATGAACTTACAGCCGATGAGCTTCTCATTCTTGTTGGTGGACACCACGCTGCCCACGACTTTTGCAACTATCATATCTTCCTCACCGATCCTTCAGCAGCCGCACACGGTCACCCTGCTTGATGCCGGCGGCGTTTGCCTCGTCTGTGTCAATATGCATCTCTAATGTAAAGGTGGGGTCTACCCGGATGAGCACCTGATCGTACACCGTGCCACGGGCATTGTCCGCCTGCACGGAGACCACGTCCTTGTCCTTGACGCCCATACGGGCGGCATCTTCGGGGCTCATGTGGATGTGGCGGGCAGCAACGATGCAGCCCTCCTTCAGATAAATGGCGCCCTTGGGGCCCACAATGGCGATGGGGGCGGAGCCCTTCACGTCGCCGCTGTTGCGCACCGGTGCGCCCACGCCCAGAGTGCGGGCATCGGTGGCGGAGATCTCCACCTGGTTGGCGCTGCGCACGGGGCCCAGCACACGCACCTTCTCCAGCGCACGCAGCTTCAGACCCACGATGGTGCAGGTCTCCTGAGCCGCAAACTGGCCGCCCATCAGCTCGCTTTTGAAGGTGAGCTGGTGACCGGGGCCAAACAGGGTCTCCACGGCTTCCTGAGTCAGGTGGATATGCCGGGCGGAGACGCCTACGGGGATGGTAATGTCGGACACGGCGTCGCTCTTCTTCAGCTCGGCCATGACCAGCTTTGTGATCATATCAATGGTGTTTTGCGTCATCATCATTCACCGCTTTCATCCGCTCTAATCAGCGTATAGGGAACGGAGATTTTTCTGGCCGCCCCGAAAGGAGGGGATCCTTCCGGGGCGGCGGGATCTCTTACGTGAGATTAGCCCAGCTTGGGCAGGATCTTCTCCACGTCGGCGTGGGGGCGGGGAATGACGTGGGTGGCCACCAGCTCGCCCAGACGGGCAGCGTTGGTGGAGCCGGCGTCAACGGCGGCCTTCACAGCGCCCACGTCGCCACGGACCATGACGGACACCAGGCCGGAACCGATCTTCTCGGTGCCAACCAGAACGACGTTGGCGGCCTTCAGCATTGCGTCGGCAGCCTCGATAGCGGCCACC
>JAZNQA010000053.1:0-2709 GCA_045589915.1 Candidatus Enterenecus sp.
GAGGTGCACAACGACCCTCCCCACGCCAAGTGTGACGGACAGCAGTCCCTCACCCCCGAGAAGTTCCAGCACCTCATGGACAAGCTCGACCCGCTGGTGGAGCTGATGGGGAAGAAACTGGTGTGATCGGGCGCACACACAGGTGCGCCCCTACGGCACGCCTTCCACTCTGTTCGTAGGGGCCGATGCCCACATCGGCCCGCCACAAGGCCCCCTTGTGTAAAGGGGGCTGGCATGGCGCAGCCATGACTGGGGGATTGTCGATATCGGGACAACCCCTCCGCCCCCTGCGGGGGCACCTCCCCTTGCACAGGGGAGGCTTTTGCGCCTGATCAGTTTCTTTCATGTAACCCGTAGGGCAAGGGCTCTGCCCTTGCCGCAGCGGGCGACCAATGGTCGCCCTACGATATAAACGTAGGGCGCGGCATCCTTGACGCGCCGCAATCAGGCGCACGACCCAATCTTCACGAGGTGATCCCAATGAAAACCCTCACCGTGGCCCTGCCGGGCCGGGAATATGACATCATCATCCAGCGTGGTCTGCTCGCTCAGACCGGCCAGCGCATCCGCACCCTGCTGCCCCGGGCGGGCAAGCTGGCCGTGGTGAGCGACAGCAACGTCGCCCCCCTGTATGCCCAGACCGTGCTGGACAGCGCAGCCGCCGCAGGCTTTGAGTGCCGGCTGTTCACCGTCCCCGCCGGAGAGCCCAGCAAGTGCGCCGGGCAGCTTGCCCTGCTGTGGGAGGAGTTCATGGACTTCGGTCTCACCCGAACCGATGCCGTGGCCGCCCTCGGCGGCGGCGTGGTGGGCGATCTGGCGGGCTTTGCCGCCGCCACCGCCCTGCGGGGGGTACCCTTCATCCAGATCCCCACCACCCTGCTGGCGCAGGTGGACTCCTCCGTGGGCGGCAAGGTGGCCATTGATCTGGAGGCGGGCAAAAATCTGGCGGGTGCCTTCTACCAGCCCAGGCTGGTGCTCATGGATCCCGACGTGCTGGACACCCTGCCCGACACCACCTTTGCCGACGGCATGGCGGAGGTCATCAAGTACGGCTGCATCGCCGACGCTGACTTCCTCCGTTTCCTTCAAGAACACCCCAGCAGAGCTCAGATCATGGTGGAAATTGAATCCGTTCTGTATACCTGCTGCGATATTAAACGCTCCGTTGTCACGGAGGACGAGCTGGACACCGGCCTGCGCATGATCCTCAACTTCGGCCACACCTTAGGCCATGCCTACGAGCTGGCCGGACATTACGAGAGCTGCACCCACGGTCAGGGCGTGGCCGCCGGCATGGTGAAGGCCGCCGGGCTGGGCGTGGAGCTGGGGCTGACCCCCTCCGAGCTGGCAGAGCAGATCACCGAACTGGTCACCGCCTTTGGTCTGCCCGCCGCTCTCCCCTGCACGGCGGAGCAGTACGCCGCCGCCATCGGGCTGGACAAAAAGGGAGCGGGAGCCCACATCACCCTCATCCTGTTGGATCGGGCCGGACACGCCGTGCCCTACCAGATGGAAAAAGCAGCGCTGCTGGAGAAACTGTAAATCGAGGTATGTTATGAACGTCACCATCACACCCACCAAACTGAAGGGCACCATCACCCCGCCCCCCTCCAAGTCTCAGGCTCACCGGCTCATCATCGCTGCTGCGCTGGCGGAGGGTCAGAGCGTCATCTCCAACGTGGCCTATTCTCAGGATATTGAGGCCACCATCCGCTGCATGGAGCAGTTGGGTGCGCAATTCGAGCGGGAGGGCTCCACCCTCACCGTTCAGGGCATGGCCGCCTCCTCCCGCTCCCCCATGCGCAAGATCGCCCACCCCCATCTGGACTGCGGCGAGAGCGGCTCCACCCTGCGCTTCCTCATCCCGGTGGCGCTGGCGGTGGCGGGGGGCGCTATCTTCACCGGCCACGGGCGGCTGATGGAGCGGCCCCAGAAACCCTACTTCGACCTGTTTGACGAGAAGGGCATCTTCTACGAGCAGAAGGACGGCGTGCTCACCATCAGCGGCCAACTCACCCCCGGCGATTTCAAGCTGCCCGGCGACGTATCCAGCCAGTTCTTCACTGGTCTGATGTTCGCCCTGCCCCTGCTGGCGGGGGATTCCCGCATCGTGCTCACCTCTCCGTTGGAGTCGGGGGACTATGTGGAGATCACCCGTGATGTGCTGCGTGCCGCAGGTGTGCTCACCGACGGCGGCTACATCCCCGGCAACCAGACCTACCGTTCCTTCCGCCAGTCGGTGGAGGCGGACTGGTCTCAGGCCGCCTTCTACTATGCCGCCCACGGACTGGGCAGCGAGCTGCTCATTCAGGGGCTGAACCCCTTCTCCACTCAGGGTGACACCCGCATCGTGCCCTACTACATGGAGCTGTGCAGCTCGGAGGAGGAAGTGGCGCAGGATGTGAGCCAGTGCCCCGACCTGTTCCCCGCCCTGTCCCTGCTGGCCGCCATGCGTGAGGGCAAGACCACCCACATCGGGGGCGCTGCCCGCCTGCGCATCAAGGAGAGCGACCGCATTACCGCCGTGGTGCAGATGTTGAACGCCTTCGGCGTGGCGGTGGATGAGTTTACCGACGGCATCTCGCTGGTGGGCGTGAAGGAGCTGAAGGGGAACGTCACCATCCCCTGCCACAACGACCACCGCATCGCCATGACCGCCGCCATGGCCGCCACCCGTGCCACCGGCCCCGTCACCCTCATCGGGGCGGA
>JAZNQA010000054.1:0-10782 GCA_045589915.1 Candidatus Enterenecus sp.
GGCCATCTCGTAGTTGGTGATGCCCGTCTGGGTGGACATATGCACCTGCACATGGGGTGCGTGGCGCTTGGCCAGCGCCAGCACGTCCACCCCCGCCGAGATGACCGCATCCACCCCGATGGCATCCAGATATTCCAGATATTCGGGCAGCTTGGCCACCTCGCCGTTGCGTGCAAGGGTGTTGCAGGTGACATGGACGCTCACCCCTTTGCCGTGGGCAAGCTCCACCGCACGGGCCATCTCGTCCCGGTCGAAGTTGCCTGCAAAGGCCCGCATACCGAAGATATTTCCTGCCAGATAGACGGCGTCAGCTCCGTAGGCCAGCGTCATCTCCAGCCGCTCCATATCTCCGGCAGGGGCGAGGAGCTCCGGCTTAACCATTGGCTTTGGCATAGCTGTCCAGCTTGGCCTGATGCTGGGCAAAGGTCTGGCTGAACTCATGGCGGTTGGTGGCCGGATTGAGGGCGTAGAAGTAATACTTGGTGTTCTCCGGGTTCATGGCGGCGTACAGGGAGGCCATGCCGGGGTTGGAAATGGGGCCGGCGGGCAGACCCTGATACATATAGGTGTTGTAGGGGGAGTCGATCTCCTTGTCCGCCTCAGTGGGCATCTTGCCGCCGTTGATATACACCAGGGTGGCGTCGATCTGGAGGTAGCCCACGGTCTCGCCGCTCAGATTGGTCAGGCGGTTATACAGCACGGAGGAGATGGTGCGGTAGTCGTGGCCGTCGGTCTCCTTTTCGATCATGGAGGCGATGGTGACGATGTCGTGGAGGGAATAGGTGCTGTCCTCCCCGAACTGCTCGTAATACTCGCTCATCTTTTCGTCGAAGCGCAGCAGCATCTTGTTCAGGACATACTTGGGATCCTCACCCTGATAGAAGGTGTAGGTGTCGGGGAACAGGTAGCCCTCCAGACGGTGATAGTCGCCCAGGGGGATGTCCTGCAGGAAGTCCCACTTGTAGGGCCAGTTGGCTGCCGTGTCGGTGAGCTTCTCGGTGGTGGACACCCCGTTTTCCTCCAGCAACTGGAAGATCTGATCCAGCGTGTAGCCCTCCGGAATGGTGACGTCCACCGTCTGTCGGGTGGAGGAGGAGGAGCTCATATTGGTGATGAGCGCCCGGTAATCCATCTGGGTGTTCAGCTCGTAGGTGCCGGGGGCGATCTTTCGGTCTGCCTTGGAGAACCATGCGTAGGTACGGAAAAGGAAGCCGTAGTCAATGAGACCGTTCTCCTTCAGCTGGTCGGTGATCTCGCCCATTTTGGCACGGCTGATGGTGGTCATCTCGCCATCCTCACCCTTCACCTCTTTTTCGGTGAACATATCCTCGGTGATGGTGATGATGACGGAGGTGTACTCCTTGTCCAGCGCCAGCAGGTCGCCTGCCAGCTTCCAGCCCAGCGTGGCCAGCAGAGCGGATACGCCGATGACGCACAGCACATAGAGGAATGCGATGCCGATACGCATACCGGTGGAACGCTTCTTGCGTGGCTTGCGGGGCTTCTGCTCTTTGGTGCGGTTTTCTTCTGCCATAATGTTTCACTCCTGTACAAAGGGTCGTTGTTGATCGGGTCGATGCCGGCGGGGGAGGGTGGAACCAAATCTTTCCCTCCCACATAGGATAACGCAGAAACGGGGACGGGTGCCGGCTCCGGCGCCGCAGTGAGGTCTGCGGCGTCCGAGCCGGTACCTGTGACCGGAATCCAATGTGAGGTGACGAATCATGTGTGGTAACAATGGTTTTGGCGGCTGCTGGTGGATCATCATCCTGATCCTCATCCTGTGCTGCTGCTGCGGCGGCGGCAACAGCTTCGGCATGGGCAACAATAACTGTGGCTGCGGCAACAGCTGCGGCTGCGGCTGCAACGACGGCTGCTGCTGAGCGGTACAAAGCCCGCCCATGCGGGCTGCCTGAGGCGGAGGGGCTTTGCCCCTCCTCTTATTTTGTTAATCGCAGATGACCTGCTGCACCGGCACGTCGAAGTCGTCGTGGGGCAGCTCGTCCACCAGCCGCTCCGCCGGACAGACGGCGGCGGTGAAGCCCTGATAGTCGGCCAGCCAGCGGTCGTAATAGCCGCCGCCATACCCCAGGCGGTAGCCGGAACGGTCGCACATCAGGTTGGGCACCAGCACTGCGCCGATGCGCTCCCGGCGCACGGTGGGGCAGGTGTCGTCCGGTTCGGGGATGCCGTAGCGATTGGGCACCAGTTGCCCCATGTCAGCGATGAGGCGGGCTTCCATCTGCCGCCCCGGCAGACACACCGGCAGCGCCACCCGCTTGCCCTGCTCCAGCAGGGTGGAGATGAGGGGTGCGGTGTCCGGCTCACGCCCCACGCCGCAGAACACCATCACGGTGTCCGCCTGCTGCACCTGGGGCAGGTTCAAAAAGCGTTCCAGCAGGTGAGGCACATCCGACTTGGGAAGGGTGGCCACCTGTCGGCGCAGCAGCTCCTTTTTCTCCGCCGCATTCATGTGCGGTAGTGCAGTCCGGCCTGCACTTGTGCGGCGGTGTGCTCATCGGTGAGCACCGCCAGCAGGGTGAGGGCAAAGTCGAACACGGCACCGGGGCCCCGACCCGTCACCAGCCTGCCGCACACCACGGCGGGCTGATCCACGCAGGGGGTGACCCCTGCGGCAGTCAGTTCCTCCTCCATGCCAGGGTAGCACACCGCTGCCGTCCCCGCCCCGATGATGCCCGCACGGGCCAGCAGGGTGGGAGCGGCGCAGATGGCGGCCAGCGTCAGATCCTCCTGGGCTGCGGCCTGCCGTGTGAGAGCCATGGCGGCCCCGCACCCCTCGATGGAGGCCACGCCGCCCAGTCCGCCGGGCAGCACCACGGTGTCACCCGCAGCGAGGGTGACGGCTTCCACCGCCACGTCGGCCACGGTTCTGATGCCGTGAGCGCCCTCCACAGTGGTGCCGCCGATGCCGGCCAGCGCCACGGCCACGCCGCCGCGGCGCAGCACGTCAGCCGTTACCAGCGCCTCTGCTTCCTCAAAGCCCTGTCCCAACAAAATGTATACCATGGGAACGCCTCCTCATTCCTTGATGAGCGCCATGATCTCCTGATGAATGTCCTCGATGGAGCGCAGCCTGCCGTTTTCATCGGCGCAGGCGATGCGCTGCCAGCCGTAAAATCCGGCGGCCTGCGCCGCCGCCTCCCGACAGGCGGTGAGATACCCGTCATCCACCTCGTGAATGTCGGCGGTGGTGTGGGTGTCGCTCTCCCGGCGGCGGAGGTTGGCCACCGCCAGCTCGATGGGCATATCCAGCCAGATCACCACATCGGGGCGGGGCAGACCCAGCGAGCCGTACTCGAAGTCAGCCAGCCAGCGGAAGAAATCCTCCCGCTCTCCGGCGGGCATCTTGGACGCCTGGTGGACGGCGTTGGAGGTGGTGTAGCGATCCAGCACCATCAGTCCGCCGCCCTCGTAGTAGCTGCCCCACTGCTTTTTGTAGCCGGCGTAGCGATCCACGGCATAAAAGGCGGAGGCGGCGTAGGCGTTCACATCGGAGGGGCTGCTGCCAAATTCGCCCCCCAGATACATCCGCACCAGCGCAGAGGACTCCTCCTGATACTGGGGATAGCGGAAGGTGCGGAATTCCCGCCCTGCGCCCTCCAGCGCCTGACAGGTCAACCGGAACTGGGTGGACTTGCCCGAACCGTCCGTCCCCTCGAATACGATCAGTTTTCCGCCCATAGAGACACCTTACTTTCCTTTGATGCGCGCTCCCACGGCGGAGCAGAGGAACAGGGGCAGCCTGACCACCCGCTTCAGCCGTGCAGGCTGCCTGATGGCACGGTAGAGCCATTCCAGACCGAGCTTCTGCCAGAAGTTCGGCGCCCGCTTCACCTCACCGGCGAATACGTCCAGCGAGCCGCCCAGGCCAATGAGCAGCCTTGCACCGGTGGCCTCGCCGTGTTTGACGATCCATGTTTCCTGCCTGGGTGCGCCCAGACAGACAAACACCACATCTGCGCACGAGGTGCGGATGGCGTCCGCCACCGGCTCGTCCTCGGTGAAGTAGCCGTCCCGGGTGCCGCACACAGTCAGATCGGGGTATTGCTCCTTCAGTCTGGCGGCGGCCTGTTCAGCCACGCCGGGCTTGGCCCCCAGCAGGAACAGCCGCTTCCCTGAGCGGGCCATCTGCTCCATCAGGGCGGAGGCGAAATCAATACCGGCCACCCGTTCCTTCAGGGGGTGCCCCAGAATTTTGGAGGCGCAGATGACCCCCACACCGTCGGGCAGGACGAGATCGGCCCCGGCGATGATGCGGGCGAATGCTTCGTCCCTGCGGGCCTGCTGCACGATCTCCGCATTTGGGGTGACCACCAGATGGGGGCCGTCCTGCTCCAGCAGTTCCAGCGCCCACGCCACGCTTTCGTCCATGGTGAAGTTGTCAAAGGCCACACCCAAAACGTCAATGCGCATGACAGGTTCTCCTTCGCTGAGGGATGTATGTACCTATCTATTCCAAAGAAGTATACCACATTGAAAAGGAAAAGTCTATGCCCGACGGAAACTGTTTACGCTCCGTTCACAGCGAAAAAAGAACCAGAAAAAATATGCCGTACATCTTGACAGTAGCGCAGTAAAGTAATATACTCAGCTGTACTGAGCCGTTTGGCTCAATTCTTTCACTTTATTGCTTTTATGGTACAAAGCGATAAAGAAAGATGAGAATGGAGGAAATTGAAATGAAAATGAAATCGAAGCTGCTGGCACTGGGCATGGTGCTTGCCATGGTGTTTGGCCTCACCGCCTGCTCCGGCGGCAAGAAGGATGATACTTACGTTGTGGGCATCTGCCAGCTCGTCCAGCACGAGGCGCTGGATGCCGCCACCGAGGGCTTTAAGGCCGCTCTCACCGAGGAGCTGGGCGATAAAGTGTCCTTTGACGAGCAGAATGCGTCCAACGACATCCCCATGTGCTCCACCATCGTCAACCAGTTCGTGGCTGCCGACGTGGATCTGATCCTGGCCAACGCCACTCCTGCCCTGCAGGCTGCCACCGCCGCCACCACCAAGATCCCCGTCCTGGGCACCTCCGTCACCGAGTACGGCGTGGCGCTGGACATTGACAACTTTAACGGCACCGTGGGCGGCAACGTCTCCGGCACCTCCGATCTGGCTCCTCTGGATCAGCAGGCCGCCATGCTCAAGGAGTGGTTCCCCGATGCCAAGAACGTGGGTCTGCTCTACTGCTCCGCCGAAGCCAACAGCCAGTATCAGGTGGACGTGGTGAAGGCCGAGCTGGAGAAGCTGGGCTACACCTGTGAGTTCTACTCCTTCTCCGACTCCAACGATCTGGCCGCCGTCACCCAGAGCGCCGTGGCCGCTTCCGACGTCATCTATGTCCCCACCGATAACACCGTGGCATCCAACGCCAACCTCATCGACAACATCTGCCGCCCCGCCGGTGTGCCCGTGATTGCCGGTGAGGAGGGTATCTGCGGCGGCTGCGGCGTGGCCACCCTGTCCATCAGCTACTACGATCTGGGCTACGCCACCGGCAAGATGGCTGCCAAGATCCTCAAGGGTGAGGCCAACATCTCCGAGATGCCCATCGAGTACGCTCCCCAGTTCACCAAGAAGTACAATGCCGACATCTGCGCCGACCTGGGTCTGACCGCTCCCGAAGGCTACGTTGCCATTGGCGGCTGAGTGTCGTGCGCAGCTTCATAAGAGATGCAGGATGGCGTATCAGGTTTTTGTTGACAAGGATTTCATTTGGGTCTACTATGGAGCTATAGATTTTGTATAAACATACGGATATGTTGCATACATGGGAGGAATCGGAATGAAAAAACTGTCCAAGTTGATGGCACTTGCTCTGGCGCTGGTCATGGCGCTGGGGCTCACCGCCTGTTCCGGCGGCAAAAAGGATGATGAGACCTATGTGGTGGGCATTTGCCAGCTTGTCCAGCATGAGGCGCTGGATGCCGCCACCCAGGGCTTTAAGGATGCGCTCACCGAGGAGCTGGGCGACAAGGTCACCTTTGACGAGCAGAATGCGTCCAACGACATTCCCATGTGCTCCACCATCGTCAACCAGTTCATTGCCTCTGACGTGGATCTGATCCTGGCCAATGCCACTCCCGCTCTGCAGGCTGCCGCCTCCGCCACCGGCGAGATCCCCATTCTGGGCACCTCCGTCACCGAGTACGGTGTGGCGCTGGACATCGACGACTTTGACGGCACCGTGGGCGGCAACATCTCGGGCACCTCCGATCTGGCGCCTCTGGATGCTCAGGCTCAGATGATCAAGGAGTGGTTCCCCGATGTGAAAACCGTGGGTCTGCTCTACTGCTCTGCCGAGGCCAACAGCCAGTATCAGGTGGACGTGGTGAAGACCGAGCTGGAAGCCATGGGCTATGCCTGTGACTACTACTCCTTCTCCGACTCCAACGATCTGGCCGTGGTAGTGCAGGCTGCCGTTGCCAACTGCGACCTCATCTATGTCCCCACCGACAACACCGTGGCCGCCAACACCGAGATCATCGACAACATCTCCCGCCCCGCCAAGCAGCCCGTCATCGGCGGTGACGGCGGCATCTGCGGCGGCTGCACCGTGGCCACCCTGTGCATCGAGTACTACGATCTGGGCTACGCCACCGGCAAGATGGCGGCCAAGATCCTCACCGGTGAGGCCAGCATCTCCGAGATGCCCATCGAGTACGCACAGGCTTCCAGCGTGTACAATGCTGAGATCTGCGCCGATCTGGGCATAACCCCGCCTGAGGGCTACACCGCTCTCGGTGCGGATTAAGCAAAAATCCCCCCGAAATAAATGAAAAACAGCGGGAAAGGGACTTTCCTTTCCTGCTGTTTTTTGGTACAATGCAGACTATGTACAGACCTACCTCAAGGAAGAAGGAAGTCATATGAATTTTACCGCATTGATCAATGCCATGCCCGGTGCGGTGTCCCAGGGCTTGATCTGGGGCATCATGGCCATCGGCGTGTACATCACCTATAAGATTTTGGATATTGCCGACCTGACGGTGGACGGCACCATGTGTACCGGCGGCGCCGTGTTCATCATGTCCACCATGGCAGGGTGCAGCATCCCTGTGGCGCTGCTGCTGGCCTTTTTGGCGGGCATGGTGGCCGGTTTGGTCACCGGCCTGTTCCACACCGCCTGCGGCATCCCCGCCATTCTGGCCGGTATCCTCACCCAGCTTGCCCTGTATTCGGTGAACCTGCGCATTATGGGCAAGTCCAATCAGGGCATCAACGTCAACAAATACGATCTGCTCGTCTCATCCCGCAATACCAATGTGCTGGGGTTTGAGAATCCCATTTTCGTGGTGGGCATTGCCGTGATCCTCATCATCGCCATCCTGTACTGGTTCTTTGGCACCGAGGTGGGCTGCGGTCTGCGTGCCACCGGCTCCAACCTGAACATGAGCCGTGCCCAGGGCATCAACGTCAACTTCACCAAGGTGCTGGGCCTGATGCTCTCCAACGGTCTGGTGGCCCTGTCCTCCGCTCTGCTGGCCCAGTATCAGGGCTTTGCCGACGTGAGCATGGGCCGGGGCGCCATCGTCATCGGTCTGGCCGCCGTCATCATCGGTGAGGTCATCTTCGGTAAGATCTTCCGCAACTTCGCCCTCAAGCTGCTCAGCGTGGTGCTGGGTGCGGTGATCTACTATGTGGTGTACCAGGTGGTTATCGGTCTGGGCATGAGCACCGACGATATGAAGCTCATCACCGCCCTCATCGTGGCAGTCTGTCTGGCCATTCCCTACCTGAAGGGCAAATACTTTGCCAAGCCTGTAAAGAGGGGGGGCAGCAGCCATGCTTGACGTATCCAATATTTATAAGACCTTTAACCCCGGCACCGCCAATGAAAAGACGGCCCTCAACGGCGTGTCCCTCCACCTGAACGAGGGCGATTTCGTCACCGTCATCGGCGGCAACGGCGCCGGTAAATCCACCCTGCTCAACGCCGTGGCCGGTGTGTGGCCGGTGGACGAGGGCGCCATCACCATCGGCGGGGAGGATGTCACCCGCCTGTCCGAGCACAAGCGTGCCAAGCATATCGGCCGTGTGTTTCAGGATCCCATGATGGGCACCGCCGCCACCATGCAGATTGATGAAAACCTGGCTCTGGCCTACCGTCGGGGCAAGCGCCGCACCCTGCGCTCCGGCATCAGCAGGGCCGAGCGGGAGCAGTATCGGGAGCTGCTGGAGATTCTGGATCTGGGTCTGGAGGAGCGTATGACCTCCAAGGTGGGTCTGCTGTCCGGCGGTCAGCGTCAGGCGCTTACTCTGCTGATGGCCACGCTGGTCAAGCCAAAGCTGCTCCTGCTGGACGAACACACCGCCGCCCTTGACCCCAAAACGGCGGCCAAGGTGCTGGAGGCCACCGAGCGCATCGTCCAGAAGGACAACCTCACCACCCTGATGATCACCCACAACATGCGTGATGCCATTGCCCACGGCAACCGGCTCATCATGATGCACGAGGGCAAGATTGCGCTGGACATCTCCGGCGAGGACAAGAAGAAGCTCACCGTAGAGGATCTGCTGGCCAAGTTCGGTCAGGCTACAGGATCCGACGAGGCGGACGACAAGCTGCTGCTGGGCTGATAAAACGATGAAAACTCCCCACCGACTGGTGGGGAGTTTTTGCGCAAGGGCGGGGCCCCGCATGATTCCTGGCAGGTTTGGTTGTAGGGGCCGATGGACGCATCGGCCCGCAAACAGGCAAGGGCAGAGCCCTTGCCCTACGGGGTGCGATCACCCGTAGGTGGCGGTATTCACAGGCAGTTTCGGTGGTTTGTGGTAGGGGCGGCTCCCAGAGCCGCCCGTTAGGCACCTCTCCGCCCCTACGGGGCACCTCCCCTCAAGGGGAGGCTTTGGGGGTGCTGTCCTTTCGAGGCTCCCCGGAGGGGAAGCCCAAAAGCCTTACCCTGACTCAGGTGGCTTGCATAAACGTCCCCGCTGGCTATGCCGGCGGGTACGTTTTGTTTACAGATCAGGGCTTAAAGCTGTCTTTCAGGCTCACGGCACGGTTGAATACCAGATGGCCGGACTTGGAGTCACGGCTGTCGGCGCAGAAGTAGCCCTGCCGCATGAACTGGAAGCGGTCAGCGGGCTGGGCGGCGGCCAGACCGGCCTCCACCTTGGCGTTGGACAGAACCTCCAGCGAGTTGGGGTTCAGGCACTCCAAAAAGTCTTTGCCGGCGACATCGGGCTCGGGATCGGAGAACAGGTAGTCGTACAGCCGCACCTCGGCGTCCACGGCGGTGGTGGCGTCCACCCAATGGATGGTGGCCCCCTTGACCTTGCGGCCGTTGGCGGGGTTGCCGCCCTTGGAGTCGGGATCGTAGGTGGCCAGCACCTCCACGATGTTGCCCGCCTCGTCCTTCACGCAGCCGGTGCAGGTGATGAGGTAGGCACCCTTCAGGCGGCACTCAGGGCCGTTGGGGTACAGGCGCTTGTACTTGGGGATGGGCTCGGACAGGAAGTCCTCCGCCTCGATCCACAGGTTGCGGGAGAAGGTGACGGTGCGGGTACCATCCTCCGGGCGGTTGGGGTTGTTCTCCACCTCGAAGCTTTCGCTCTGCCCTTCGGGATAGTTGGTGATGGTCAGCTTGATGGGGCGCAGCACCGCCATGACCCGCTGGGCGCTCTCATTCAGATCCTCCCGCAGGCAGTGCTCCAAAAAGGCGTACCCAATGGTGTTGGCCGACTTGGCCACGCCGATACGCTCACAGAAATTGCGGATGGACTTGGGGGTGTAGCCCCGGCGGCGCAGGCCGCACAGGGTGGGCATACGGGGATCGTCCCAGCCGGAAACCCGACCCTCCTCCACCAACTGGCGCAGCTTGCGCTTGGACATGACGGTGTAGTTGATGCCAAGGCGGGCAAACTCGATCTGGCGGGGCTTGTGGTAGGGGATGGACACGTTGTTGGCCACCCAGTCGTACAGGGGGCGGTGATCCTCAAATTCGAGGGAGCACAGGGAGTGGGTGATGCCCTCAAGCGCATCCTCCAGAGGATGGGCAAAGTCGTACATGGGGTAGATGCACCACTTGTCGCCCTGACGGTGATGGTGGGCGTGGTTGATGCGGTAGATCACCGGGTCACGCATATTGAAGTTGCCGCTGGCAAGGTCGATCTTGGCACGGAGGGTCATGGCGCCGTTGGGGAACTCGCCCGCCCGCATCCGGCGGAACAGGTCGAGGGATTCCTCCATGGGGCGGTCACGGTAGGGGGAGCGGGCGGGGGTGGACACGTCGCCGCGGTACTCCCGGAACTGCTCCGGGGTGAGCTGGCAGACGTAGGCCAGACCCTTTTTGATGAGCTCCTCAGCGAAGCCGTACATGGTCTCAAAATAGTCGGAGGCGTAGTAGAACCGGTCGCCCCAGTCGAAGCCCAGCCAGTGGATGTCCTCTTTGATGGCGTCCACGTACTCCTCGTCCTCTTTGGCGGGGTTGGTGTCGTCCATGCGGAGGTTGCACATACCGCCGTACTTCTCGGCGGTGCCAAAGTCGATGGTCAGCGCCTTGCAGTGGCCGATGTGCAGGTAGCCGTTGGGCTCCGGGGGGAAACGGGTGTGGACAGTCATGCCTTGGTACTGACCACCCTGGGCGATATCCTCGTCGATAAAATCGTGGATAAAATTCGAGCTCATGGTCACATTCAGTTCTTCTGCCATGCCTGTCACTCCTCAGTTGGTGAAAAATAATGGTTCCGCAAGGTGGAACTTATTTATTATACCGATTTTTACAGGGAAAAGCAACTATAATCAAACACAAAGTCGGGACGG